>NZ_JBVVOZ010000057.1:0-14727 GCF_055807395.1 Bradyrhizobium sp. Kon10 | reverse complement strand
TGCCAGGCCACGCCTTGACGGCCGCAAGCGCGGCGTCATGCTCGCGGAAATCGGACGCCAACCTAATGGTTGCTACGGCAGCGAGGCTAGGGCTTCGTCAAAAACACGAACTCCGTGTCATCGTATGCGCGGCGCTCCAATTCCTCATAACCTTCCGGCGCGGCAAACTGCGCGGCCTTCGCCTCCTCGACAACGAGCAGCGCGCCCCCCGTCAACCAGCCGCCGTCGCGCAAGCTCGCAAGCGCCTTCACCGCAAGGCCCTTACCGTAGGGTGGATCGAGGAACACCAGCGAGAACGGCTCGACCGGATGCGCGGGGCCGAGGTCCGTTGCATCGCGGCGGTAGACCTTGGTCGTGCCGCCTAAGCCCAGCGCCTCGACATTGTTGCGCAACAATGCGCGCGCCTCCGCGCCGTTGTCGACGAACAACGTGAATTTCGCGCCGCGCGAGGACGCCTCGATCCCGAGCGCACCAGTGCCTGCAAAGAGATCGAGCACGCGCGCGTCCTGGATCGGATCGTCATAGGCGTGCACGAGGATGTTGAACACGGACTCGCGCAGGCGGTCCGCCGTCGGACGGATGTCGCGCGAGGACGGCGAGGCCAGATTGCGCCCCTTCAATCGACCGCCGACGACGCGCAACGTCAGTCCTCCTTCGGCGTCAGGTCGCGCTTGCCGTGATAGCCGCGCTTGGGACGGCGCGGCGGGCCGTAGCCGTTGACCTCGGCTTCGTTGCGCTCGCGCGCTTCGTCGCTGCCGGTGCGCTGCACCAGCACGCGGCGCCCCTTGCGGTCGTTGATCACGCCGCGCTTGAGCGGCTTGTTCTCCGCCGGTGCAGCATCGCCGCCTGCGGGCGATTTCTGCGGCACGTCGAACTGCGCGCCCGACTTCTCGATGATCTTCTCCCCGAGCTGGTCGCGCAGCACACGGGAGCGGATCTCCTCGACCTCACCTTCGGGGACCTCGCCGAGCTGGAACGGACCGTAGGACACGCGGATCAGCCGGTTCACCTCGAGCCCGAGATGAGCGCAGACGTTGCGCACCTCGCGGTTCTTGCCTTCGCGGATCGCGAACACCAGCCACACGTTGGCGCCCTGGTCGCGCTCCAGCGTCGCGTCGATCGGTCCGTATTTGACGCCCTCGACCTCGATGCCGTTCTTGAGCTGGTCAAGCTGCGCCTGCGTGATCTCGCCATGGGCGCGGACGCGGTAACGGCGCAGCCAGCCGGTGTCGGGCAGCTCCAGCGTGCGCGCGAGGCCGCCGTCATTGGTGAGCAGCAGCAGGCCTTCGGTGTTGAAGTCGAGCCGGCCAATCGAGATCAGCCGCGGCAGGCCTTCCGGCAGATTGTCGAACACGGTCGGACGGCCCTCGGGGTCGTCATGCGTCGTCATCAGCCCGCGCGGCTTGTGATAGAGGAACAGCCGCGTGCGCTCGCGCTCCGGCAACGGCTTGCCGTCGACGGTGACGACGTCGTTCGCGGTGATATCGAGCGCCGGCGAGTTGATGACCCGGCCGTTGACGGCGACGCGGCCCTGCGTGACCATCTCCTCGGCATCGCGGCGCGAGGCGAGGCCCGCGCGCGACAGCACCTTGGCGATGCGCTCGCCGGCCTTCTTCGGCTTCGGCTCCTCTTCGCGCCGCGGGCGCCGGTCAAAATCACGATCGCGCTCGCGATAAGCGCCGCGGCCACCGAAGGCCGGACGCTTCTCGAAGATCCTGCTCTCATCCTCGTTTTCACGGCGCGGCCGATCGCCGAAGCGACCTTCGTTGCGCGGATGCTCGTGCCAGTCGGAGCGGCCTTCGGCGCGCTCGCGCGGACGGTCGAACTTCGGGCGGTCGCCACCGCGCGCACCGCGTTCGCCGTCATTGTCACGGCGGGGCCGGTCGAATTTTGGACGATCCTCGCGCGGGCGATCAAACTTGGGCCGATCGAATTTGGGGCGCTCGCGGAACGGACGATCACCCGATGTACGATCGTCGCGGGAGCGCGAGAAGCGCGGGCGGTCCTCGCCACCTTCGCGCTTCTGCCAGGGCTTGTCCTGACCGCGGTCGCTGCCGCCGAACTCCTTGCGCGGGCCCTTGCTGAAATCCTTGCGCGGCGGCCGATCGCCGCGCGGAGCCGCATCGCGCTTCTGCCAGGGTTTTGAATCGCTGCGCTCGGTGCGCGGGCGGTCGCTGCGGTCCGGTGCACCGCGCGAAAACTTCCGCTCGCCGTCAAACTTGCGCTCCGGGCGTTCGCCACGCGGCGCGTAGGGCCGCTTATCGCCAAACTTCTTGTCGCCGAACTTCTTGTCGCCAAACCGGCCGGCGGGGCGGGACTCGTCGCGATCGCGGCTGCGCGGCGGGCGGTCGTCGCGCCCGAACGCCGGACGGTCGCCGCGCGGCTTGAACGAACGCTTCTCGCCATCGCGTGAGGGACGATCCGAAAACGAGCGTTCGCCGCGCGGCTTGAAGCTGCGCTCGCCGCGCCCATCGCCACCGCGGTCGTCGCGCTTGAATTTCGGACGGTCGGAAAAGTCGCGGCGCGGGGCATCACCGTCCGCGCGGGGGCGGGACGGACGGCTGTCGCGGTCGCCACGGGGGGGACGGCTGTCGCCCTTGCCTTCGAAGCCGCGCTTGGCGAACTTCTTCTCGGGGCCGCGCGGCTTGCCACTGCGGGCGCCCTTCGCTGGCCCCTTGGCCGGGCCTCGCCGGCCGCGGGAATCGTTGTCTTTGTCGCTGTCGCGAGGCATGAATAATCTCACTCAGGGGGTGGCGCGATGAGCATTGTGCGCGCTCGTTTCGAGCCGCATGCTCAGGCAAATTCGGTCAAGCACTTCTGCTGAAGGCGCAGCTACTAGCAGGTTTCTGGCGATGATACGAGGCTTGAAAGCCCCCTCTTTCATGGATTTGGCGCTCAAAACGGCCGAAAATGCCGGAAAGGCGGGCGAAGTTCCGATCGGGTGCGTCGTGGTCTGCAATTACGAGGTCATCGCCACTGCGGCGAACCGGACGCTGACCGATTACGACCCCACGGCCCATGCCGAAATCATTGCGCTGCGCGAGGCGGCCAGGAAAATCGGCAGCGAGCGCCTGGTCGACTGCGACCTCTACGTGACGCTGGAGCCCTGCACCATGTGTGCGGGCGCGATCTCCTTTGCAAGGGTCAGGCGGCTGTATTACGGCGCGGCCGACCCCAAGGGCGGTGCGGTGGAGTCCGGCGTGCGGTTCTTCACGCAGCCGACCTGCCATCACGTCCCGGACGTTTATTCCGGGGTCGGCGAAAGCGAGTCGGCGCGGCTGCTCAAGGACTTCTTTCGGGAGCGGCGCTAGGGCGCGAGGAAGAACTCGCGCAGCGCTTTGGCGGTAACGTCGGGGTTCTCCTCGGTGAGGAAGTGGCCCGAGTCCACCGGCATGCCCTGGACATTGGTCGCCCATTGCTTCCAGGTGTCGAGCGGGGTGGCGGCGGCCTGGGCGATGCCCACGCCACCCCACAGCGCCAGCATGGGGATGGTGATCTTCTTGCCAGCCTCGAAATCCGCCTTGTCGAGGTCGTAGTCGAAATTGGCGCCGGCGCGATAGTCCTCGCACATCGCATGCACGCGGGCGGGATCGCGGAACGGGGCGATGTAGTGCTCGAGCGCGCGCTTGTCGATGGCGTCCAGCGTCTTCGACTTGGTCTGGCTCGCCATCTTGAAGCGCAGGAAGAACTCGCCTTGGCCCGAGATCAGCGTCTCCGGCAGCGGCGCTGGCTGCGCCAGGAAGGTCCAGTGATAGATCTTCAGCGCGTACTGCCGGTTGATCCGCTCCCAGTAATTATAGGTCGGCAGGATATCGAGCACCGCGAGCCGCGACAGCCGGCCGGGATGGTCGAGCGCGAGCCGGTACGACACCCGGCCGCCGCGGTCGTGGCCCGCGAGCGCGAAGTGCACGTGGCCGAGTTGCTCCATCGCCTCCACCATGGCCTTGGCCATCGCGCGCTTGCTGTAGGGGATATGCAGCGCGTCGCTCTCGGGCATGTCGGACCAGCCATAGCCCGGCAGGTCGGCGATGATCAGCGTGAACTTGTCGGCCAGCTGCGGGGCGACCCGGTGCCACATCACATGCGTCTCGGAAAAGCCGTGCAGCAGCAATAGCGGCGGGCCGTTGCCGCCGACGCGGGCAAAGATGCGGCCGAACGAGGTGTTGATCCATTCGGCGGCGAAGCCGGGAAAGAGGTCGGCGAGATCGGACATCTTTTTGCATCCTTGTCGGGTCGGTCGCGGAGCCGCCCCCAACAAAACGTTGAAAACAACCCCATGCACAGTAGCTAAGCCTATGGCCTGCTTGTGCAATTTTTTTGTCAGCTGGTGGCCTTCTCCGCCTCCACCGCCTGCCAGCCGATGTCGCGGCGGCAGAAGCCCTCCGGCCAGTTGATGCGGTCGACGGCCTGATAGGCGCGGGCCTGCGCTTCGGTCACGGTCGCCCCTAGCGCGCAGACATTGAGCACGCGGCCGCCATTGGCGAGGATCGCGCCGCCCTTCTCAACCGTGCCGGCGTGGAAGATCTCGACAGAATCCACCTTCGCCGCGTCCTCGAGCCCCTCGATGCGCGTGCCCTTCTGGTAGTCGCCGGGATAGCCCTTTGCCGCCATCACCACGGTGAGCGCGGAGTCCGGATACCAGCGCAGATCGAAATGCTTCAATTGCCCGTCGCAGGCAGCGAGGAACGCCGGCACGATGTCGGACATCATGCGCAGCATCAGCACCTGGCACTCGGGATCGCCGAAGCGGGCGTTGAACTCGAACAGTTTCGGGCCCTGCGTCGTCAGCATGATGCCGGCGTAGAGAATGCCGCGGAATGGCGTGCCGCGCTGCTTCATGCCGGCCACCGTCGGCAAAATGATCCTGGCCATGATCGCGTCATGGATCGCCGGCGTCACCAAAGGCGTCGGCGAATAGGCGCCCATGCCGCCGGTGTTCGGGCCGACGTCGTGGTCGAACACGCGCTTGTGGTCCTGCGCGGAGGCGAGCGGAATGGCGGTCTCGCCGTCGCACAGCGCGAAGAAGCTGATCTCGCGGCCCGCCAGGAATTCCTCGATCACGACCTCAGCGCCGGCTTCGCCAAAGGCGCCCTCGAACATCATGGCGATGGCGTCCTCGGCCTCGCGCACGGTGTGGGCGACGACGACGCCCTTGCCGGCGGCCAGGCCGTCCGCCTTGACCACGATCGGCGCGCCCTGGCTCTGCACATAGGCGCGCGCGTCGGCGGCGTTGCTGAACCGCTGGTAGGCGCCGGTCGGAATGCCGAATTCGGTGCACAGCGCCTTGGTAAAGCCCTTCGAGCTTTCGAGCTGCGCGGCCGTCCTGCTCGGCCCGAACGCCTTGATCCCGGCGGCGGTGAGATCATCGACGATGCCGGCCGCCAGCGGCGTCTCCGGGCCGACCACGACGAGCTCGACCGCGTTGGTCTTGCAGAAGTCGATCACGGCGGCATGGTCGGCGATATCGAGCGCCACGCATTCCGCCTCGCGCGCGATGCCGGCATTGCCGGGCGCGCACCACAATTTCGTCACCAGCGGGGAAGCCGCGATCTTCCAAGCCAGCGCATGTTCGCGGCCGCCGGAACCAAGCAGGAGAATGTGCATAAGAGGCTCAGAATGAGGGTTTGCGGGGGCGGAGGTCGCATGAATCGGGGTGGGGCTCAAGGGGGCAGCGCCCGAACTCCCCGTCATTCCGGCGCGGACATATCTTGGCGGCTTGGCTCACGCACTTGGCAATAGATAGACGTGTTTGTCGCGAATATTCAGCAGAGGCCGCCGATGCGTCGGCGGTCCACGGTTCTAATGGCTGCCGGGTCGGATCAACATATATGTGGGACCCCAGCGCACGTTCGGCCGCGAGGTAAAGCAGCCTGTGAATAACCGGGAGAAGCAGGCAACAGCCAACGAACGCTCGTAGAACGTGCCATTCTTCCTTTCTAGTCGAATCAGGCTTTCTCGGCTGGGGAGCATAATTGTGGATCATCCGTGGGCATTTGGCTGGACACAAGTATTCACGCTCATCGGTTTTGCGATCACCATGGCCATTGCCGTTGGCGGATTTCGCTCGTTTGGACGTTGGCGTCGCGAGAAGCTGGAAGAGCGGCGCATCGACACCGCCTTTGATGCGCTTACGATTGCGCACGAGACCAAATTCATCTTTGGAAATATACGCAGCCCGCTCGCGGAAGGGTATGAGTGGGCGGATATGCCCGCATGGGAAAACGACACCGAAGATCGGCGGCGGCAGCGCGGACCTTACTTCGCTGCGATCAAGCGCATCAATTCCAACACCAAATTCTTCTAAAGAGTTTGGGCCATCCAGCCGCGATGCATGGCACTTTTCGGCGCAAGTGTGGAGCAAACGTTCTTGAAACTGCATCAGGCGCGGAGGCACATAGAAGTTGCCGCGCAAATGCTCGCTCAAAGAGTCTATAATCAAGACAATGGCGATTCTGAAAACACTCGAAGGCTTTACGAACAGCTACGCCGCGATATTTGGGATCAAGGTGGATTTGAGCCAGAGCTGGACCGTGTGGGACGACTTCTGAAGGAGTTCGTTGCTGAAACAATCGCGTACGCTGAGCCGGTCGTTGCACAGCAATACCGGGCGACCGGTGCCCGGTGGTGGTTTCGGAAAACAGTAGGCTCCGGCACGGAATAGGGACACATGCGACGATACGCGAGTGATGGACGGGGGCGTGTGATAAATATACCCGTCGGAAAATTCAAACGGATAAGGTGACCGTGCACTCAATTTCCCAAGAAACAGCGCGCTAGGTTCAAGCCAAAGCAACAGTTGACGTGGATTAGTGCACTGTCACCGTAATCCCATCTTGGTTTCATACAACGCTCCGTTTCGGAATCCCTGCGATTCCGTTTTGCATGACTTGCGCATGCGAGGAGGATAACGTGCGAGCGAACAAGGGAGGGGGGCGATGGTGTTCGGCTGGTCACGCAACGGGACAAAGATACCCCCCGGGGTCGTCCAATTGTCTAGTCCGCCCGTAGATGAATGGGGTGAACCTCTCTGGAACGAAGAGGTCGAAGCCGCAACGCGTGCGAGAGGGAGTGATTTCCTTGCCCCCTTCTTAGTCGAAGTCTCTCCAGGGATGTGCTTGGGCGGCTACCTTGCGAAGGCACAATACCGTAACGCAGCGCGA
The DNA here is from genome assembly GCF_055807395.1 of Bradyrhizobium sp. Kon10. Classification (NCBI taxonomy): domain Bacteria; kingdom Pseudomonadati; phylum Pseudomonadota; class Alphaproteobacteria; order Hyphomicrobiales; family Nitrobacteraceae; genus Bradyrhizobium; species Bradyrhizobium sp. Kon10. Next base: position 7,567 of record NZ_JBVVOZ010000057.1, on the reverse strand, counting down.
GACTACGAAGCGAGCGCCGTTCTGGTTACGCGCAAGAACGATGAATTGCAGACCACCGTTTTGATCAGCGCTCCCGCTTGCACATATGGTGATTCTGAGTGGCAGGCGCACACGCAGCGCCTTACGGCCTCGCTTCCGAAGGAGCATGTGGCAAACCTGGTGCACACGCTCCGTGGTCTGTGCGAGCAGGCGCACGCCCAGCAGCTCTTGAAAGCGAGCAGTAAGCCCGCGACGGACGCTAAGGAGGAGGTGGCGGCTCCATCTGTGCGCGAGCGTAACGGCTTCGCCGTCAATCAATTTATTGTCTATCCTGCCCACGGCGTTGGCCAGATTCTAGACATCGAGACACAAACTATCGCAGGCGCCGAGCTGGAGTTTTTTGTTATCAACTTTGCGGAAGAGGAAATGACGCTACGCGTTCCCACGGCCAAGGTGGCCAATGTCGGAATGCGCAAGATATCTGACGCCGCACAGGTTGACGCAGCGCTCTCGGTGCTTACCGGCCAAGAAGACGATTTGCGTGAGCAGACGATTGAATTGGTGGGGCGCCTCGAATCTGGCGACATACTGGAGTTGGCCCGGCTTCTGCGTGAGATGCGCCCATGGCTGCGGCGCGAGGAAATGTACCAAACGGTTTTGAACAGGTTCACCAGGGAAGTGGCGATTGCGCGCGGACTGGATATTGAGGCGGCGGCAGGCGAGGTCGAACGTCAATTTTCGCGCTCCTCCGCGCCCGCTGAATGAGCAGCAGCATGACTAGGAGGTTCGTTCTACGGGTTGAGCTTATTCCGGAGCCGCTGTGGCAGATGAACCTCCGGTCCAACAAAGTTGGTCTCGGACAAGGCCGGTGGCGCAAGTTGAGCCGGTCTACTCGTGACCGTCTCCGTGAATGCTCGATTTGTGGCAATCGCAAGAGGCGCCTCCATGGACATGAAGTCTGGAAGCTGAGCGAGACGGCGAGAAAGGGCGTAGCGCGGCTGACCGCCGTGAACGCAATATGCGTGATGTGCCATTCGATTCAGCACTGGGGCATGACGCGCGTGCTGATCAAGATAGGTGCGCTTAGCGCGGCGGATGGGCAGCGCCTGATCCGGCATTTCACTAAGATCAATGTTTGCACTGAAGCCGCTTTCTCCAGGCACGTGATCCGCGCTTTCGCCCAGCATCATCTGCGGAGCAAGAAGAAATGGACTATCGATTGGGGGCCTTTCACTGCCGCTGTTGCTGAGGCCAGGGTTGCGCGCGCAAAATGGCATGCGGCGCGGAAGGAGCGGGATTGACTGAGATGCCAAAAAAGACTGAAGCTGAACTGATCGCCATCGCTGGTACACTCGAAACTGTGGGAGAGTGCGAGCGGCTTGCCGAGCGGGCGAAGCCGGAAGGTTTGCTTTTGCTTGTTGCTGCATGCGAGGAGCGCGCTAAGGCGCTCAAGCCCGCCAGGACGCCCAGCGTCAGGAAAACTGGTGTGCAACGCGGCGCCGCATCAGGGCGGGCATTGAAGACGCACGCCGTTGCCGAGAACGCACTCGCAATGTTGATTGAGGACTACAAAGCAAGGCTCCCGCCGATCACATACGGTGCACTGGCGGAACGCTGCGAGTATGGAGGGCGGAATAACGCTCGTTGGTTCGGGCAGGTTACCGATTTGATCGACGCTGCTTGCGCTCTCGCGGGGCTTCCCAGCTTTGCGTTGGTCCGCGTCCTTGAATCGAATGGTGACATCAATGCTGAAGCATGGCGAAGCAATCGATATAGCCATCTGCGCGACCGCATCATTTCGAGAGCGCAGGCCGGAAAGTGGAGCGACGAGGATTTCGTAAGGATTCGTGACGCCCTCGCGGTCTTCTCGGCGCAGGGCTTGGGCAACAAGAGGGCGTGGGATTACGTGTGGGGCCAAATTAGTATGGAGGACTGGGCGGGATAGCTGGGGAAGCGACTTGCTAGACGTTTGCGGAATTACGGTGACAGTGCACTACATTCCCAAAACATCGATTGGCCTAGTTGAATTACGGTGACAGTGCACAAAATTCCAAAGCCTAAGCATTAGTTGGCCCGTTTAGTGCACTGTCACCGTAATCCCGAGAGTCAGAGCAGGCTGACTACTTTAACGAGATTTTGGTGAGGCTGGCTGGTACTCTCAAGCACGGCAACGCCTTCGTGTGAGGATATCCCCACATCGCTATGCCAATGCTAGGTTGCACAGCGTGACGTAAGGCAGGTCGAGAGGTAATCGACTAGTCCGCTTCGCGGCTTGCGCCAATGCAAAGCGCTGCTACGAAGCCGTGCAGGACGGACGCGAATTCGTTAGGTTTTTCAACGCAGAAGCCAGAGGAATTAGAATTACGGTGACAGTGCACAAAACTCGCTAAGCGTCGACGGTGCCCGTGTGGAGAGATCACCCCACCCCGCTCGCGCTGCGCGCGATCGACCCTCCCCCTCCAGGGGAGGGTAAGAGTTCGCGTCAGCTTCGACCGATCAGACCTGCTTCCCCGCAATGATCTCCTGCAACGTCGCCACATGCCGCGCAAACGCGCCGCGGCCGGTGGCGGTGGCCGTCACCGTGGTCTGCGGCTTCTTGCCGACGAAGGCCTTCTCCACCGAGACGTAGCCCGCCTTGGCGAGCGTCTCGATGTGCGCGCCGAGATTGCCGTCGGTGGCGCCGGTCAGCTTCTTCAGCCGGGAGAATTCGAGGCCGGCGGACACGGGCAGCGCGTTCAGCGCCGCCATGATCTTCAGCCGCAGCGGCTGGTGGATGATGTCGTCGAGCTCGGCCATCGGCTAGATCCGCCGCATCCAGAGACCGCCGAGGATCAGGCCACCGCCGTTGACGAAGGCCATCCAGAGCGGAAACGCACCTCCGATGAAGAAGTAGCCGATCAGCGTCAGCGCGGTGATGCCGAGGCCGATCCCGACCAACGCGTAGCCGAACCAGAGACCCGCCAGCATGTAGAACAGCATGAAATAGATCGGCCAGAACGCGCCCAACTGGCGCGGACCGAAATGACCGATGACGTTGGTGCAGAGATAGCCGAAGGCAAAGAACAGCGCGAACACCAGCAGCAGCCTGATGTCGAAGACCGCCGCATAGGCCTGCGGCGGATTGAGCAGGCGGAGCGCAATCAATCCGCCGACGCCCAGGATATCGACGGCGGGCCAGGCATAGATCGCGTAGACCGGCCAGAGCCAGGTGACGAGATTGCCGGCAAACACCAGAACGCCCCACCACAACGCAGCGAGGCTCGCCAGTTCGTAGAGTTGCGATTGCCGCAGGCGCTGGACGATGTCGTCGATATCGGCCAGCGCCTCGGAAGCCTGCTTGCTGTCGATCATGTCATCCCTTTCAGTCCCTGGGCTGTCGCATATGACTCGAGGTGACACCCGAGCGCACGCCTCGTCCTTCGAGACGACCGCTTCGCGGTCTCCTCAGGATGAGGCTCAGCGGCAGCTTTGCCTTTGAATCAGCAGCTACGCATTCGATCCTCATCCTGAGGGCCCGCCGCAGGCGGGCGTCTCGAAGGATGGCCGCGAGTTCGGTGACAGCTGAGCAAGCGCCTCGTCCTTCGAGACGACCGCTTCCAGCGGTCTCCTCAGGATGAGGCTCAGCTGCACCAAGATCCGTTGAAGCGGCTGCCGCAAACTCCGCCCTCATCCTGAGGGCCCGCCGCAGGCGGGCGTCTCGAAGGATGGCCACGGAGAAACCGCTCCCATCTGCGATTGCCTTGCCATCAGCGGATCGCATCATGACTGCCCTGCCCCGCGCGTCGCCACGTCCGCCGCGATGACCGAGATCGCCTTTGGGCTGGTGACGATGCCCATATGGTTGACGCCGTCGATGATCTTGACGTCGATCGATGGCTTGATGGCCTGCACGGTATCCGCATATTTGTCCGAGATCATCATCTCGTCTTCGCTGCCGCCGAAGATCGTGATCGGACGTGTCGTCGCCGGAAAATCGATGCGATAGCCGCGCGTGGCGAAATTGCGCATCAGGCGATCGGAATAGGTGGAGACGAGAATCTTGTCGAGGTTCGGCCGTACCGCGAAGGCAAGCACCGGAAGCTGCTCGCAGCAATCAATGCCGAGCTTGCGCAGCGCGGCAAGCCCCAGCACGCGCGGGAGGTCGGCATTGGCCCATCCGCCGGAATGCGGCCAGTTGGTCGGCGCGTCATAGCCGAGATAGGGCGCGAGCAGCACGGTACGCACGAACATGTCCCGCATGATCGGTGTCGCGGCGACGCGCAGTGCGAAGCCGCCGCCGGCGGAGTGGCCGACCAAGGTCAGCGGCAGATCCGGCGCGGTCTTGCGCAGCTCGGCGACGAAATCGACCAGATCGTCCTCGAGCTGGCCGACATATCCGATGTCACCGTGCGTACCGGAGCCGCCATGGCCGCGGATGTCCAGCGCCCAGGTCTCGACGCCGCGCGCGGCGATCGCAGCGGTCAGCGCGTGGTTGACGGTGCCGCTGGAGCCGGAGGAGCCGTGGATGAAGATCGCGCCGCGGCCGGTCGCGGGACCGGTCGGCGCATAATGGCGGAAGCCGAGCCAGGTGCCGTCGCGGGCCTGAAAGCGCTCGAGCGGCGGCATCGTGGACCAGTCGATACCCTTGGCGGAGTCGGAGACCGATCGCAGCTCAGGCGGTCGCTGCAGCGGCGCTGCGATCATCGCCGTCAGGATCAGCGCCACACCGCCGACGGCACACAGGGCCCATTTCAGCCCGCTCAAAACGCCGCGCATCAGCCTATTCGCCATGGCTCAATCTCCCTCAGACTCATCAACAATAGAGAACTCTATACTACAGAGTACTCTTGAGATCAATCCCCGGATTGGCGCCGCGGAGCGAAAATCCTTAAACAGCGGACTCGACCCCACCATGCCGAATCGTTTGCCGATGCCGTCTGCGGAACCTCTGCCCAATACGCCCGAATTCACCGTTTCCGAGCTCTCCCAGTCCCTGAAGCGGACGGTGGAGGACACCTATGGCCATGTCCGGGTCCGCGGCGAGATCTCCGGCTTCCGCGGCGCGCATTCCTCCGGCCACTGCTATTTCGCGCTCAAGGACGAGAGCGCCAAGATCGAGGCGGTGATCTGGAAGGGCGTGCACGGCCGGATGCGCTTCAAGCCGCAGGAGGGGCTCGAGGTCATCGCCACCGGCAAGCTCACGACCTATCCGGGCTCGTCCAAGTACCAGATCGTGATCGAGGCGCTGGAGCCGGCCGGCATCGGCGCGCTGATGGCGCTGATGGAGGAGCGCAAGAAGAAGCTCGCCGCCGAGGGCCTGTTCGACCAGGCGCGCAAACAGCTGCTGCCCTGGTTGCCGGAGGTGATCGGCGTGGTGACCTCGCCGACCGGCGCCGTCATCCGCGACATCCTGCATCGGCTGGAGGATCGCTTTCCGCGCCATGTGCTGGTGTGGCCGGTCAAGGTGCAGGGCGAAGGTTCGGCCGAGCAGGTCGCGGCCGCGATCCGCGGCTTCAACGCGCTGCCTGAAGGCGGCAAGATTCCGCGGCCCGACGTGCTGATCGTCGCGCGCGGCGGCGGCTCGCTGGAGGACCTCTGGTCGTTCAACGAGGAGATCGTGGTGCGCGCGGCCGCCGAGAGCATGATCCCGCTGATCTCGGCGGTGGGACACGAGACCGACATCACGCTGATCGATTTCGTCGCCGACAAGCGCGCGCCGACGCCAACGGCGGCGGCCGAGATGGCGGTGCCGGTGCGCAGCGATCTCTTCGTCGAGGTCGCCGATCTCGCCCGCCGCACCCGCGCGTGCTGGCAACGCGGTCACGAAAGCCGGCGCAACGAGCTGCGCGCCGCCGCGCGCGCGCTGCCAGCGGCCGGCGATCTCCTGGCGATCCCGCGGCAGCGGCTGGATTCGGCCGGCGCATCGCTGCCGCGCGGACTCAAGGCCAACACGCACGCGCATTTCCGCAGGTTTACCGCGGCCGGCGCCAAGCTGACGCTGCGGGTGCTGCACGGGCAGATCTCGCAGGCCGATCATCGCCTCACCGTGTGCGGCGAACGTCTCGGCCTGTCCGCGCGCTCATTGCTGCGGCGGCGGCGCGACCGCTTTGCCGGACTTGACGTGCGATTGCGCGCCTCGAAACTCTCCAACGCGCAGGCGCAGCGCAACGCGATTGCGCGTCAGCGCGAGCGCACCCATCGGCTGACTGAGCGCGCGCAACGCGCGCTGGTCACGCTGTTGCAGCGCTTTGACGCCCGCGTCGAGAACAGCGGCAAATTGCTTTCGGCCCTGTCCTATCGCGGCGTGCTCGCCCGCGGCTTCGCGCTGGTGCGCGACGAGGCCGGCCATCCCCTGCATGCGGCCGACAGCGTCGGCCCCGGCGCGCGCGTCGAGATCGAGTTCGCGGATGGCCGCGTGGGCGCCACCGCCGATGCGGATCGGCCTCCGCCCGCCGCCAAGCGCGCGCCGTCACCGAAGCAGGCCGCGCAAGAGGCCAAGTCCGCACCGAAACGTGTGGGCAAGCCGGTGGACCAGGGCAGTTTGTTCTAGGGGCGACAGCGGCGCAACATCCTCGCCGTCGTCCCGGCGAAGGCCGGGACCCATAACCACAGGGAGGGGTTTGGCGAAGGCTGGTCGTTCGGGACTGATACCACGCACAACCGATAGATCACGCGGTATGGGTCCCGGCCTTCGCCGGGACGACACTGGAAGAGAGCGCGCAACAACCGAAGCCGGCAACGCAAGAGGCCAAGACCGCGCCGAAGCGCGTGGGCAAGCCGGTGGACCAGGGCAGTTTGTTCTAGAAGCCAACAGCGGCGCAACATTCTCGGTGTCGTCCCGGCGAAGGCCGGGACCCATACCGCGAGGTCTTTCGAGTGCGCGTGATCTCAGTCCCGAACGACCAGTCTTCGCCAAACCGCTCCCTGGGGGGTAATGGGTCCCGGCCTTCGCCGGGACGACGCTGGGAGAGAGCGCGCAACAACCGAAGCCGGCAACGCAAGAGGCCAAGCCCGCGCCGAAGCGCGTGGGCAAGCCGGTGGATCAGGGCAGTTTGTTCTAGAAGGCAACAGCGGCGCAACATCCTCGCCGTCGTCCCGGCGAAGGCCGGGACCCATACCGCGAGGTCTTTCGAGTGCGCGTGATCTCAGTCCCGAACGACCAGTCTTCGCCAAACCACTCCCTGGGGTAATGGGTCCCGGCCTTCGCCGGGACGACACTGGGAGAGAGCGCGCAACAACCGAAGCCGGCAACGCAAGAGGCCAAGACCGCTCCGAAGCGCGTGGGCAAGCCGGTGGACCAGGGCAGTTTGTTTCAGGGGCGAGAGCGGCGCAACATTCTCGCTGTCATTCCCCGCGCAAGCGGGGAATCCAGTACGCCGCGGCTTCTCGATGAACCTCGATCGTCTCGGAATACTGGATCGCCCGGTCAAGCCGGGCGATGACAGCGAGGGTGTGGCACGCGCGCAGCCCCATCCTCGTCATTGCGAGGAGCTCTTGCGACGAAGCAATCCAGAATCCCTCAATGGAAAGACTCTGGATTGCTTCGCTGCGCTAGGAAGAAACAGGTAATGGTTTAGCGTCAGGCGGCCTCCGCGATGGGCTGGAGTTG
>NZ_JBVVOZ010000056.1:0-18276 GCF_055807395.1 Bradyrhizobium sp. Kon10 | reverse complement strand
CCAAGCTCGCCGGCGGCGTCCACCGCCTCGACGGTCAGCTCATGGTCGTCCTCGACGTCGATCGCGTCCTCGAGCTCAAAACCGAAGTGCAAATGGCTGCGTGAGCCCCAATACATCGAAGCCGGAGAACAAAAATGAAGACATGTTTGGTGGTCGATGATTCCAGCGTCGTGCGCAAGATCGCACGCCGGATCCTGGAAGGCCTGGAATTCGAAGTCACCGAGGCCGAGGACGGCTCGAAAGCGCTCGAGATCTGCCAGCGCAAATTGCCCGACGCGGTGCTGCTCGACTGGAACATGCCGATCATGGATGGCTTTGAGTTCATGGGCCACATGCGCCGCCTGCCCGGCGGAGACCAGCCCAAGGTCGTGTTCTGCACCACCGAGAACAACGTGGCTCACATCGCTCAGGCACTGAGCGGCGGTGCCAACGAGTACATCATGAAGCCCTTCGACAAAGACATCATCGCCGACAAATTTGCTGAAGTCGGCTTGATCCCCGTTGGACAAGTCATGGTCTGAGTGTCTGGCCCGAGTCGCTGAGCAAGTCGCTCGGCAGAGTGTTCCCAGTATAGCTACCGAGAGGCCATCCGTGACCCCCACCGAGTATGAGTATCTGCGTAAGTTCCTGAGGGATCACTCCGGGCTCGACCTGTCCGCAGACAAGCAATATCTGATCGAAAGCCGGCTGTTGCCGCTCGCCCGCAAGGCCGGGCTGTCCGGCATCGGCGAGCTGGTGCAGAAACTGCAAGGCGGCTCGAGCGCGCTCGTCACCAGCGTGGTCGAAGCCATGACCACCAATGAGACCTTCTTCTTTCGCGACAAGGTCCCGTTCGATCATTTCCGCGACACCATCATGCCGGAAGTCATCAAGGCGCGCGCCGGCCGCCGCAGCGTGCGCATCTGGTGCGCAGCCGGCTCGACCGGGCAGGAGCCCTATTCGCTCGCGATGAGCCTGAAGGAGATGGGCGCGGCCCTCACGGGCTGGCGCGTCGAGATCATCGCAACCGACCTGTCGCAGGAAGTGCTGGAGAAGGCCAAGGCGGGCATCTACAGCCAGTTCGAAGTGCAGCGCGGCCTGCCGATCCAGATGCTGATGAAATATTTCAAGCAGACTGGCGAGACGTGGCAGATCAATCCCGAGCTGCGCGCGATGATTCAGCACCGGCAGCTCAACCTGCTGCACGACTTCGCCCAGCTCGGCACCTTCGACGTCATCTTCTGCCGCAACGTGCTGATCTATTTCGACCAGGACACCAAGATCAAGATCTTCAACCGCCTGGCCCGCCAGATCGAGGGAGACGGCTTCCTGGTGCTGGGCGCGGCCGAGACGGTGGTCGGACTGACCGATACTTTCAAGCCGATTCCGGAACGGCGCGGCCTCTACAAGCCCAACGATCCGCGTGCGACGGCAGCCAAGCCGGCGCTCGCCGACGCGCCGCCGCGGATGGCAGCAGTAATGGGGCGATAAGCATGGCCGAGGATGGAAAGGGTCTGGAACGCGTGACGTTCAGTCGCGGCTATGACGTCTGCATCATGGCCATCGACGGCACTTGGCGCCGCGACTGCAAGCTCAACGCGATTTCCGACACCGACGCCATCCTCACGGTGGAAGGTTCGATCCAGGGCTTGAACCTGAAGGAGTTCTTCCTGCTGCTGTCGTCCACGGGCCTCGCCTACCGCCGCTGCGAGCTGGTGCGCGTCAACGGCGCCGAAATGGACATCCAGTTCCTGCGCGGCAAGAATCGGAAGAAGCGGACCACCGGCCACGAGGCGGTGGTCTGATCCGCGCGCCTGCGCGGTGCCAATTCCCGACGCGTTGCTTCACATTTTCTGAAAACATCCGAATGAATTTGTCGCAACGGCTTTACGGGGCTGAAGCGCGTTCCGTGTATCGATTGCCGGTCTCAATCTCAGGGTCCGGTAATGCCAAGAAGCTCCCTCTCTCCCGTTTCGTCCAACCTGCCCGACGTCGCCGAGCGGCGCGCGCTTCAGCTGCTCGTGGTCGACGACGATGCCACGCAACGCAGCCTGATCACGGTCGCTGCCAAGCAGGCCGGCCACGAAGTCACCGTGGCGCCGTCGGTCGCGGAAGCGATTGAAAAGCTCCGCACCGCTCGCTTCGACTGCGTGACGCTCGATCTCGTACTGGAGGACGGCGACGGCGTCGACGTGCTGCGGGAGATGGCGGCGGCGAAATTCTCAGGTTCCGTGATCGTGATCAGCGGCATGGAGGGCAAGCGCCGCAGTGGTGCTCGCAGCTTCGCCCGCTCAGTGGGGATCGAGCTTCAGAGCCTGCCCAAGCCGCTGGATCTCGCGGCGCTTCGCATCAGCCTTGCCAATCTCGGCAAGACGGCCATGGGGCTCCCGGCGATGCATACCTGGGGCGGCGTCGCCACCGACGCGATCGTGGAACGGCACCGCGGGTAAGGCCCGGAGCGCCGATGCGATCGGGCGCGAAAATGTCGCCGGACATCGTGACGCTCCCGTCCAGTTCCATGGCAGCGTCGATCAGGCGCATGCGAGCCTCGATCCGCCTGATCAGACGGCGAAGATCGGCCGCGACCAACTGTCGGCTGTCGGTTTCAGCGACGGTAGCGTCGTGCCGGCAAAATTTGACATGGGTATTCTCCGTCCTCCGCAAGAAGGCACTGCGCGGCTACTTGTGCGTTAAGTCCATGTCCCGTACATATATGGTGGGCCCAATCCGCGCCGAACGCCATAACGGTTGGCCCGGACGCGACTCCTTAATGCCAAATGGATTTGGCACAGATGGATTTGGCACATGGCCGATCAAACCCCCCGTGGTGAAATCTTCGTGGTCGACGACGATCCTGCCGTTCGCGACACCCTGTCGATGGTGTTGAAGGCGGCGGGCTATGAGGTGATCTGTTTCGCGGACGGCGCAGCGTTGCTCTCCGTCGCGCGGAACCGCACACCGGCCGCGATCCTGCTCGACGTGCACATTCCCGGAAAGTCGGGTCTCGACATTCTCAGGGAGCTGCACGGCGAGGATTATCCCGCACCGATCTTCATGATCTCAGGGCAGGGCGATATCGCGATGGCGGTGGGCGCCATCAAGAGCGGCGCGCTCGACTTCATCGAGAAGCCGTTCCGCGGCAGTGAGATCGTCGGGCGGCTCGACGAGGCGATCGGGGCTTATGCCCGCAGGCAGGCGGAGAATGCGTCCCCGAAGTTCGGTTCGCTGCACTTCCCCGGACGCGAGCCGCTGACCCGGAGGGAACGCGAGGTGCTTGAGCAGTTCGCCGCCGGGGCCTCCAACAAGGAGGCGGGCCGCACCCTCGGCATCAGCCCGCGCACCATCGAGGATCACCGCGCCAACATCATGAAGAAGCTCGGCGCCCGCAATGCTGCCGATCTGATCCGTATCGTGATGACGGCAGCCCAGCGCGCGTCGTAGGGTTGCTTCCGCAATCTTGTAGCCCGGATGGAGCGCAGCGAATCCGGGGTTGTTTCTTCACGCATAGACTTGTCCCGGACCACGCTCGGCTTCATCCTGCCTGCGCAGCCTCACCCGCCCAGCGCCTTGCGGATGATCCGCGCGAGATCGGATTTGCGATAAGGTTTTGCCAGCAGCAGAACGCCTGAATCCAGTCGGCCGTGATGGATGATCGCATTCTCGGTGTAGCCGGACGTGTAGACCACGCGCAGATCGGGACGCGTCTTCAACACCTCGTCGGCGAGCTGCCGTCCGTTCATGTTGCCGGGCATGATCACGTCGGTGAACAGCAGGTCGAACGGCGTTCCGGAGCCGACGATGGCGAGCGCCTCGGCGGCGTTCGCGGCTTGCAGCGTGACGTAGCCGAGCGAATGCAGTTGCGCCAGCACGTAGTCGCGAACCAGCCGGTCGTCCTCGACCACCAGGATCGTTTCGTGCCCGCCTTCGATCGACGTCGGCGTCACGCCTTCGCTGACTGCCGTAGGCGTCTTGCCGGGCGGCAGGTACATCTTGATCGTGGTGCCGTGGCTCTCCTCGCTGTAGATCTTGATGTGTCCCGCGGACTGCTTGATGAAACCGTAGACCATGGAGAGCCCGAGTCCGGTGCCCTTGCCCGGCCCCTTCGAGGTGAAGAAGGGATCGAACACCCTGGCCAGCATGTTGGCGGGGATGCCCGAGCCGGTGTCGCTCACGGCGATCAGCACGTAGTGTCCGGGCGGGACGTCGTTGCTGCTGGCATAGGTCTCGTCGAGATAGGCGGCGCCCGTCTCCACGATCAGCTTGCCGCCGCCGGGCATGGCGTCGCGGGCGTTGAGCGCGAGGTTGAGGATCGCCGTGGTGAGCTGGTTGGGATCGACGATCGCAACGCAGCTCTCGTCCTCGAACACGGATTCGATCTGGATCTGCTCGCCGAGCGTCGGTCGCAACAGCTTCGCGGTGTCGATGATCAGCGAATTGATGTCGATCTCGCGCGGCTGGAGCGGCTGCTTGCGCGCAAAGGCGAGCAGGTGCTGGGTCAGCTCGGCGCCGCGTCCGGCGGCCTCGTCGATCATCCTGGTAATCGCCGCAAGGTCCGGCTCCTTGGCCACCGCGTCAGCCAGGATCTCGATCGTGCCGGTGATGACCGTGAGGATGTTGTTGAAATCATGTGCCACGCCGCCGGTGAGCTGGCCGACCGCCTCCATCTTCTCCGCTTGACGGATGCGCTCCTCGGCCGCGATCTTCTCGGTGAGATCGCGGTAGAACGAATTGAAGAAGACTCCGTCGCGCCGACGCAGCGCCGTGACGCTGAGCTCGGCCCTGAATTCCTTGCCGTCGCGCCGGCGCACCAGAAGCTCGCGCCGTGGACCGGGCAGCTCCTGCGCCTTGGATTCGAGAAAGAGCTGTAGTCTGGCCCTCACGCCTTCGCGCTCGGTGGGGGCGACGAAGAGATCGATGGCATTCTTCCCGATTGCCTCCTCGCGCGGCCAGCCGAACAGCTTCTCGGCCTGCGAGTTCCAGTTCAGGATGGTGCCGGTCTGGTCGGTTTGCGTGAAGGCATCGAGCGCGGTGTCGACGATGTTGCGCGCCAGCTGCTCGCTTTCGCGCAAGGCCTCCTGCGCGAGTCGGGCCTCTGTCATGTCACGCCCGACGAAGAAGAAGCGCTGGGCCTGATCGGACCAGTTGCCGAGCCAGGAGAGCCAGACCTCGCGCCCGTCCTTGTGGAGGCAGCGGGTGTCCGCGAGCCTCAGACGCTCGCCGCGCCGCAGCGCGCGCATCTCCTCGCGGGAGTGATCGAGATGGGCGGGGTGAATGAAATCGGCGCCGCTGCGGCCGATCATCTCGCCCGGCTGGTAGCCCAGAATGGCCGCGCTGCTCGGGCTGATCTGCACGACATGGCCCCGCGCGTTCATGATCATGATCAGGTCTTGCGAGGTGTCGAAAAGCTGCCGCCGCTCCTCGATCTGCTGTTGGAGCGCCCGCTCGGCGCGCCGCGCCTCGGTCAGGCTGCCCGCGCTGCCGCAGACGCCGATGATCTCGCCCGACGTCCCCCTGATCGGCGAGAGGTTGAGCGAGATGTCGACCGACGTCCCGTCCTTGCGCAGGCGCACCGTCTCGAACCGTTCGATCGGCTCGCCCCGGGCGATTCGGGCCAGATAGTCCTTACCCTGCTCCCGGCGCTCGGGCGGGACGATGATCGAGGTGGATTGTCCGATCGCCTCGTTCGCCGAATAGCCATAGAGGCGCTCAGCGGCAGGATTCCAGCCGGTAATGATAGCGTCGAGCGACTGCATCACGATGGCCTCGTCGGATGATTCGACAGCGGCGCTGAACAGGCGCTCGCGCTCCGCATGATGGCTTCGTGCCGCCTCGGTGCCGCGATGCTCCCGGACCTCGCGCTCGAGCGCGGCTGTTTTCGCCCGCGTCTCCTCGACCATGTGGGCAAAAGCCCGCGCCAGCACGCCGGTCTCGCCGCTTGCATCGACGGGTATGCCGGCAGGCCGCCCGCTGCCGATCGCCTCGACCGCCGCGGTCAGGCGCCCGATCGGGCGCGTCAAGGACCGTGCCAGCAGCACTGCGAGCGAAGCCGCGGCGAGGACGGCAAGCACGCCGACGAGTAAGGACGTTTTTTGAATGGCAGCGGGCACGCGGCCGAACACCGCCGGAGGAACCGTCTCGATGATCGCGACCCATTCCTTGCCCGCAAGCAGCGCTGGCGCGATCGCCGCGCCGCTCGGCCGGCCCGACGCGTCGGTGACGAGCTGGGTGGATGCTTGCAGTGTGCCGGCCAAGGCCGCAAAAAATGGAAAGTCATTGCGCCAATCGGTGGGGTGGCCGCGCAAGGAGCCGAATTCGCGCGCGCGATCGGGATGGACGAGATAGTCGCCGCGCGAATTCACGACGTAGATATCTCCGTCCGCGCCGCCGCCGGTCGAACGGACGCGGTCGAGTGCCGGACGCATGTCAATATTGGCGATGATGATGCCGAACGGCTTGCCGTCGGGTGTGAACAGCGGCGTCGCGACCCGCAAGGTCGGCGTGTGAAGGGCCGTGGTCCCTCCCTGGCGGGTGGCGAGGTCGATGGGCGAAACGTAAATCTCGCCCGGTGCCAGTCGAATCGTTTCCTGAAAATAGGCTCGCTCGCTCTTGGGCTCCAGTTCGCTGGTGGGGACGACCCGTACCGCACCATTCGGTCCGGAGCGATCGACGCGGACCAGCTCGCGCTGGTCGTCGTCAACGCCAATGATCCGAAATTGTCCGTAGCTGGGTTTGGCCTCGATCTCGGCCGCGAGCCGCGCTGCAATGCGCTCGCGCCAGGTTTGCTCCGACACGCCGTCGGCGGCGTCGATGCCCCCGCCGATGTGCGCGCGAATCAGGCCATTGATGGCCGCGGCAGAGCGATAGCCGACCAGATCGCCGCGAGCTCCGGCCACATAGGATTCCAGATTGGTCGCCCGCAGGCGTGACTGGGCTTCGATGCGTTCCAGCACGCGCGGAATGACGGCCTGGGTGATGTTGCGATAGCCGAGCCAGCCCACGGCGGCCACGGTAACAGCCACCAGCAGGATCATCGCGATGGCCAGCCGTGTTGCGAGAGTCATGTTGGCCTTCGCGCCGCGTCGAGACTGGAGCCGGATGGTCTGGACCGGCGCACCATGGATGACCCCGTCATGGGATGCCGACGCCGGCTTGGGGCTGCGGCGGGGATGATGATTGCACCGATTTCAGGCAGCCGTCGACCGTCGCAAGCAGTGCGTCGGCCCGAAATGGCTTCTGCAAGCTCGCCACGGCGCCGAGCTTGGTCGCCATGTTCAGGAAGTCCGGCTCGGCATAGGCATCCGGGGTGATCGAGCGGCCGGAAATGACGACGATCGGAATGGCCGGTTGCAGCGCCCGGATGTGGCGCATCGTCTCGAGCCCGTCCATGCCGGGCATGAAAATGTCGAGGAACAGCAGGTCGAATTGGCTCGCCTCGAACAAAGCGAGCGCCTGGTGGCCATCGCCTGCCACTGTGATGTGATGACCGGCCCGCTCCAGAAGCAGCCGGATCGTGAGCTGTACGGCCGGATCGTCATCCACGATCAGGATGTTGGCCAAAATTCCAATCCTCTGGGCCGGATGCGAGGGCAAATCGGTTAGTCAGTCGACGCACCAAATGTGAAAGTGTTGCGCGGATTCCACTCAACCTGCAAGGATTTCGCGGGTGGTCGCCGAGCCATCGGCCTTGTTGTTGCAACGCACCCGGACCTATGCACGCCTGTGTGCATAGCAGGCGCCCGTTTCCGGTCAGCCCGGCGTCTTGCGAGGGACGGATGGCCTGTGGGAAGAGCAGGGCGGAATCCCTCGACGGACAGGAAAATGACCACCAGGAAAAAGACGCCCGAGCAGCTCCGCAGCGCGCGCTGGTTTGCGCCCGACGACCTCCGCTCGTTCGGCCACCGCTCCCGCACCATGCAGATGGGCTATGCACCCGAGGAGTGGAAGGATCGTCCGATCATCGCGATCCTCAACACCTGGTCGGACGCGCAACCCTGTCACATGCACTTCAAGTCGCGCGTCGACGACGTCAAGCGCGGCATCCTGATGGCCGGCGGCCTGCCGCTGGAGCTGCCGGCGCTGTCGCTGTCCGAATCGCTGCTCAAGCCGACCACGATGCTTTACCGCAATCTGCTGGCCATGGACGCCGAGGAGCTGCTGCGCAGCCATCCCGTCGACGGCGTGGTGCTGATGGGCGGCTGCGACAAGACCACGCCCGCGCTGCTGCTGGGGGCGACCTCGATGAATATCCCGGCGATCTACCTGCCGGCAGGCCCGATGCTGCGCGGCAATTGGAAGGGCAAGACACTCGGCTCGGGTTCCGACGGCTGGAAATATTGGGACGAGCGCCGCGCCGGAAAGATCTCCGACAAGGACTGGCTCGATATCGAAGCCGGCATCGCGCGCAGTTACGGCACCTGCATGACCATGGGCACGGCCTCGACCATGACCGCGATCGCCGAAGCGATCGGCATGACGCTGCCCGGTGCTTCTTCGATTCCCGCCGCGGATGCCAACCACATCCGCATGGCCTCCGAATGCGGCCGCCGCATCGTCGAGATGGTGTGGGAAGATCTGACGCCGAAGACGATCCAGACGCGGAAAGCGTTCGAGAACGCGATCGCGGTGGCGATGGCGATGGGCTGCTCGACCAATGCCATCATCCATCTGATCGCGCAGGCCCGCCGCGCCGGCCAGGATATCGGCCTCGACGATTTCGAGAAGGCGAGCCGCAAGGTGCCCGTCATCGCCAATGTGCGGCCGAGCGGCGATACTTATCTGATGGAAGATTTCTTCTATGCCGGCGGCCTGCCGGCACTGATGAGCCAGATCAAGCCGCATCTGCATCTCGACTGCGTCACGGTCACCGGCCAGACTGTCGGCGAGAACATCGCGCAGGCCGAAGTCCACAATGACGACGTGATCCGCTCGGTCGACAATCCCATCTACAAGGAAGGCGCGCTTGCCGTGCTCAAGGGCAATCTCGCGCCCGACGGCTGCGTCATCAAGCCGAGCGCCTGCGCGCCGCGGTTCCTCAAGCACACCGGGCCGGCGCTGGTGTTCGACGACTATGCCGCGATGAAGAAGGCGGTCGACGATCCCGATCTCGACGTCACCGAAGACCACATTCTCATTTTGCGCAATGCGGGGCCGCAGGGCGGGCCGGGCATGCCGGAATGGGGCATGCTGCCGATCCCAACCAAGCTCGTGAAGCAGGGCGTGCGCGACATGGTGCGCATCTCGGACGCGCGCATGAGCGGCACCAGCTACGGTGCCTGCATTCTGCACGTCGCGCCCGAGTCCTACGTCGGCGGTCCGCTCGCCTTGGTGCGGAATGGCGACCGCATTTCGCTCGACGTCGCCGCCCGCACCATCAATCTCGATGTGTCCGAGGCCGAGCTTGCAAAGCGCCGCGCGGCCTGGAAGCCGCCCGAGCGCCGCTTCGAGCGCGGCTATGGCTGGATGTTCACCAAGCATATCAGGCAAGCCAATGATGGCTGCGACTTCGACTTCCTGGAGACCGATTTCGGCGCGCCGATCGGCGAGCCGTCGATTTATTGACGTTGTCGTTCCGGGGCGATGCGAAGCATCGAACCCGGAACCCATTTCTCCGCAGAGGCGTGCGGCCCGATGGATTCTCAGATGCGCAATTGCGCATCTTAGTTCGCGCTCCGCGCGCCCCGGAATGACAAGAGGATGAATATGTCCAAACTCACCGACACCACCCGCGAGAAGCTCAAGACCGTCTCCACCGCCACCGTGGCCACCGCGCTGTTCAAGCGCGGCCTGCGCGTCCAGATGATCCAGGACGTGCACCCATTGGGCGCGAACCAGCCGACCATGGTCGGCGAGGCCTTCACACTCCGCTACATGCCGGCGCGCGAGGATCTCAACACCATCGACGTGTTCAAGGATCGCTCCCATCCGCAGCGCAAGGCGGTCGAGGATTGTCCGGCGGGCAGCGTGCTGGTGATGGACAGCCGCAAGGACGCGCGCGCCGCCTCGGCCGGCGCAATCCTGGTGACGCGCTTGATGAAGCGCGGCGTCGCCGGCGTCGTCACCGACGGCGGTTTTCGCGATTCCGCCGAGATCGCAAAGCTCGGCATCCCCGCCTACCATCATCGCCCGAGCGCGCCGACCAATCTGACGCTGCACCAGGCCATCGAGATCAACGTCCCGATCGGCTGCGGCGATGCGCCGGTGTTTCCCGGCGACGTGATTTTGGGTGATGCCGACGGCGTCATCGTGATTCCCGCGCATCTCGCGGACGAGATCGCGAACGAGACCTTCGAGATGACCGCTTTCGAGGATTTCGTGACCGAGCAAGTCAACAAGGGCCGCGGCATCTTCGGGCTCTATCCGGCAACGGACCCGCAGACCCTGACCGACTTCGCGGAATGGCGGAAAAAGAACGGAAGGTAGTTCGCACACCAATGTCGTCCTGGCGAAAGCCAGGACCCATTACCCCAGCGCGAAGTTTCGCGAATGCTGGCACTTAAGAGATCTTCCCCGGTACAAGTCACCTGCTCCACATCGATACATCCCGCGGTATGGGTCCTAGCTTTCGCCAGGACGACGATCTGGAGGCAGTCGTGCCATACGACACGCGGGCGGGCGTTGGCCTATACCCCGGCCTCCGCCATCCCCGCCGCCCACAGCGCGAACGCGTACACGATCGCAACCTCGTCCAGCCGGTTGAAGCGCCCCGAGGCGCCGCCGTGGCCGGCGCCCATGTTGGTGCGCAGGAGAACCGGGCCGCCGCCGCTCATGGTGGCGCGCAGGCGCGCGATCCATTTGGCGGGCTCCCAATAGGTGACGCGCGGATCGGTCAAGCCGCCCATCGCCAGGATCGCCGGATACTCCTTTGCCGCGACATTGTCGTACGGCGAATAGGACAGGATGGTGCGAAAATCCGTCTCGCTCTCGATCGGGTTGCCCCATTCCGGCCATTCCGGCGGCGTCAACGGCAGCGTGTCGTCGAGCATGGTGTTGAGGACGTCGACGAATGGCACCTCGGCGACGATGCCGGCGAACAATTCGCCGGCGCGGTTCGCCACCGCGCCCATCAGCATGCCGCCGGCCGAGCCGCCATGGCCGACGATGCGCTTTGCGCTGGTGTACTTGGCGTCGATCAGCGCCCGCGCGCTGGCCGCGAAATCGCCGAACGAATTCGTCTTCTTGTCGCGCTTGCCGTCGAGATACCAGCCCCAGCCCTTGTCGGCGCCGCCGCGGATATGGGCGATGGCGTAAACAAAGCCGCGGTCGACCAGCGACAGGCGGTTGGCGCTGAACGAGGCCGGCATCGCCATGCCGTAGGAGCCGTAGCCGTAGAGCAGCAGCGGCGCTGAGCCGTCGAGCTTAAGCCCGCGGCGATAGAGGATCGAGACCGGCACCTCCGCGCCGTCATCCGACTTGGCCATGATGCGGGTGGTCACGTAGTCGGCGGCGTTGTGGCCGGACGGAATCTCCTGGCGCTTGCGAAGCACCCGCGTCCGCTTCGCCATGTCGTAGTCGTAGACTTCCGACGGCGTCGTCATCGACGAATAGGCAAAGCGCAAATTCGTCGTGTCGAATTCGTAGGAGCCCATCGTGTCGAGCGAGTAGGCCGCCTCGTCGAAGGCGATCGCGTGCTCTTCGCCGGAGGCCAGATCGCGGATCACGATTCCCGGCAGCGCGTTGGCGCGCTCCAGCCGCACCAGATGGCCGGCATAGAGATCGAGATCGATGATGTAGATGCCGGGACGATACGGGATCAGGTCGCGCCAGTTCGCGCGCTCGGGCGATGCGAGCGGCGCGGTGACGATCTTGAAGTCGATCGCGTCATCGGCATTGGTGAGGATGAAGAGCTCGTCGCCGCGATCCGCCAGCGAATATTGCACGCCGTCCTCGCGCGCCGCGACCAGGCGCGGCGGTGCCTCGGGATTGGCGAGGTCGAGCAGCCGCTGCTCCGAGGTCTCGTGATCGCCGCCGGCGATCACGCAGAAGCGCCCGCTGGTGCTCTCGTGCAAATGGGTGAACCAGCCGGAATCCTGCTCCTCATAGACCAGGACATCGTCGGCTTGACTGGTGCCGAGCCGGTGCCGCCACACCTGCATTGGCCGGTGATTGTCGTCCAGCTTCACATAGAAGAAGCCTTTGCAGTCCTTGCTCCAGACGATGCCGCCGTCGGTCTCCTCGACGATATCGTCAGAATCCTTCCCCGTTGCCCAGTCGCGCACGCGGATCGAAAAATATTCGGAGCCCTTGGTGTCCGCGCTCCAGGCTTGCAGCTTATGATCCGGCGAGTGCCGGCTGCCGCCAAACTTGAAATACGCGTGGTCCTTTGCGAGCGCGTCGCCGTCGAGCACGATATGGCCATCACCACCGTCGCGCGGCATGCGGCCGAACAATTCATGCTGTCCGCCCTCGCGGAATTTGCGGAAATAAGCGAACGACCCATCCGGCGACGGCACGCTGGAATCGTCCTCCTTGATGCGCCCGCGCATCTCGCGCACCAGCGTCTTCTGCAGCGGCCCGGTGTGGCCGAGCAGGCTGTCGGTGTAGTCGTTCTCCTCGTCCAGATATTTGCGGACGTCGGGATCAAGCACCTTGGGATCGCGCAGCACCTCCTGCCAGTTCGCGTCCTTCAGCCAGGCATAGTCGTCGGTCACGGTGATGCCGTGCCGGGTGAAGCTGTGCGGCCGGCGCGGGGCGATGGGCGGGGTCTTGCTGGCGATGTTGGGCAAATCGATCCTCGAGATAGGGGCGGGTGTTGTCCCTATATCAGATCGAAGGCAGGGGATTTAAAGAAGCGGGAAGACCGATGTGAAACTCAGGAGCTTCATCAAACTCCCGTGTCGTCCCGGCGAAGGCCGGGACCCATACCCACAGGGAGTAGTTTGGCGATGGCTCGGAGTTGGACTCTTCGGATCACAGCCAGTCGGGGTTATGGGTCCCGGCCTTCGCCGGGATGACCACTGAATTCTGGGCGCGCGCCCGCTTACACCGCGACCTGCTCACCCAGATACGCCACCGCCGCCTCGAGGCCGCCCTTGCCGTGCGGGATCTTCAGCGCGTTGAGGCCGACCTCGATCACCCCTAACGTGCCGAGCAGCATCGGTGCATTGACGTGGCCCATATGGGCGATGCGGAAGGCCTGGCCGGAGAGGTCGCCGATGCCGGTGCCGAGCACCACGCCGCACTTCTCCTTGCAATAGCGTTGCAGTGCCGCCGGATCATGGCCGTTGCTCATGGTCACGGTGGTGACCGTGTTGGAGCGCTCGCTCGCCTCGGCGATATTGAAGCCGAGCACCTGGCCTTCAGACCATGCGCCGACGGCACGGCGCGCGGCTTCGCCGAGCAGGCTGTGGCGGCGAAAGGCGTTCTCCAGCCCTTCCTCGTGCAACAGGTCGATTGCCTGGCGCAGTGCGAACAACAGATGCACCGGCGCGGTGCCGGCATATTTGCGATAGTGCTCGGTGCCCTCGCGCTCGCTCCAGCTCCAATAGGGCGTGCTCATGTTGGCCTTCTTGTGCACCTCGAGCGCGCGCGCGTTCGCCGCGACGAAGCCGAGACCGGGCGGCGTCATCAGGCCTTTCTGCGAGCCGGACATCGCGACGTCGATGCCCCATTTGTCCATCTCGAACGGCATGCAGCCGAGCGAAGCCACGGTGTCGACCATGTACAGCGCGGGATGGCCGCTCGCCTTGATCGCCTTGCCGATCGCCTCGACGTCGTTCTGCACGCCGGAGGCGGTATCGACCTGGACGACCACGACGGCCTTGATCGTGTGCTCCTTGTCGCGGCGCAGCCGCTCCTCGACCTCGTGCGGCCGCACCGCGCGGCGCCAGTCGCCCTTGAGCACCTCGACCTCGGCGCCCATCAGCGAAGCCGCATGGCCCCAGCCGATCGCGAACCGCCCGCTCTCCAGCACCAGCACCTTGTCGCCGCGCGACAGCACGTTGCTCAGCGCCGCTTCCCAGGCGCCGTGACCGTTGGCGATGTAGATGTAGGATTTGCCCTTGGTCGCAAACAGGTTCGAGATGTCGCGGAGCAAGCTCTCGGTCAGATCGGTCATCTGCTTGGAGTAGATGTCGATCGCCGGACGATGCATCGCCTGCAGCACCGCATCGGGCATCGTGGTGGGCCCGGGGATGGCCAGAAATTCCCGGCCCGCGCGAACGGTCATTTTCGTTTGTCCTTATGTCGTGAAGACGGTCTGGAGGGTCATCGCATGACGCTTTTACGCGGCGCGGGCATCCAAGAAAAGCGCGCAAAATGCAGGTCTGGGGCTCTTATCTCTTCGTCTCGCGGCAGCCGGCGGCCTCCGCCTCCTCGACTGAGCAGAACCAGCGCGTGCCCTTGCTGATCTTCATCTTGATCTGGGTGTACCAGCGGCTGGTCGGGGTATGATAGATGCACTCGCCCGCCGTGTTGACGTTGCCCTTGATGGTGCAGTCCGGCGAGGGGGCGACCGGCCCCGAGGCCGAGGCGAGCAGCACGGAATGCGCCCCCTCCGATGGCTTGGTGGCGCCCAATATGGTCGTCTTCTTGTTGCGCACGCGCCAGTCCCAGGGTGCGATGAAGGCGCCCTGCCACATCCCGGCTTTTGCCTCGCGCGCGGCCTTCTCGTCCGCCTCATAGTCGTGCGACATGCGGGCGTAGGCCAGCGCCCAGCCTGCGCGGACCAGCCATTTCTGGATATCCTCGCCACCGACATCGCAGCGTGCCACGGTGCGTCCGCGCCGGTCGATCGATCTCGCATGGCAGGCCCAGTTCTTGCCGTCGGCGTATTTGGCGAGCTCGTCGCGGGCCGCGATGCCGCAGGTCCAGCGTTCGCCCTTGTTGTTGAGGCAGAGCTGGTCGACTGAAGGCGCGTCGATGCCGCCGAGCCGGATCCGCGTGTTGCCGATCAGGACGGAATCGCCGTCACGGACCTTGGCGGTGCCGGTGATGTCGGCGGCCTGTGCCAGCGACGGCAAGGCCGGGAAAGACAAAGCGAGCAAAGACAGCGCAATCAGGAATTTTCGCAACATGCCGGTCCGCGTCTGATGAAACTCTCGATAAAGCCCCCAATTGTGGTCGGCTTTTGTCCCCGCGGCCAGCGCCTGCCCGACAGACGGGCTGTCAACTTCCCGTCATTGTTGGCGCGGAGGTTACTTACCCTCCCTGGAGACACCCTCCAGGGGAGGGTGAAGAATCCTGCGAGACCTAACCCCGCGCCATCGCCTTTCTCGCCACCGCCAGCGCCATCAGCACGAAGGCCGACGTCACCTCCGGACCGCCCACCAGGATCCGCGTGGGCGTCTTCATCTTGTTCCATTCATAGGCGCGGAACGGGCCGCGGCGGCCGCCTTCGCCGACAGCATTGACGATCACGTTCAGCGCCGGCGCGAAGGCGCGCGGGTCGGCGCCGAGATGGCCGAGTGCGATCAGGGCGAGCGCGGCGTCGAACACGTTCATCTCCGCCGCCATCAGCTCGCCCTTGACGTAGGACAGCACGCGGTGGCGGATGAGATCGAAATCGCCGTCGGGGTCGATCGCGGCCTGCGCCGCCAGTGGCAGCGCCAGGAAAGCCGCATAGCAGCGGCCGAAATAGGCGCTGTAGAGTTCGGGCAAATAATAGATGTGCGAGCGCGGATTGGCGAAGGCGCCGCTTGCGGCGAGCCGCTTCTGGAAGCCGAGGATCCGATGCACGGTGGCAAGCCGCGCCGGCGTCTCCAAAATCTTCCAGCGCGCGAGATTGCGAAAGCTCACCTCCAGAATGTCCAGATTAAGCGTCGGATCGAGATCGTTGCCATAGGGCCGCTCGCCCCGGAGATTGTCGATCCAGGTCGCTACTCCACCCTCGTAGTCGATATTGTCGTTGATCGGCACCGTCACGCGCGGCTCGTTGACGCCGGCGCGCACCTGATAGCCGGCGTAGAAATCCAGCAGCGGCTGGTCGAGGATCGGATCGGTGCAGCCGGCCTGCGTCGCGGCGGAGATCGAGCACGCCGTGGTGTCGCAATCGGGCACGTAGACGCCGAAGCCGAGGTCCTGCTTGATCTGGGCGAAGAAGCGGGAAAACCGCGGATGCGGTGCCGGCGCCAGCGCAGTGATGACGTCGAAGCGGGCGCCGTCGGTGTCCTCGACCTGCTCGCGGCTGGTGTTGACGCAGAAATCGACCATGTCGGCGACCGCGTCCTTCGCCGCCATCGCCTCGGTGGGCGAGGCGAGCCCGGTCTCGAAATAGCCGAGCAGCGCCTCGATGAAGAACGCGTCGTAATAGGCCGAGCGGTGGCGGATCTGCACCGGCTCCCACATAGGCTCGGCGATGCCGGTCCAGGGCGGATTGACCACGGCGCGCGCCGGCGAGCGTGCGATGAAGACGCGCGCCAGGTTGAACAGCAGCGAGGAATTCTTGTAGCCGCGCGCGTTCAGGCCGGTCAGTGCCATGATCAGCTCACGCCCGCGCAGGTCGGGATCGCCGATCAGGTTGAAGGCAGCATAGGTCGGCAGAAAACCGTTCTTGCGGTACGAGCCCAGCAGATGCTGCGCGCAGTCCCGGATCACGCCGTCGATCTGCGCTGGCGCCGGCATGCTGCCGGCGAACATCGCCGGCGGCGGCTTGGGATGATCGAGCGCGATGGTGTCGACGAGATCGGCAACGGGCTGACCGACCGCCGCCCAATCAGGCTCGGCATCATCGCGAGCGCGGGCAATCGCCGCGCGCAGCCGGGTCAGTTTGGTTTCCTCGCGGAGCTCGGGCAGACCGGCGCGGCGGAGCAGCATTCGCAATGCGGGATTGCCGAGCGCGGTCTTGTAGAATTTGGCCAGATGCGGATCGCCGCTGGCTTGGCCCGACAACACGGGATCGCAGACCTCATAAAGTGAGGGGCCGTCTTTCCGCGCCGTCAGCGCCCGGCACGCGGCACCTGCGAAATAATGAAAGCTCATGAAATACCTGGTCGCGGGGCCTTGCCCGGAGCCGGCCGGGACGCCCCCATCGGCGTGCCACCCCCCTGCAAGTCGTTGAAAAAGCTACCCGGATTCGCAGGAAATACAAATGTGATGTAAGTCACGGAAAAACGCGGCACGAGGGCTGCATGACAGGGCTCCGGAAGGCTACGGGGACGCCGAAAATGGAGACTTTGGGACTGGTGAATTAACCAATCTCTTCAGCGACTTAGCTCAAAATTTCGGCGATCTATTGCCGCCGGGGCGATATCCGGTTAAGGGTTTGTTTGGTGCGGCGCCGCAAATTGCGCGCAATTCGGGGGCACACCCCCGGCCAATCCTCAAACCCAAAGCCGCTATCGCGCTACTTAACATGTGCGCGCGCTTGGCTGGTTTTTGGTAATGACAGGAACGAACCGAGATGAATGTAAGGCAGCTCGATCTCTCGCGACGCACGATTGCAGTCGCCGCAGCCCTCATCGGCACGGTGTCGCTGGCGATCGGCGCCCATGCTGCTCTCAACATGCGCTCGCTCGATGCCGCCAAGGCCGTCCCGACCGATCAAATCAGCGGTTCGCTGGGCCAGACCTCGCGCCTCGCGCTCGTCATCGGCAACGGCCATTATCCCGACGCCAACGCGCCGCTCACGCAGTCGATCAACGACGCCCGCGCGCTGTCCTCGACCCTGCGCAAGAACGGCTTTGACGTCGACATGGTGGAAGACGCCAGCAAGGACGACATGGCGCGTGCGATCAGCCGCCTGAAGTCCCGGATCAAGCGCGACAGCGTCGTCATGCTGTTCTTCGGCGGTTACGGCGTGCAGGCCGGTCGCGAAAGCTACATGCTGCCGGTCGATGCCGTGATCTGGAAGGAGAGCGACGTCCGTCGCCAGGGCGTCTCCATCGACGGCGTGCTCGAGATGATGAAGGAGCAGGGCGCCAAGGCCAAGCTCGTCGTGGTCGACGCGTCCCGCCGCAATCCCTATGAGCGCCGCTTCCGCTCCTATTCGCACGGCCTGGCGCCGATCGGCACGCCCGACAACGCGCTGATCCTGTCCTCCGCCTCGCCCGGCAAGGTCGCCGACGACGGCAAGGGCGAGCACAGCACGCTGGTCAGCGAGCTCCTGGCCAACCTCAATGCGCAGGGCAGCGCCGAAAGCATCTTCAACAAGACCCGCGTCGCCGTCTCCCGCGCCTCCGAAGGCGACCAGGTCCCGGCCGTCTCCTCCTCGCTGCTCGAAGACGTCAACCTCAGCGAAGCCGGCAGCTAGTTTTTCTTAAGCCCCGCGAGCTCTCGCAGCGAACTCTCGTAGCAACCATTAGGTTGGCGTCCGATTTCCGCGAGCATGACGCCGCGCTTGCGGCCGTCAAGGCGTGGCCTGGC
>NZ_JBVVOZ010000055.1:0-19374 GCF_055807395.1 Bradyrhizobium sp. Kon10 | reverse complement strand
TCGGTCGGAACGGCTGCGACCTCCACCAGCGACTCGAATTGTGCGATTGCCGCCCATCCCGGATAGCCATAGGGATCCAGATTGTGACGCGCGCGCACCCCGAAATAGGTGAGGTTGGAGGAAACGCCGAACTTGGTGCCCTGGTCGTAAACGCCGGCGTTGAAGACGTCGCCGGAGAGATCGACATGGCCGTAGAGCGTCACGGTCGTGTTGTCGATGAACGGATTGGCTCCGGGCGCTTTGCTGTAAAGCGGAGCTCCGCCGATACTGACGACGGTGTGCTCCGGTACCGGCGGCGGCGATGGCGCGACGGCCACGTGAAGAACGGGATTGCCCTTGGGAGAGGCTGGTGCGGCGACGGCAACCGCACCTTTCGGCTCATGGATGTGATTGACGCGTTCGCGAAGTTGCGCGTTTTCTTTCGCGAGCTTTGTGTTGTTGCGCTCAAGCGCGTCAAGGCGTGCGACAACGTCATCAAGTGTTGCAGCTCGCGATGGCTGATTGAGAGCCGTTGCGCACAGGGCCGCGAAGCCTGTTCCAAGCAGGAAGGCCTTCCTCATGTCGTTTCCCCTCTATGCCGCGGGCCGTCTGATGGGCCCGGGATAAAGTGAGACTATTGTATGCCAGATGCCACATACAATGTTCGCGACAGCGCCGCCCGCGCTTTCCCGCTGCGTGTGTCTAAAGCGCAACTATTCCCGACAAAATGTGTCGCGCGGCGATGCGTCGCATTGCTGCGCATCCAAACGATCCCCGCCTGAAAAAGGGAATAGCTCCCGCGACTTGCGTCAATCGCCCCACGGCGCTTCGCCGCGCCCCAGACGGCCGGCGACGTCGGTCTGGAAGGCGGTCGGGCCGAACGCGAACCATTCCTCACCGATCTGGTAGACGAGGAGGCGCCTGTTTTCGGCGCAGAACCGAGTCAGCCAATCGAGGGCCTTCTGCTTCGGCTGATGGCCCACCGGCACGACGACATCGACCGGCAGGCCGCGCCAGAAGAAATTGGCAGCCAGCATGATCATGTCGGATCGGTCCGGCCGCATCCAATCCGGCAGCGGGCTGGACGCCACCAGCCAGCCGCAGACGAATTCGCGGCAGGGATGCTGCGGGCGTTCGGGATAGATAGAACATTGGTGCGCGACACTGAACGGGCATGGTTGCCCTTTGCTCACCTTTTGTCCCCGCACTTCGATCTGGAGCCAACCATCGCAGCAGGCTGTGCAGCTTCCGCAGCTTCGGGTGGCCCGCTTACTCACGTGCGAAGCCGATCATGCGAGCAGGCTCGTCTCGGTGCATTCCAGGCGGCTTCCGAATCTATTGGCCGACGGCAGGGGGCCGCCAGTAGCGGAAGGCTGAATGCTTTGCATCATAGGTCTCAAAAGGTTTTGGATACATATTCCGGGAATCGCAGAGTTGGCAGCCATTGGGCCCCCACGGTTGCGTAGCCGCGATGCCGCACAGGGGCAGCGCCATGCGCTGGGCGAGGTCGCGCGGTGCAGCTGCTTGCCCGCCATCGCAATAGCGCGCTGCCGCAGATCCGCTGGTGGAACACGCAAGCACTAATGCAAAGACGAGATATTTCACATCCGCCTCCTTAAGAGATCACCCTAGCAGCGACTGTGCCGAATGAGAACGGTGCTGGAATTGATACGTGTCCGGAGAGTTCGACAGCGGAACTCACTATCGTCCGTGGCGGTCGATGTCTCTCGCGCTCTGGCCACAAGCGGCCTTTCGCTTCCAGGTCTCTTTTTTCCGGTTGAACGGCAACAGCGGAATCGCAGCCCAACCGAGAGATCCAAGATGGGGCCATTACTGCAGCAAGAAGCTATTCGATTACCTCGTCGGCAGTGGCAATGAGCGTCTGGGGAATTGTCAGCCCGAGTGCCTTCGCTGTCTTGAGATTGAAGACGAGTTCGAAGCTGTTGGGTTGCTCCACCGGCAGATCGGCAGGCTTCGCGCCTTTGAGGATCTTGTCGGCGTATTCGGCCGCGCGCTTGAACATCTCGGGCACATTGGGCCCGTAAGAAATCAAGCCGCCAGCTTCGGCATACGCTTTTTCGGCGTATATGGTTGGCAGCTTCGCACCGAGCGCGAGCGCGGTGATCCGATCGCGATTGTTATTAACCAGCGGATCCGCGCTGCAGACGTACAGCACATCGGCAGAACCTCCAAGCCGGGCGAAGGCAGGCTCGATGTCTTCGGCCCGGCGGATCTCGAAAGGCAGGGGTTCGAAGCCCAGCGTCGGCGCGGCTGCCTTGACGTGGTCGAGGTCGAGCCTCGAGGCCAAGTAGGCGACATCCGTGAGTATCGCCAGCCGGCGCGCCGCAGGCACGACATGGCGCAAATATCCTAGACGTTTGCCACCGAGATCGGGCGCTTCGAGCGACAATCCAGTGACGTTGCCGCCAGGCCGCGCCAGACTTGCCACGTAACCGGTGGCTACCGGCTCGCTGGCCAATGCAAAAACGATCGGAATTTGCGACGTCGCCTTCATCGCCGGGCCGGTCCCGCTTCCGGAGGTGACGATGAGATCGACCTTGAGCGCGACCAGTTCGGCGGCGAGTTCGTTGGCGCGCTCAATTTGGCCATTGGCCCAGCGATAGGCAATCTTGACCGTGCGGCCGTCAACCCAGCCGAGTTCCGCAAAATGATCGACAAAGGCCTTAGTCCATGACGACCAGATTTGCGGCGCAGTCGGGCCCAAAAATCCGATGGTTGGAACCGTCGCGCGCTGCGCGCGGGCGGTAAGCGGCCATGCCGCCGCTCCGGCAACAAGCGTAATGACCTCGCGTCGCCTCATATGCGCCTTCTCCCCTCAACCACGAATCTGTTCACCATGAAAGACGGCCAGATTTCTGGAACTAGTGTGGAAGCCATGGTCACACGAACTCTGCGCCTTCCGATTTATAGATCTTCGCGCTGACCCTTGAAGAAGGGGCGGCGAACTTCTCCTTAGGCCGACTTGGCCCGGTACGCGGATGTTGGCAAGGAGCTTAGGCTAGACCCTAGATATTGAAGACGCATCGGCATGGCCGACCGACTGTGACGTCCAGTTGGTTCGATGGCGACGAGCGGCCGCCCCACGGGTCGGAGCGCGGCTGCCGGTGGGACTGTCCTATTGCCCCGACTGGTCCGCGCTGACGCGCCACACCGCGTTTCCTGCATCGTCGGCGACCAGCAGCGCGCCAGTGCGGTCAAGCGCCACGCCTACGGGCCGGCCCCGCACGGTGTCGTTGTTGCTGCCAAGAAATCCGGTTACGACCGGGACGGGTTTGCCCTCCGGCCGACCGTTCACCAGCGGTACGAAAATCACCTGATATCCGTTGACCGGGCTGCGGTCCCAACTGCCGTGCTCACCGACAAAGATGCCGTTCCCAAATTTGGAAGACAGCGTCTCGCCTTTGCTGAACGCGAGGCCGAGCGCGGCCACGTGTGAACTCAGGCCGTAGTCGGGCTTGACCGCCTTGGCCACGAGATCGGGTCTCTGCGGATGGACTCTGACGTCAACGTGCTGGCCCCAGTAGCTGTAAGGCCAGCCATAGAAGGCGCCCTCTTGGACCATCGTGAGATAGTCCGGCACCAGGTCGGGGCCGATCTCGTCCCGCTCGTTCACGACGGCGAACAGCCGTCCTGTCTCGGGATCGACGGCGAGATTGGTCGGATTGCGCGTGCCCGAGGCATAAATGCGCTTGGCACCGGTCATGCGATCAACCTGGTAGATCGCGGCCCGGCCCTCTTCGGCGTCAAGTCCATTCTCGGTGATGTTGCTGTTGGATCCGACTCCAACATAGAGCTTGGATCCATCAGGGCTGGCGACCATCGATTTGGTCCAGTGGTGGTCTATCGGTCCGGCTGGAAGGTCCGCAAGCCTCGTACCTGGCTCTGTGATCTGGTTTTGCCCGAGCGCGTACTTGAACGCCATGATCGCGTCCGTGTTGGCAACGTACAGGGTGCCGTCCACATAAGCCACGCCATACGGTGAGTGAAGGTGGTCTACGAGGACCGTCTGAATCTCCGGCTTTCCGTCGCCGTTGGCATCGCGAAGCAGGGTAATGCGGTTGCCGCCCTTGCCCGCCGCTCCGCCGCGCGCCTTCACCTTCCCCTGGATGAAGTCCTTGGGCCGGAAAGGTGTGGTTCCGGGACTGTTGCCCTCGACGACCAAAATGTCCCCGTTCGGGAGAGGATAGACGATCCGAGGGTGCATCAGCCCTGTCGCCATCGCCTGAATTTTCAATCCTCCGGTGGCCGTTGGAGCCTCCCCTGGTTTCCAGCCTATCTCCTTGGGGACGCTCATGGGCGGTAACAGATAGTTCTGAGGCTCTGGGAGGTCGGGATCTGACCCGTATTGCCGCATGGGATCACCGCCTTGGTCGCTACAGGCGGTCAGCGCGACCAAGGCGCAGATGGCCGGCAAGGCACGAAGCATTGCGTGAGTCACAGGCGGTCTCCCGTCGCGGGGGTACCAACCGTGGTCACCTTCCATCCGTTGAAGGCGGCCATCAGCAGCAGAATCGTCACGATCACAGAGATGGAGATTCCCTGCGGCACGACCGAGGTCCAGGCGTCGCGGCTGTGGATGAAAACATTCAATAGAGAGAGAAGCGCGGCTGCCGCGACGAGCAAAAAGGAGATCCAATTGATCCGCGCGGCGCGGCCCGTAAGAAAATCGATGATCAGGACGATCGTGGCGACGCAAGCCAAGACCAAGCCCCCAACAATCAACCAGGCAGACGAGTTGGCCCACTGCCAGTTCGATGTATCCCAGTACATGATGTCGGTAACCAACGCGGCGATCAGTAGGGTTGCCCCGGCTCCGATGAAGCTGGGGTGCAGCAGTGTTTTCGGGCCCACTGCGGGTGCCAATCTGGCCATGCGCCCTCCGTAACATTGCAGCCGCGCCAAGTCGGCGCCTCGACCAAGCCTCCTCCGGATGTTTCGTTCCTGTCGTCACCGCGGGCGCTCCTAAGGAACCGGCAGAGTCTGCCCTCGTTCAGCTCGGACGGACTTCGGCCATGGCAACGAGGTTTTCGGTCGCGTGCATGCCGCCTCCGCTGCGGCACCGCGTTGCTCGAGCCAAGCGGCGACGCGAAGGCCGCGAACGGCGGCGTGAGGCGCGCGAACGAACCAGCAGAAGCGGCAGGCCGCCAAAAGAGAACGTCGGGAGCCGAACCCGCGCGCTATCGCGAGCCGCGACCGCTCCGCGGGCCCTGAGCACCCCGCATTTGAATGGAGGGCCATTTCGACGGATGTGCCTTCGGTGGAAAGACGCCGCTATCGAGGTTACGGGCGATGCGGCCTGCAGCCATCACGTCGCCTTGCCCTCGATGCGGAGCAACGGCCATCAAAACGGTTTGGATGAGTGCCTTGCGCAGTGCTCGCCAGTCCCGTCCGGCACAGTCGCAAGGAGGTGCCGTTTCCAAGACACCCGCCTGATCCGGGGCAGCGCGCTACACGGCCCCAGCTTGATCGACTTGCATACCGGAATCCGACGGATAGCCCCACATCAAAAGAGTTGACGAGGTTAGCTTCCCATCATACTGGTCTGACCAAGATCAGACCAAGAGAGATCGTTATGGAGCTTACGCGCGCGGCCGAAGGCGAAAAAGGATTCGAGAAGGTGTTTGCCTTCCTGCGCGAACGCCTGCTCGCCGGATCGCTCAGGCCGGGCGACCGCCTGGTTTCGGAACGCGAGCTCGCCACCCTCCTCGGCGTTAGCCGGCCGATCGTCCGCGAGGCGCTGCGTGCCCTCACGGTGCTCGGCATAGTCGAGATCCGCGACCGCATCGGTACTGTGGTGACCCGGCCGGACGTCTCGGTGCTGAACGACTTCTTCACCTTCGCCCTCGCCCACCAGACGGACATGCTTGACGACGTCATGCAGGCGCGCGTCGCGATCGAATGCCAGGCGATCCGCCTCGCCTGCGAGCGCGCCAACATTGCCGATTTCGAACGGCTGCAGCGTGCACTGGCGAAAATTGGGGACACCATCGATGACGCCGATGCCGGCGGCATGGCCGACTTCGAATTCCATCGCACCATCGTGGTGGCCTCGCATTCGGAGACTTTGACCGTCCTGCACGGATCGCTCGCAGGTCTGCTGACGCATTCGCATCACAGCCGCCGCAAGCTGGTGCAGGCCTTCCCGTCGATGAAGACGTACCTCATCGACGACCACCGGCGCATCTTCGAGGCGATCACCGCGCGCGACCCTGAGCGAGCGGATGCGACGCTGCGCAAGCATTTTGCCATCGGCGACGAATACCGCAGGAGGGCCGTCGTCGGCGACATCGACAAGACCAGCGCCTCGGGCTGATCGCGGACCAACCAAGAAACGGACCAACCAAGAAACGGACGGACAACATGGGACGGAACGACAAGGGCAGCGTCGGCTTCATCGGCATCGGCACGATGGGCCTCGAGATGGTGCGTAACCTTCTGAAGGCAGGGCACGCAGTGCGTACGTTCGATCTCAACGAGGCCGCCGTCGCTGATATTGTCAGGGACGGCGCGACCCGCTCCAAGAACCCGGCCGAAGCTGCGCAAGGCGCCGACATCGTCATCACCATGCTGCCCGACACGCCTCACGTCGAGGCGACCGTTTACGGCGACCACGGGCTGCTCAAGTCGCCGCCACCCGGCAAGCTGATCGTCGACATGAGCACGATCTCGCCGGTCGCGGTCCGCCGCATCCATGCGGACCTGCAAAAAATTGGCGTCAGCTTCATCGATGCGCCGGTCTCGGGTGGCCCGGTGGGCGCCAAGAACGCCGCCCTCTCGATCATGGCCGGCGGCGATGCGAGCGCCTTCACTCAGGCCGAGCCGTTCTTCCGCGCGATGGGCACCACCATCACGCATGTCGGCGCGTCCGGTGCCGGCCAGACCGTCAAGCTCTGCAACCAGCTGATCTGCGGCATCAACATCCAAGCGATCTGCGAGGCTCTCGCGCTCGGGCGCGCTTCTGGCCTCGATCTCGATCTGCTGCGCCGAGTGCTGCTCGGTGGCTCCGCCGCCTCCTGGATGCTGGACAAGCTCGGCCCCGCGATGATCGCGGGTGACGTCTCCGCTGGCTTCCGGATAGATCTCCAGCTCAAGGACCTCCGCTTGGTGCAGGAGCACGCGCAGGCGCTGAGCGTGCCGCTACCGGGCACGGCGCTCGTCACCAGCCAATATGTGGATGCGCGTGCGCATGGCGAAGGCAATAACGGCAACCAGGCGCTTTTCCGCGTCTATGACCGCATGACCAACCAGACGACGGGCTGAACCTGACGCGATGAGCCTTCAACTCGACTTTCCCGCAGTGCTGGAGCGTTGGCCGAGTTTTCTCGGCGGCGCGGCGCTGACGCTGGAGTTGGCGGTTTTTGCGACCGTGCTCGGCGCCCTGTTCGGCACGCTTGCAGCCATCGGCCGCGGCTCGCACAACGTGCTGATCGCGGGCGCCTGCAAAGTCTACGTCGAGTCGATCCGCAACACGCCGCTGCTGGTGCAGATCTTCCTGGTCTATTTCGGCCTCGCCAGCCTTGGTCTGAAACTCTCAGCCTTCACCGTGGCGGTGGCCGCGCTGACCATCAATGTCGGCGCCTATACCGCCGAGATCATGCGCGCCGGCTTCGAGGCGATCCCACGCGGACAGATCGAGGCCGCCGAAGGGCTGGCGCTATCACGCCTGCAGATCTACTGGCACATTATCCTGCTGCCGGCGATCGAGAAGGTCTACCCGGCGCTGACCAGCCAGTTCGTGCTGTTGATGTTGGCATCCTCAGTCTGCTCGCAGATCTCGGCCGAAGAGCTCACGGCGGTCGCCAACTATATCCAGTCGGACACATATCGCGCGTTCGAGACCTACATCATCGTCGCCGTGCTCTACATCATCCTGTCGCTGGTGATGCGCGCGGGCTTCTGGGGCCTCGGCCTAGTGCTGTTCCCGCGCCGCCGCCGGCTCGGCACACCGTTGTGAGATGACCATGGGCGGACATCTCAACATCAATCATCTGATGTTCCTCGGCCAGGGCGCGCTGTGGACCATTGGTCTATCCGTGATCGCGCTGATCGGCGGCGGCATCTTCGGCTTCGTGATTGCGCTGGCGCGCATCTCGCCGCTCAAGTCAGTGCGGATAGCCAGCGCCGTCTATGTCCAGGTCATCCAGGGCACGCCGCTGCTGGTCATCCTCTTCCTCGGATATTTCGGCCTAGCCGCAATCGGCCTCAAGGTCTCCTCGCTCACGGCCGCCGGCGCCTCGCTGACACTCTATGTCGCCGCCTATCTCGGCGAGATCTGGCGGGGCTGCATCCAGTCCGTGCCGAAGCCGCAATGGGAGGCTGCCGAAGGCCTGGCGCTGAGCAGGACCCAGCGCATGATGAAGGTGATCCTGCCGCAGGCGATCCGCATCGCGACGCCGCCTACCGTCGGCTTCATGGTGCAGATCATCAAGAACACCTCGCTCGCTTCCGTCGTCGGCTTCGTCGAGCTGATGCGCTCGGGCCAGATCGTCAACAACTCGCTTTTCGAGCCGTTCGTCATCTACGCCATCATCGCCGTCGCATATTTCGCCATGTGCTATCCCCTGTCGTTGTTCAGCCAGAAGCTGGAACGCCGCTTGGGGCGTGGCAAGTTTCACCTTGCACCGGCCTGAAGATGCAGCAAAACGCCTCCTCCTCCGAACCGATTGTGTGGCTCCGCGACGTGCAGAAGAGCTTTGGCTCGCTGCGGGTGCTCGATGGTGTCAGTTTTGCCGTCGAACGCGGCGAGGTGCTGGCACTGATCGGCCGCTCCGGCTCCGGCAAGAGCACCGCCCTGCGCTGCATCGACCGCTTCGAGAAGGTTGACGGCGGCGAGATCGTCGTCTGCGGACATCGGGTCGACCGTCCCGACGTCGACCTGCGCGCGCTGCGCCAGGACGTCGGCATCGTGTTCCAGAGCTACAATTTGTTTCCGCATCTCACGATCGAGCAGAACATCACGCTGGCGCCCTGTGCCGTGAAGGGCATGACAGCGTCGCAGGCCAAAGACCTTGCGCGAAAAGTGCTGGCGCAGGTCGGGCTCGAGGAGAAGCTTCACGCCTACCCGGAGCAGCTTTCCGGCGGCCAGCAGCAGCGCGCCGCGATCGCCCGCTCGCTCGCCATGCAGCCGAAGGTCATGCTGTTCGACGAGGTCACGTCCGCGCTCGATCCGGAGCTGACCGGCGAAGTGCTCAAGGTGATCGAGCAGCTCGCGGCTGACGGCATGACCATGGTGATGGTGACCCACGAGATGGGCTTTGCCAAAGGCATCGCCGACCGGATCGTCTTCATGCATCGCGGCAAGGTTCACGAGACCGGACCTGCCTCGATCCTGACGTCGCCGACGACCCCCGAACTCACGCAATTCGTGGGTACGGGGAACTTAAAATCATAACAGGGAGAGGAACTAGGGATGACCAATAAGACATTGCTGGGCGCTGCCGCCGCGCTGTGCGGCGTCGTCATGATGGCGGCCACGCCGGCATCGGCCGACTTGCTCGACGATATCACGCAGGCCAAGAAGATCCGCATTTCGACCGACCTCGCCATCCCGCCCTCGGGCATGATGGACTCCAGCATGAAACCGACCGGCTCAGACGTCGAAGTGGCGCAGCTGCTCGCGAAGGACTGGGGGCTCGAGCTTGAGTTCATCCAGACCACCGGCGCAACCCGCATCCCGAACGTCCTGACCGGGAAGGCCGACATCATTATCTCGACCCTGTCTGTGACGCCCGATCGCGCCAAGGTGATAGATTTCACCAAGCGCTATGCGACGCTGCAATCCGACGTCGGCTGCCTGAAGTCATCTACGGTCAAGGACTGGCCCGACCTCAAGGACAAGTCGATCGGCGTCTCGCGCGGCACCACGCAGGACACGACCCTGTCCAATATGAAGGACAAGGAGCTCAAGATCTCCCGTTACGACGACGACGCCACCATGGTGACGGCGGCCGTGTCCGGCCAGGTCGACTGCGTCGCCTCGTCCGCGACGATCATCAACCAGATCGGCGTGAAGAACCCCTCGCGCGTGTTCGAGTCCCGGATTCCGCTGGCGACCTTCGACCTCGCCATCGGACTGAAGAAAGGTGAGCAGCGCCTGATGGACAAGCTCAACGCCTGGATCACCGAGAACGTCAAGAACGGCAAGCTCAACGCGATCTACAAGAAATTCCACGGCGTCGAGCTACCGCCGGATATGCGTAGCTAAGATCAGAAACAATCGTGGCAGCCGCGCGCCGCTGCCACGACCCATGCAAATCAAGAAAGGCATCACATGCGTCTCGTCATCGGATCCGACCACGCGGGCTGGCCGCTCAAGCAGACCGTCATCGACCATATCCGCGGCCTCGGCCACGACGTCGTCGATGTCGGCTCCTATGACGACAAGCCGGTGGACTTCCCCGACATCGCGCGCGCGGTGGCGCAGAAGGTGACCTCGGGCGAAGCCGCGCGCGGCATCATGGTTTGCGGCACCGGCGTCGGCGCCTCGATCGCCGCCAACAAGATGAAGGGCATCCGCGCCGCCGTCTGCCACGACATCCATTCAGCCCATCAGAGTGTTGAGCATGACGACGTCAACGTCATGTGCATCGGCGCGCAGATCGTCGGCGCCTGGCTCGCGATCGATCTCGTCTCGTCCTATCTCTCCGCCGAGTTCTCCACCGACGAGGATTTCCGCCGCCGCGTCGAGAAGCTGCGAGTCATGGACGAGCAAGGCTGACGGTTTCTCCGCCATGATCCTAGTTTGCGGATCGCTTAACATCGATCTGGTCGCACATGTCCCGGTCATTCCGTGCCCCGGTCGCACCGTGCTCGCACCCTCCTACCGGACCCATTTCGGCGGCAAGGGCGCCAATCAAGCAGTGGCTGCCGCGCGCATTGCCGGGTCGGGACGCGTCCGAATGGCGGGCCGTATCGCACGCGACGGATTCGGCGACAGCGCGATAGGGAATCTCCGAGGAAACGGCGTCGACACGGATCTCGTCGTCAGATCGGACCAGCCGACCGGCTGCGCCTTCATCACGGTCGATCAGACCGGTGAGAATGCAATCACGGTCGCAAGCGGCACTAACATGACCGCGTGCGCCGATGACCTCCCCATCTCGCTATTCAGCCGTGACACAATCCCGGTGCTTCACGGAGATTTCCGCCGCGCGTTTGCCGCGTGCGTCCTCCACGCCGGATCTTGAGCTGTCGTGTCTATAGAGACATCGGCGGGGAGCTCGCTCCCTCGGCGCCACTCCCCACCCTTTCAAGGGTGATTTCCTTTCGCGAGACCCCTTTTCGCCGACGAGGCCCTGCCTGCAGCATTCGTCGGCCGCCCCGCGCGCGGATTATCGGATCCCACACCGAAATCCGGTAAGCCTAGGCGTAGAACATATCGCCATCGAGAGCATCCTGGAGATCGGCGATAATGGCCCGCACCTGCTTGCGCGAATACAATGGTGAAAGATCGTCAGTCCTTGGCAACGTGATGCGGACACCCCTCGGGGTGAGCGACGTCATGGTGTACGTATCGTCCTTGCGCTTTTTCGCCATGCTGCGTTTTGCCATGCTGCCTCTCGTTCTTGGGTTGGCGACACGTCGATAGTGTTTGCAGGCAAAGCCAACATAAGCGAGTCGATTCGACATTCGACCGGCGCGAAAACGTGGAAAACCCGAATGAGGAAGCTAACTTTTCGTCACGACAACCCCGTCA
Source organism: Bradyrhizobium sp. Kon10 (assembly GCF_055807395.1). NCBI lineage: Bacteria > Pseudomonadati > Pseudomonadota > Alphaproteobacteria > Hyphomicrobiales > Nitrobacteraceae > Bradyrhizobium > Bradyrhizobium sp. Kon10. The sequence goes on along the minus strand of NZ_JBVVOZ010000055.1, from coordinate 7,679 downwards.
AGGTGACCGCCTCACGGCGCGACCCTCGGTTGCGCGCACCTCGCCCGCCTCACTACTGCCCTGACACAAGACGACGGACGGCGGCGGGGGCGCCGCGGGCTAGTTTCCGGAGAAATCGACCTACGATGTCATGCATCCATTGATCACAGGTACACCTCCGGTGAGGCTGCCCCCCCGCGAGGTGGGGCCGAGGGCTTCCGCTGAACGGGAGCGACCCTCGGTGCCACGCCGGCAGCTTCGTCGCATCATGCGGAAGTTCGCCGGCGGCAGCAGATCGCATCCCTTCGAATCCCGCAGCAGCGGCTAGGGACGGTCCGCCGCCGGCCTTGAAAAGGTACAACTAGCACCCATTTACCATCCAACCACCATCCTTCTGGATGGTCGATTGGATATAGCCATGACCGATAATATACGCGAACTGCGACCCCGGGCCTCCGATAGCGAGAAGATCACGATCAACCTGGGCTATGTCGACCTCGGCCAAGTCGATCTCATGGTGCAGGAAGGGTTTTATTCCAACCGCACCGATTTCATCCGGACGGCGATCCGCAACCAGCTCGAGCGACACGCGGATGTGGTCAAACAGTCGACGGCCCGGAAAAGTCTGGACCTGGGGTTGCGGAATTATGCCCGCGTCGATCTCGAAAGGGCGCGGCGCGCCGGCGAGATGCTCCACATCAACGTTCTCGGCTTGGCGACCATCGACCAAGACGTCACGGCCGAGCTGGCCCGCGCCACGATTGCCTCGGTCTCGGTGCTCGGAGCCCTTCATGCCACTCCCGCGGTCAAGGCCGCTCTCGCCGACAGAATGAGGTGAAACGATGCTGAATCCAGACATGGTTCGCGAAGCGACCCGCCTCACGCGTGCCGGCCAACTGATCGAGGCCACCGCACTCCTGCAGCGAATGCTGCGCGGCGATGGCGCCCCCGCAGCGACAAGAGGCGATGCTGTGCGTGACGAGCCCGCGAGGCTCGAGCCCCCGACACTCGACCTGAAGGCCAACGTCGTCGAGGAGAGGGAGAGCAGCCCGTCCACGCAGGCGAGGTCTGTCAAACGGCGCAAAGCTCCCGCGCCATTCGGCGGCACGAAAGACCTCTCCGGATTCAGCCTGCCAGCTCCGGTCGGACGCGCTCCACCGTCCGAGGAGGATATCGCACCAGACGGCACAAGGTTCGTCATTGCCAGCTTTAGCAACGCGGCGGGCAGCCGGACCTACAAGCTGTTCATCCCGAGCCGCGCTGACGGAGGATCGCGTCCCCTTATCGTCATGCTTCACGGCTGCACCCAGTCTCCGGACGATTTCGCAGCCGGCACCCGGATGAATTTTTTGGCGGACGAGCGAAATTGCTTCATCGCCTATCCGGAGCAGCCACGCGGAGCCAACCAGTCAAAATGCTGGAACTGGTTTCGCACGGGCGACCAGCAGCGGGGTGGCGGCGAGCCTTCGCTGATCGCGGGCATCACCCGCAAGATCATGCGGGAGCACCGTATTGATCCCAAGCGCGTCTACGTCGCAGGCCTGTCCGCCGGCGGGGCCGCCGCCGCCATCATGGGGGCGACATACCCCGACCTGTATGCCGCCGTCGGCGTCCACTCGGGCCTGGCCTGCGGGGCTGCCAGCGACCTTCCGACCGCATTGGCCGCTATGCGGCAGGGCAACGCCGGAGCGATCGGGACGGCGGGCTCGCCGGTGCCGACCATCGTCTTCCATGGCGATCGCGATAACACGGTGCATCCGAGCAATGCTGACCGAATTCTTGGCCGGCCGCGCGAAGCTGCGAGCCTGAGGACGAAGATTCTGCGCGGGCGAGTGCCCGAGGGGCACGCGTATACCCGGACCATCCTCACCGATGGAGGCGGCCTGGCCATGTCCGAGCACTGGAGCGTCCACGGCGCTGGCCATGCCTGGTCAGGAGGCAGTCCTGCCGGGTCCTACACCGATCCGCGCGGGCCGGACGCAACGAGGGAGATGCTGCGCTTCTTCCTCGAGCATTCGCTCGCTGGTTAGGCGAGCTTCACCGTGGAGAGGGGGCAGCCCGAGTTCGGCGCTCACCGGATCTCCGGTTTGACTGAACGCGACGAAGCGGGCGGCCCGTGACAGACCTAAGCTCAGGCCTCGCCCGCTCCGGAGAAGACGGAAGCCGGCGGCGTGGTGCGCGGGACCGGTAACGGTCGTTCGGTTGCCGCGGATCGCGCAGTGCCGCCCTTGGCGTCGTACCGCTTGGCGAGATCCAGCAGACGAAGTCGGGTGAACGGATCGGCCCTCTCGGCAATGGCCCGGACCCGCTGCGCCAGACCCTGATAGAACTCCTGCTCCATGAGGCACCCCACAACATCACTGCCCAGAGTTGAGTAGCCTGCGGCCGCGGAGTCAAGAAGCCTGCCATCTTTTCGCGGCCCTGACGACCTTCGCCGGAAGATACGCTTCGGCGGACGGTGGTCCAGAGCGAGTGCCCGCTCCGGGCGGGCGAACGAAGCGCTTCTGGGATCTCGGCTCCTGCGAACCATGGCTTCCGTCAGCACCCGCATTCGGAGCGGAACGGGAATCCTTCAGGCGACTTGATCCCTCAAGTTTCGACAGCTCGGAGAACGATCATGAAAGCGATCTTGGCCATCACCTGCCTGTCCGTACTCGCCTTGGCGTCACCGGCGGAAGCCAAAGGATGCATCAAGGGCGCCATCGTCGGCGGTGTCGCCGGCCACATGGCAGGCCATGGCAAGCTCGGCGCTGCGGCGGGGTGCGCGGTCGGACATCACGAAGCGAACAAGCAGAACCCGAACAACTCGAACGCCCAGGCTCCCTCGGGGCAGAAGTAGCGCGGCGCCCGGGCTGCATCGTGAAAATCAGATCACACTCCGAAAGCCACATCGTCGAGTTGGAGGACGGCTCACGTTGGCAGATCTTCCCCGGCGATCTTGATCTGACGCTGAACTGGAAGCCCGAGACGGAAATCGTCGTCATGCCGGTCGACGATGATCTCAGTTCTCACGTGCTGGTCGGCGGAGACGGAAAGGTGCGAGTGATCGCGGCCGGCGAAAGCTGGCCCGTACGTGAGGTCAAGTCGGCGCTGAAGGAAGGATAGGACGGGCATCCGTAGGTCCAGTGGCTCGCGACCGAAGGAAACGCGAGAAAGCCAGGATGTTGGCTCTCGGTTGGACTCGCCGACTCGACAACTCCAGCCCTCCGCGACGACCGTCCGAACGAAGCACAAGCTGTTCGCAGCCGTTCTGCACCCATCCTTGACGGGGCTCTGCGATGCCAGCCAAGTTTGCCTGACCCCGCCCTGGAATACAGCGCGAACCACGCAACCCCTGTGGCTTACGACCGTTAACTCGGACTTGGGTGCTTTGTCGCGTAGGAGTTTCTCGTGCCGTCGTCCCGGGCCTACTGGAAGGGATACCTCAAGCTGTCCTTTGTCTCTTGTCCGGTCGCGCTCTATCCGGCGACCTCGCCGGCCGAGCGGATTTCGTTCCGGCAGATCAACCGGCGTACGGGGCATCGTCTGAGGCACAAACTGGTGGATTCCGTCACCGGCGAAGCGGTCGATCCATCCAACAAGGCGCGGGGCTATGAGATCGGCGAAAGCGAGTTTCTGGTGGTCGAGGACCGCGACTTGGATCGGGCACGCAGCGCGCGCCCTCCGCCCGGCGCAGTGGAGCTTGCCGCACCACCCCGGCGCGCCAGTCCGCCCACCGTGCCGGCAGGGCGCCATGAGCAGCACGCCTACGAGACTGATGCGGAAGTCGCCGATGAGGATGAGGAGGAGGACATCACTCCGGTCCTGCGTCCTCAAAATACGCGAACGATAGAAATCGAGCGCTTCCTTCCCGAAGGCCAGATCGATGCCCGCTATTTCGAGAAACCCTACTACATCGTCCCCCGTGAGGAGATCGGGCAGGAATCCTTCGCAGTCATTCGCGATGCGATGAGCCGCGAGGGGCTGGTCGGTTTGGCCCGGGTCGTGCTGTCCTCACGCGAGCGGCCGCTCCTGATTGAACCGATGGGCGCAGGGCTCCGCGGAGTGACGCTCCGTTTCTCGCACGAAGTGCGCCGCCCGGAGGAGTATTTCGCCGAAATTCCGCAGATGAAGCTTCCGCCCGAGATGATGAAGCTCGCACAGCACATCATCAGAACGAGGGCTGCGGAGTTCGAGCCATCCATGCTCGAGGATCATTACCGCCGCGCGCTTGTCGGCATCCTTCGCAAAAAGCAGGCGAAGCGGCCGGCGCAGGCGCCTTCGGTGACGCCGTCGCAGCAGAACGTCGTCAATCTCATGGACGCGCTGCGGCGCAGCATCGCCGCCGAATCTCAAGCCGCGGCCGCAAAAAAGCGGACCGGCACAAAGACCTCCCCGCGACGCTCGGGGCACAGAGCAACCTGAATTGCTCGCGACGCCTCGACCGACGCTGCCCCGCGGCGGTGTTGCTAGGCAGCCTGAATTCCAAGCAGAAACGGTTAGCGCCCCCACGCCCGCTTGTGCCCCGGGAACTCGGCTGGCACCGAATGGTTCATTCCAGACGCGGTTATGGAAAGGCAGTCGTTTGCTGGTCGAGTCGCCAGTCAGTGCGCAAGGGATCGTCGATCCGAAGGATGCGGCGGAGTCCGCGGGCCTTCGATATGTCAGCGACGATCGACCGGGAATTCGCCGCAAGAAAGCGGGCTCTGGCTTCACATACACCCGGGCTGATTGCGCGAGGATCACCGATCGTGAGGTGCTGAACCGAATTAAGGCCCTGGCGATTCCTCCGGCCTGGACTGACGTGTGGATATGCCCGTTTGCGAATGGTCACATCCAGGCCACCGGTCGCGACGCGAAGGGGCGCAAACAATATCGCTATCACGCTCGCTTCCGAGAAGTTCGGGAGAGCACGAAATACGAGCACTTGGTCGAATTTGCCGACGAACTACCTTCCATCCGGAGGAAAGTACTCGAGCACATGGGCTTGCGAGGTTTACCCCGAGAGAAGGTTCTAGCAACCGTTGTCCATCTGCTCGAGACCACGTTGATCCGAGTTGGCAACGACGACTACGCAAAGCAAAACAGCAGCTACGGCCTCACCACGCTCAAAAACCGCCATGTGCAGATCGATGGGAACGAGGTGCGCTTCCGCTTCACGGGCAAAAGCGGCAAGCAGTGGTCGCTCCGGGTGCGGGACAGGCGGGTGGCCAAGATCATCCGTGCTTGCCAGGATCTGCCGGGGCAGGAACTCATTCAGTACGTGGACGACGCAGGTGTTTGCCGGGACGTCACGTCCGCAGACGTGAATGATTACCTGAGGGAGATCACCGGGAAGGATATCACGGCCAAGGATTTCCGCACCTGGGCGGGAACGGTTCTGGCGGCAATGGCGCTTTCCGAACTCGAGAAGTTCGACACGGCTGCGCAGGCGAAGCGCAATCTTCGCAGCGCGATTGAAAAGGTGTCCTCCCGCCTGGGGAATACGCCTACCATCTGCCGCAAGTGCTACGTGCACCCGGAAATTCTCAACTCCTATATGGACGGCAATCTCGTTCTCGAGATCAAGTCCCAGGCTGAGAAAGAGCTGCGCAACAATCTTGAAGGTTTGAAGCCCGAGGAGGCAGCGGTGCTGGCGACCTTGAGGGGACGGCTCGCGAAAAGCACATAACAAGGGACAGATACAGTCTCAAGTCATTGCCTTCCTCCATGGACTTGTTCGCGTGCACTGGGCCGACAGGACTCTAGCGTTCCTGCGCACCGCTGGCGGTCCGCGCGCTTGCTACAAACCTCGGATGCTTGCGCAGAGCGCGCGATTCGAGCCCGGCGTTCGGAACGTTGCAGAGTTCGAAATCGACAGCCTGCTGCACCCGTTTTGGAGGTTCTTTTCGGGCATTCCTTCCAATCGTTCGGACCAGCCCATTCTGCGACGAGGAGCCGAGAATGACGGCGACGCACCGGCTCGCCCCAGCCGGCCTACCGGAAAGTCTGCGCATGCCTGCGGACGTCGGACACGTATTCAGCTTGCCTCCGCTCGTGTGGAACAATTATCGCTCGTCCGCTCTTTACAGATGAGGAGCTACCTATGCTGCGTAAAAAATCGGTGCGCTCTATCCGCACGACGCTCAATCTTACGGACGTGAGGCAGGTCAAGTCGGTCCGAAAGCGCCTCGGACTCTCCGACACGGACCTACTGAGGATCGTCGACAAGATCGGCAACTCGTTAGCGGCCATCCAGAAGGAAGTTGATCTCGAAAGGGTAGCGGCCCTTGAGCATTGCAGATCAGAGTAAGAGCCGAGGGTTTCCGCATCTGATGTCCCAACCGCTAGAGGGAGAAGTGAGATGAACGGCGTGATTTACTTGATCGGATTGATAGTTGTTATCGGGGCTATTCTTTCGTTTTTCGGCTTACGATAGTGCGCCGAGACGACGAGTTATTTCAGAAAGCCTCCAGCGCAGACCAAAGTGCCACGTGGGCGAAATGTGCGATGCCCTCACTTGCCAGCGGTAAGCAGCATTCGTGCGTCATCAGCTCACCACCCTGAACCAACTTGAGATCGGGTGCGCAATGGATGATCCGCACCAGGTGAATACAATCATCGCCACGGCGATCTGTGACTTCTTCAAGGAGTATCCCGACAAACAAGTTGGGACTGAAGAAGCTAAGCTTCTTGGAAAGCAGATTGCCGATGCCCTCAATGGAGCTGGCCTCCAGATTACTTCGCTCGATTCGTCGGGGCGGCTCGGCTAACTTTGGCAACGCTCGCCGCAGATCTAGCGGGCGCTGTGGTGGCCAAAGAACGCAGCCTGTAACCCCTTTGCCGTTTGGGTGGTCGTCGGTTGAGAATATTCGAGGCGCCAAAGGGCGATCTTGCCGCCCGAGTTGCCGCATCTCGGACTTGCCCGATAACTGCCCTCCACACGCACGTTTCTGCCCAGCACAGCACCAGTTCCCACTGGATGGTCGGAGCCGCTCAGGACCTCATCTGCGGCGATGCGCTGCCCCGATCAGCCGACGTACTGGTTTTCGTACTCTGTCGTCATCCGGCTCTCCGCGAACCGCCCCTCGAACCGCACCCGAATTCCTCTTCTGTCCAGCTGGCCCAATTCGCCCACGGCAGCGATCGCCTGCGCCTCGTCTTCCACGATGAATCCGTCACGCCAAGTTCGGCCCCCTCGGATCCCAAGCTGCTCGATGCTTACCAAAAAGCGGTGCGATGAGCCCTCGAAGGACGTCGAGGCCGCGGTGCGAGCCCGCAAGAGAAGGCGCAGTGTCACGAGCTCGGTCTCACCGACCGCGCAGAAACGGCAGCAACGTCGGCTGATCGGAGTGGTTTGCGCAGCGCCGGAAGGGTGACGACCCTGGCGGTAAGAGGCGGGTTCGGCGGATCGTAAGACGAGCAGCTATGTCAGCCATGAGTCTGGGCCGGTGTCTTCGGTTAGCTTCTGCAAATGAGTGATAAACGCCGCCAAGGCCGGCTTGACCGCGCGTTCAAAGTCCGTGGGAAGTGTCTGCTGCTCGTTGTCGCGCGGGAGCTCCGCGTCGCGCGATGCCGATTCCACGATCTCGGCCGACATCGTCCTAAGTACCTCCCGCAGCTGAGACTGCGCGTGCATCGCATGTGGGGCCACGTTCAGAAGGGTGCGGATTCCGATCGATGTCGCCCAGGATTCCGAGATGATCTCGCCCACCATTCCGATTTGAAGTCGCCCACCCGTT
>NZ_JBVVOZ010000054.1:0-23994 GCF_055807395.1 Bradyrhizobium sp. Kon10 | reverse complement strand
TTGGCGTATCGCAACCCGATCCTACCGGAGAACTGCCGGTGACCACCGCAAAGCCGCCCGCCCGCTACGGCGCTATTGGGGGGCGCGCGTCCGGGCGGCTTTGCTCTACCGAGCTACACCACTACCGGGGACACGACCCGACCAGGCACCATATAACCGCGAGTCGCTAAAACATTCGCCTTCTTCCTCGAGTGACACATTAAAATTCTGCATAAAAAGCCGGCCTCGCGGATCGGCAAGCGTGCGCCGCGATACGCTGCGGGTAGGGCTGGGAACGGCGTGCTCACTGCGCCGTTGGCTGAGTCGCTGGTGCCCAAGCCGGCGGAGCGGCCCCGGTCATACCGTCCACCCCTTCGAAGCCGGGGCCGTCTCTCCCTGTTCCGGAGTAAGCGTATGCGTTCCTCGCCCTCGATCGTGCCGCTCGATCGCCTCGATCGCGATATCTATCTCGTCTTGGAAGATTTCGGAGCGCGCGCGGGCTGCGCCTGGCGGGAGACGGACGAGCAGGATACCGACTTCGAGACGCTCATCCGCGATCTGCTTTCTGGCCAATACGCCTATCCGGTCCGCATCGTCGCGTTCAATGCCATCGAGGGTTGGTCTCGCGATGCGACCAGCGAGGTCGCGGACGAGCTGGCTGAGCGCGACGTAGGCGACCCCGAGATGGCGCCGGCGCTGCGTGCCTTCATAGAAGCGAATGCCAGCCGACCGTTTGCCATCCAACTGGCGCTGCCGCTGCGCGGAGCCCCTTGACCATGGCGCATCTGCCCCCCGCCGAGAGGATCGAGCAGAGCTATGACCTTGCCATGATAGCGCTGGCCGATTGTCTCACGCAGGAGCGCGATGCAGCAGCGACGGTCGACCGGCTGATCCGCATTCTCGACCGCGACAGTCTCCGCGAGGCAATTACGGAGGTCCTCGTCAATGCTCGCGTTCATCCTAGGATCCCGGCGCGACCACGACTGTATGGATCTACGACCAGGGCGAGGACCTGAAGGTGTTCGCCAATGAGGAAGCCGCGCGGGCCTGGATTGACGAAAACGATCCGGATGGCGTCGCGTTTGAGTACGAGGTGGCCGGCGTGAACCGTGGCATAGAAAGCGGCCGCCGCTGAAGGTCCTCAAAACAAGGCAGCCCCGGCGTGCCTAGGAGCCCGGGGCCATAACCTCAGCTTCCGGTGCGGCCGGTCGTTCGGTTACGGGAGTTAAGTTAAAAGGAGTTCGGCAGAGCCGCTTTGAGATTGCTCAATGACGACGGAACCTTGGACGGGCGTTCAGTTCGTGTGTTTCCGGAAGCCCGCCGGTCGAGCAAGGCGCTGTCATCAACCTGTGGCATAATCATTGCATAGTCGAACACGGAGTGGGATTTCAGTGCCCGGTCTGAGACAAGAGCGCTGCCGGGGGGACCTTCATTTCGAGCCCGGCGGCGCTCTTTCTTATGCTGTTTAAGCGTTTGAAACCGCGCCAACATGGCGAGGCAACGACTGCACTCCGAAGTTGGCGCGGATCAAGTCCGCACGTCCGCGTCGATATCAACCCGCTGCTGGATCTCGCCCAACTGCGCCCCCGACTTCAAATTTCATCTCAAATCTATGAACTAGTTCACAATTGCTTCTATTCGCGGGGGCGCAAAACTCCAGCTTCAGCGGAGCAATTAAATCATGAGCTATTCAAATGGAAAGCGCGTTCCGCGGCGCATTGTGATTGCCTGTTTGCTCGTCCTATCTGGAACAGCCTTGGTGATCGTGGCGCCCTCCTATCTGAACTTCCGAACCCACACTGCGTCGGACATGGCGTGCGCCGCTGATGGCTACTGCTGACGGATCGGCAGTCCATCACGATCATCGCCAGCGTCGGGCACGACGATATTAGGTCACCTGGAAAATCTCGCTGTAGTGGCGAATATGCGCGAAGGTCCTGCCCGGCGCCTCGGCCTCAGCTTCACCCATCCGGATGCAAACTCTGCACTTGGAACTAGAACGCGGCGCCTGATGGCTCCAAGTGCAGGAATCCCCTTCAGAGCACCCCATGTGGAAAAAGGAAAGGGAATCAGAATGCGCGCACTGATGATCGCATGTATCGTCTCCGCCTCCATCGGCGCTGCTAGGGCCGCTGACACCACGGCAGACAAGACAAAGCAAAAAGACAAGTGCAGCCACATGCTCATGGACGGGCAGTTGGTCGATCTACCCGTTGACGCGAGCGTTTGCGTCCGCTCGCCTGCGCCATACACGAACGAATACGCACTGCTTCACTGCTATCCGCCCCTTCAAGAGGTCGAGCTCGTAAAGCACGGTGATTCCCGCTGTCTTGGAAAGTACGAAAATCGCGAGCGCAAAAATAGGTGACGCAAACCAATCTGTTCGCTCTGGTCCGAGTCAGGCCCAGAAACGTTTCAGAGTGGTTACGCCGCACCAACCGGGTGCCGTGAGGACCGGCGCCGGCGCACGTGGCATCAGCGATTGAGAGCGTGCGGAATTTGATAACGCTCTAGCCGTTCGATGCCCTTCTGAATCTCGCGCTGCGAGAGCCAAAGCTCAAACAAGAAGAGCGAGCCAGCAAGCGCAGCTAAGCCGATACTGAGCCTCATCATTGCGATAAAATGCTCCGCTCGTCTCCAAGGTTCCCTCCAACTTTCGGAGCAAAAACCGGAAACTCAGCGGATCTCATTCACTTAATGATGATGCGAGGTCGTCGCGCAGTGCTCGCGGAGCAGCGCTAATGCTACGGTCTTGCGTGCGGAGCGCTGCAAGAGGACCGTGCCCGAGGCGAACATTCGTCGGGCTCCGGTGTCCTATAGGCACCCGGAGTGACATCCTGGACTACCGGGACGAACTCCAAAGGCTGGCGACCGTGGAGCAGCTGGAAAGTCTCACCACAAAGGATCAGGGGCAAGCTCGATGAGCTCCGCGCCGTGACGGTTACGCGACGACGTCAGCAAGCCTGCTTTTCGTTACTGGTCCGTCGTGAAGCGATGGCACTAGCGGATCATCCGAACCATTTCGCCCCAAACAACACGAAGGTAAGTCATTAGGGGAGTACGGATCTCTGAACTAAAGACAGCTCGCGGGGCTGGTTCAAGCGTTTAAAGGGGCAATTAACCTACTGGGTTGTTAGGTGATTTCAACATCCGCCGGCGACGTGACCATGAGCCACAGTCTCGTCCCACCAGAGATAAAGCAGGAGGTGATTAGAAACTCGCCTGGCGGTGCTCCAGCTAAGTATCGCGACGCCGCTTCAAAGGAGTCGAAAGGGCCAGCAGCATCCCAGATCTCGCCTCCGAGTTGCTGGCTAATCATGATCTCACGTCTTCGTTTCATAGCTTCTGACACTCACGCCCTACGCTAGTCTGCGAACAGGAAAGATCAGGTAAATCGGAATGAGAGGCTACTTTGATGCAATTTGCGCATCAGATGCAGTCTCGACCTAAGCTACATTGTCCGGACACGTGATTTGGCTGATGCTTCGAAGCTCAGCCCCATGCATTTTGATCGGATCAAGCCGCCGCATGGAAACAACACGCTGCCTCGATATCTAGAGAAGCGGTTCGGCTCATGTCCGAACTGAACATTCCGATCATCCCGACAAATTTCACGGTCTGGTTTACATATGTTCTCGGTCGCTCTCCTGCCCTGCGCAAGACGATTGTTGAAAGCGAGAACCCCTGTCGCCGATTTCTAAGCTGACGAAGAGATCAGTAGGTTCGTTGCGACAGAAGGCGCTGAAGCTCGGGATCGGGCTCGGTCATCAGCGGTAGACTTTGCTTCTGATTACATTCGGCAACAGAGAGAGACCTAGCCGAAAGCTAGAAATTGCCACTCATCACACTCCGGCCCCTTTCGCTCAGCGATCGCCCCAGTCGCTCCGGGTGGAACCTTATAGTCGCTTGCGCTTTGGTTCCACCAGCGTGCATAAGTACAGGCGAACGATGTTCAGGTGGTCCAACTCGCCTAACCGAAAGACCCGCGACGACCGGAGATACCTGGAGACGAGAGCTCGTCGCCTCTTGCAGAGTTATCTAACGTCGAGTGAATTGCACAAGCAGCAATACTACCAGGTGATCGCCGGGGCGGCTGCTGCGTGTCAGGCCGGAGTTTCTGATCCGAGCTTAGAAAATGAGACGCTCGCCGAGAAAGTTGTAAAAATCCGTGTTCGGGAAGCAAAGGATGAGCACGATCACTCGGCTGTACTGATTACGGATGCCTACGCAACGGTGGCCATTGCATACCGCCGTGCTGCTGCCGCCTACACAGCTGACAAAGAAATGGAGCAACTAGGGACCGCCGCTGTGCATCTGGTCACGATAGCGAATTCATTTATGAATGCTGAATCGGAGCAGCCAACGACGCACTGATGCGCCGTTCAGTTCCCTCTCTCCCCACGTAACCTTGCGCAAAGCGTTTCTCCTAAGCTGCTCGTAAGGGCTTGCTTGTATCGTTGTCGCCAACAAGAAAGGGTGGGCGGCATGTCGATTGCATTTCGGGTCTTTGTCCTTGTGGTCTGTGCTTACGCCGGTTGGGAAACCCCAAGCATCCAGTTCGGCGAATTTCGAGAGCCTCAGCAGCAAGGGCGTTCTCCAACCGGATAAACCAAGAATGAACAAACCAAAGCTTCACGTCGAAAGTCCGCAACCCCGCCAAGTACAGCGATGCTGAAGATCGAGATCTACGATGCAGCATCGAAGTCACGGACGCCGGCGAGATAGCTACCTCTGCACCGCAGCATGCGTAATAACCATGTTCTCCGTTTTAATCTATCTTTAGCTTTCTGCTAACAATCCCGGTCTCAAGGTCGTCGCCAAAACGGAGGCGTCCTATGCCTTTCATGAGATACTTTGGATTTGTCGGCAGTGCTCTCGTCCTATTGCTGATCGGAGTCGGCTGGTGCTTCCCGCAACAGCCAACAGAACCGATTACCAGTGACACAGAGCGGCCGGCAATCAGGATCACTTCACTCGAGCCGTTACCTGAGCGGGTAGTAATCGACACCAGTTTGCCGACTACTGAGGTGCCGCCGAGCATCAGTGCCGCTCCATCGATAACCACGAGCAAATCCGCTAATCAGGGACCGCAGAGCGCATCTGCTGAATTCGACGTTAGCCCTATCCCAGCAGTTCCAAGGTCAGTTGGCGAGGCCTCCAAGACGAAGCATATCGCAAAACGTCAACCTGCGGAAAAAGTCGCCAAGCATCGAGCAGCGCAGCCGTTGAATATTGTGCCCGCACCAATGGCAGGGGTGCACGGTACGGCGCCTGATACGAGGATGTCGTTGCTGGACACGCTGAAGGAGCGATTGGGGCAAACGCTTTTCAGCTTCAACTGAAGACCGAGCGACCTCAGTTACCAGAAAGTCTCGGGACTTATCTCAAGCCTTTTACCCTCGATGCAATCCAGGCAAGCTTGGTCTGAATGAACCGAAGAAGTCCGGCGCTCGCCCGTCCCCTCGGTCGGCGGCCCCGCCCATATTGAGCGATAGATCCCTGGGCAAAGCTCATCCTCGCTCGCTGACGGGAAAAGCAGGCCACGCTGAGGCCGTTAGATATGTTGTCGCTGTTCGAGCGTCATTGATTCAGCCCAGTTCGGGCCGAGGGCGACGTGACGTTTCGCTGCTGCGAGACAAAGTTGGCTTCCCTGATGGGAGGCACCCCACAGCACGCCGATCTCCGTTCTGTCGAAGGTCCGATCATGCGATTAAGCCTCGCCCGCGGCGGCCGCGCTGTCTGGTCGGGCGAGTTTTAATGTTGGGGGCTTGTTTCGGGGCAGCAAAGAAGAAGCCTTTCTACGCAGGAGGGAAACATGAAAAAATTCACCCTCAGAGTAAGTCGACAGGGTCTTTTGGCGGCTTGCGTTGCTGCCGGTATTCTGGCGCTCTCCAATACGGCCGCTTCGGCAGCCATCGCTTGCAGAGGTGACGTTTGCTGGCATGTTCATACGGGCTCCGCATACCCGCCGCCGCCGACAATTGTCATCCATCCTGACTATTGGAGGCCGCCGACTCCGACCGTCGTTATTCGCGAGCACTGGCGTCCGGTCGAGCGCTTCACCCGAGAGTACATCGTTCGGGACTATGGCGAGCTCGACGATCGAGAATGGTAGTCAGCTCGCAGAACGGACGCCGGAACACCTGCCGTACGTTGCATCGAGCTAGCTCCCGACCATCCCCGCCAGGGTCGGGAGCAAGCGTTCCGAAAAGCTGGCGAGTTCGCTCTCAAGCTGAGCTCGTTTCCGGCCGTAGCGGGACAAAACGGCCGACCGGACGCAGCCGATCGGAAACACGCAGTCTAGCTTCTCCGCGGGAGTTAAGGACCGACCGCGTCGCAAACAACTATCTAAAATCCAAACGCATGACGTATTTGCCGCAGCATAGCCATCGCCGCATCGGTGTACCGACCGTGAGTTAGGTATTGATCCACCTGCGCTGTACTGATCAGCGCAACGACTGCGACCATGAAGCCCTTAAACATTGGGCCTCTCCTACAAGAGACCGCCAACCGGGCGCGTCGAAGTAATAGACTATTTTCAGAATGCCCTGCCGCATATGGCGGCCTGTACGTAATGGTGACACTGACCAGTAACCAAGCCCTTAACCGGGCCGCAAACCGATGCTTTGCTCAATTTCGATAGCGTTCTCTATGCAACTTGCATAGCGCAATACCGGCTGCTCACAATCGGATAAACCTTTCTTAAGCGCTTCGGGGTGAAACTTTGAACACGGACATTCTAGGAAGGGTCGCCCTGGCGCATGGCTGTCATGGCAGCGCTGGTCCGAGTGGGCCTGTGCCGTCCCTCGCGTGTAGCTGTATTTTTCGTAATCGCTTTTTGATCAACGTTTCGACGAACCAACATCAGAATGGCCGACCTGCAAACGATTTGTGACGACGTCGTCATTACTGCGATTTCAGCGGGCGTTAGCAGGGGAGATCTGAGACAAGTCCCTTGTGCCAGAGACTGCCTGACATTTTTGGCGACCTTATTCAGGCCGCACGCAGGGAGGCGGCGCACCTATTTCGAAGCAAATGATTTGGATTGGGGGATAGCAGATAATGAGAGACAATCGACAAGCGAACCGTGTTCGCTTTGAGCACAAGCATATCGTCAGCATCATGGGTGTCGATGGGACATGGCGGCGAACCTGCATTCTTCTCGACGCCTCTGGAAGCGGTGCCAAACTTGAGGTCGAGGGTTCAATCGAGCCCCTGAAGGCGCAGGAATTCTTTCTGGTCCTATCCTCCACTGGTCTGGCATTTCGGCGCTGCGAGCTGATTTGGGTCGATGGGGCTCAGGTCGGCGTTCAGTTTGTCATCGGAAAGGCAAAGGGCAAGGCGATTGCAGAGAAGCGTCTCGTCGGTTCGCAATGAGACAAGTTCGGATTAAGCCATGATCGGCTCCGAGGAGCGATAGGTCTGTTGTCGGGACACGTTTCGAGATGAGCGAGCTGGGGATCATTCAATTCCCAGTTTTAGCCCACAAGACCGGTACGGTTGTCGAAGTCAGCAATCGCACCACCGGCCTGACGGTGCTGTTCGATGGTGCCGCAAGACCGACCGTCCTAGACCAAATCTATATAGCTCTTCTGTCCGAGTAGCCGGTTCGCCTTCTCTGACTTTCGTTCCGAGCCGACAATCCCGATGCTCGTCCGTACTCGCAGTTGGGCCAACGGCGACTTCAACCCGTAAATTCCCCCCAAGCGCCGCACCATGAAAACACCAAAGCCAAAACAATGGACGGACCGCGAGGCCCAGCAATTGTCCAAGCTGGCGCGGACGGGAGCTGGCGTATCGAAGATTGCAGCCGAGCTCGGCCGTCACGCAGGGTCAGTGAGGCGAATGGCGCGAGCGATGGGGATACTGTTGAAGAAGTAGCCGTCGATATCCGGTTCGACCGCCAACATCGGCCGAAGAGCGGATGGGCTCCGAGGTCGCAGATGGGCCAAGCGACCTCGCAACCTGATGGAGGACACCACCGATTGAGCCGTCTGCCCGGTAGATTTCGCTGAGTGTTCGCGACCGACTAGGGCCTCTTTGATTTGGATCAAGGGTCGGCTAACACCTTGGGCACACCCTACATCGGGCTGGATACGGATATGGCACCGAAATCGGCGATCGTGATCGTGCTCGATGACGATGCGTCATTCCTGAAGGGCGTGGCGCGGCTGTTGGCGCTCGATGGCATCGAGGCCGGGACGTTCAGTTCAGCGGAGGCTTTGATTGAGAGCGGGCGCGCGCAGACGGCTACCTGTTTGTTGCTTGACATCAACCTCGGCGGAATTTCGGGGATCGAGCTGTATCGCCGACTTACGGCATCGGGATCGAAGTGTCCTGTCATCTTCATGACGGCGAACGACGACGTAGCCACGCGCCACGAGGCGGTGGACGGAACTGCTCAATGTATCCCGCTGGCAGGTCCCTTTGAGATCGCGCGCGTTGCAGCTTCAAGACGGGCCGCGATCTCGCTCATCCGGCGCGCCAGATCTTGGAGCGTTGTTGGCTGTACTGGGCCGGCGACCCTTGGGGAATTCAGCTCCGTTTGCAGGTGCTTGAACTCTGCTTTGCACCGCTCCAGCTCGGCGAGAAGCATTGCGAGATCATCCATTTGGCCGAATGCGCCTCATTCCGGTGAGCTGGGGCCGTCGTACCAGATCAGGGGCAGGCGCGGCACTTGGGAAATTTACGGGTGGGCCGACCCGCTCTCCGCCGCAGGTCGATGATCCCGAGACACACATCTGGGTAGGAGATCAGCCGGCATTCCTGCTGGGTTGGCGGTTGGCGCGTGGGTACTGCGGCTAGTCTGTGTCTGTGGGTGGGCCCGCTGTCCAGGTTAGATCGGCGTGGCATCGTGGGGTTTTCTTCGCCGATTTTGACCCGAAGCTCACGCCAACCTTGATCTCACGTGACCGTAGTTGCACAATTTGATCTTGTCGTGGACGACATAATGAACAAAGCCATTATTGCTATCGGGCTTGGGCTTGCCCTGTCGGTCGCAGCATTCGCGCAACAGAACTCGGCTAAGGAACAGCTTGTTGGTGCGTGGACGCTAGTCGCTGTTACCAGTGAAATGGACGACGGCCAAAAAGGCGAACCCTTCGGTCCTTCCCCAAAGGGCGTGATGATTTTCTCAGAGGACGGCCATTTCTCGCTTTTCCAATCGCGCGCGGAAATTCCAAAGATTGCGGCAGCACCTACGCGAACGTCGCCGCCATTCCCAATCAGAAAAGAACGATTACTTTGCTAAACTCCGACGAACTAAAATTCGACAATCCCCGAACTCCAAACGGTATGACGCTGCGAACCACTTGGAAGCGCGCAGCGGCGCCGCAGTAGAATTTGAACGGTGGCAATCGCACCCGACATAACGCCACTTTGTAAAAAACCGGAAAAACAACCGGCTGGTTCTCGTCAAATGGTGTCAGAGCGTTGGGCACCAGACGAAAATCGGCCCCGACCAACACGGGGGGCTGGCGGTCGGGGGCCGTCCATTCCAGTGCGCCACAGGCGGCGGTCGTGGGCACACGCGCTGACGTTCGCGTAGCGACAACCCGGTACACCAACTGGCGCGCGCTCTTTCAGGCCGCACCGTGTGGATTGACAACCGTATAGCCACGCAACGATCGCGCGTGCATCCTCGTCGCGTGTCCGCCTGAGTTGGCGTCATACGCCATCCAAATGTCGCCTCCGAGATGCTGTTCTAATACGAAGACGTGCCCACGGCGTGCCGCGACCATTCCGGGCGACGGCGACGTACGCGGAAAGCGTAGCCAGTTGGCTGCGAGGTTTAATTCAGGCACCACACGACCAAACACGCGCAGCGCTGCGCCACAACCACAGAATGCCGCCGGGCAGCCGGGCGGCCGACCCCCGACGATCCGGCTCTCAGCAGGGACACTCATCGCCAAGCTGTTGGCTGCGGTTACCACGAGTTGTTTGGGACGATACGCCTGCAGTGAATACTGCGAAATTCGTTCGCCGCGCGGCTGCGCGGACGAGAAGTCACATGGCATGATCACGTTGCATTCGGGCGCGTGGCCGATGCGGTAGGGTCTTGCTTCCGAACAGATCGAGCTGAGGACAACGAAGAAACACGCAGAAAATACTTGCTTGAACATTGCAGGGCTCCAAAATGAGGTCCTGCCCCGAGTACCAAGCAACAAACAACAATTTGGCCGAAAAGCGGCCAAGGTAACAGCGATCGCGGTCCAATCTCGTCAACCCTCACGGCCAGACGTTGCGACGCTATTGATTAACTCGCAGAGAGAGAGAGCCTTGCACTCGTCCGACTGTCAAGTCTGCTCCGGGGTGACCACCGGCAACGCTCGGATCGAGCATATACTTTCCGCTTCGCGCCCCTGAGCGGCTGCAGGTGTAGATGGAGCCCTAACAAAAGGCCCCGACGCATTCCACGTCGGTCCCTTAAGATGGTCGAGCCGGTTACATCCGCCGTGGCCTCTGATGCTTGATGAGTCGATTACCGCCCACGATCTAGTGCAGAGCGTGGCACAGCGTCCGCAATGAGCAAGGCCGTTTGAACAGTCGTCATAACACGTGCCTCGATGTTAATGCCACGAGGCTCCCGCACCTGGACTGGTTGCTTGGGCAACGATTAAAAGTCGACGGGTTGGTTCGGATCTGCTTACGATCATGAATTGACATTTCGCCGCGGCTCGTGGCTTCCAAAATCTTCATGGCGCGGGTACGTATCAAGAAATTTCTCTGCTCGCGTTCTGGCGTCTTCATCCGTCGGACTGTCGATTTGATAAACCGCCCGAGCAACGCCGGATAAATCGACCACATACGCAACGTACCGCATGGCAGTTCCCAAGTGCCGGAAGCTACAATACGACTCCGCCAACTGTGGCGGCCTTCGTTTCATCTTACTTTCGAACCTTTGACGAACGCCGGCTGGTCATCGAGATTTGCTCTTGGACAACCTGCCGCGCCTCCACCTCGCCTGTTGGCTTAGGAGGGCAGGAACTCTCTTTCGGGGGTTCTCTTGCCAGCCATCGCAGCATTCTAGAACAATTTACGAGGCTCCCAAGATCGACCTATGGCTTAGGAACCAACCGGCGCCGACGGACCCGAATACCCGTTTCGGTTGGAGTTCGTTCCGCAATGGGGACCGGGGCGCCCCCTTCCCCCGGTTTCAGAGAGCCATGCTTGCGCAGGGGTCGAGGCCGTTCCGCGCGACGAGCGCTGCATTCACAAGATCCTCCGGCATCCGTTCTTCAGGGGCTTGCGCGAGGATCTGTAATGGCGCGCCTCACCCCCGCCGAAAATGGTTCGCTACAGAGGAAGTGGCGCAGGCTTGGATTGATGAGAACGATCGGGAGGGCGTCGGCTTCGAGTACGAGGTGATCGGCGCGCCCGCGTGACCTTCATTGGCAAGCCATGTCGCAGAGCCAGCGCGCGGCCGCCCGGCGGATAGGATCGAGAGAACAACCTCTCGCGCCAATTGTGCCGAAACATACAGCCAGCCAGGGCGCGCGCGAAAGCTGCGGCGAGGTCATCCGAGGTTCAGGAAGGAACGTCTAAGGTTGCTCAGCGGGGATGGGCTCCGCCGGAGTAGCATGGATGAAATACAAACTTACACTTGCCGCAATAACCGTTCTCTGTGGGGCGGCATTCTCAACTGCAACGGCATCGGCAATGCCCGTTGCTCCGCTGGGACAATCAAACATCGCGAACGTTGAGAGGGTAGCTCTGGTTTGCGGCCGGCACGAATGCGTCCGAACTCGCCCGGTCTATCGTCCTGCCTATCGCCGCGCGTAGTCGTCGTTCGTCGGCCTTATGCCCATCGGTACTATCGGCGCTACTGATCAGAGGTTTCGTTCACGTAAACTGGAAAACGCATCCGTCAAAACGGCAAGCAGACACAGGCTCCGCTCGATCCGGAGAGGGCGGCGGGATGGGCGAAATCCTTCGCTTGCGCGAGCAGATCAAGAAGGCGGTCGCCAAGCGCAAGAAGAAGATCAGACGGGTCCACTGAATGCCCTGAAGGAATGGACGCTGCAGCAGCCAGTCGCCTAGACCACGACCATGCACCGCGAACTAAAAGAGATACTGATCGGATCGACCGCCATGGGCAATCATTCGTTGGCCGGCATTCGCAGATATCGTTGACGGTATCCTTGGATTTTATCGGGCAACCCTTTTCGCATTCGGCGTCATGCTGGGCTCTGGTCGCTGAACGCCTTCCAGAGAGAACCCGCTCCGGATAGAGGCTTCCCTGACCTTAGCCGCCGACCCGGACCTTCGATTGGTCTCAGAGCGCAGCCTTACATGCGGCCAGAGCGGTGATAATGAATAGGCCGCAGCCGCAACGAACCGCGGCGAGAGGTTGGGTCACCGGTTTGAAAGACTCACCCGATCCGTAGATTTAGGCGAGCGCGGCTAAAGTCTGAGAACCGTCTCTGCCAGCATGCTCACCTCACACCGCGCACAATTGCGTTGCGGAAGAGCGCGCCTGAAGCACTGACGAAATTGCGAGTTGCGGACCGCACCTTGGAGGGATGATCAACAGGTCCTTGAGCGCCATAACTTAGATTCTTTTTCCGCAAGCTGCCGCCATACGATATCCGCACTGGCCATGTTCAATCTTCAAGAGGCTGGTACTTCTATCCAAATGGTTGTGCCGGAAAACTAGAGCCCCCGTTGGGAAGCCCCCCGAGCTGGGGCCTTTCTCTTGTAATGGTGCCGAGTCTTCGGCTCAGACGGCCACCTTGAAACTCAAACGGCCCCACGAGGGGGCCGCCAACCCGCTGATCGGGTTTTCCTCCAGCAGTCGGGGGGCGACCTGTCTGGCTGGGGGCCTCAGACAGACGCGCTGCCAAGCAGATCGTTCCACTTACGTTTGACTACGGAGCCCCACACCGGGGGACGTACGATCGGACGTCGACCTTAATTGCCGTTGTGCTCACCCTAAAGTTGGGATTGGATCATCGCTTTCGGGATTTTTTAATCCGATGGCCGTGCATTTGATTGTGGCGAAACTCCTCAGAGACGAGCTTGCCTTGCGCGGTATCCGATCGCTGACCATCGGCGAATCAGAGGCGATTGCTACCCGCATATTCGAAAGGATTACCGAACTTGAGCTGGAGCTCGCTGCCCGGGACTTCAACTCCACAAGTCCGGACAAACCGACCTGACGAGCGGGTGATGGGCCAGCAGGGGCTTGTCTCGAAGCGCCGCGAACAAGGCCTTACCGCAGTAATTGGCACGCAAAAACCCGCCGGCTCGGGAGCCGGCGGAGTTTGATTGCGATTGTTGGCGATCGGCGGGCACCGATCACTGGATCGAGCTAGCAGAGTCGCCGGCCGAGCGCGAGGCAGCAGGCTTTGA
Organism: Bradyrhizobium sp. Kon10; assembly: GCF_055807395.1. Classification (NCBI taxonomy): domain Bacteria; kingdom Pseudomonadati; phylum Pseudomonadota; class Alphaproteobacteria; order Hyphomicrobiales; family Nitrobacteraceae; genus Bradyrhizobium; species Bradyrhizobium sp. Kon10. Next base: position 10,665 of record NZ_JBVVOZ010000054.1, on the reverse strand, counting down.
TTTTTGACGCTACGAAGCAGGGCTCAGTTGCGCACCGCCTTACCTTGAAGCGCCTGCGCTCCATATGGCTAGGCGACCCTCAGATTTTCAGCGGACATTTTGCCCTTGTTGCTCATTTCCTCGTAGCTCACCCTCGCACCCTCGCTGAGCGTGCTCAGTCCCGCCCTTTCGACGGCCGAGATGTGAACGAAAACATCCTTGCCGCCATTGTCGGGCTGGATGAAGCCGTAACCTTTGGTCGGGTTGAACCACTTTACAGTACCTATCGCCACGCACGTCTCTCCTAAAAAATGAAAACGTCCCAGCTTGCCAGAAGCTGATCACAACGAAAAGAGGCCGGCGGCCCTCGTCCGCACCACGGAAGCTGTTGCGCGAGCGCAACGTCTTCCATGTTCCGCTTTGGAACAGATGTTTTGAGACTCAACCCGCAAACCCAGTTCTGGAATCATCACGCTACCCGCGGCTGGCAGTGAGCGCATCCTGTTGGCAGTGAACGACGCTGAGAGATCGGTTCGCGTCTTGCGCTTGACGTTGGTCACGCCGTCTTTGATGCGCCTTCCATGTCCTTGGCGATGATTCGACAGCAATCTTCCGCATCGCCCTTGCGCCTATGTCGACTGCGCTTCGAACTGCACTGCGCATTCCGCGAACAGACAACTCTCTTGCCCACTGTTCCAGCTTGCTCGCATTAACAGTCACGTTGATCTGCGTCGTTTCGCCTTTGCTAACCTATTAGTTAGTTGACGACTACACGCGATGTGCTAACAGCCGCGCTCAAATCACGTTAATGGAAGCGATCAGTGAGAACAGCGAAGACGAAGAAGATCAAGACGCGTGCTCGCCGCGAATGGACTGCGACTGACCTAAAAGCGCTGAAGGGTCATTCGAAGCAACGGACACCCGTGGTGAAGATATCCAAGCAGATGAAGCGCACCGTTGGCGCCCTTCGTCAGAAAGCCTTGGTGCTGGGCATTGGCTTGGGGCATCAACGCTAACTGCTTTCGGGCGGGTCCCCATTCGTCGGCTCGCGCCGGTTTGGCATCATGGCGGCGGCGCGGTCGCACTCTCGAGATGCGCGCACCGCGAGGCGTGGGAAGAGCCCAATTGTCGCAAGGCGGTCAGTGAAGAGGTACCTCCTCCTAGATTGAACATATTCACTTGCGTCAATGCGCGGCTTTCGATTCTGGTGGATGATACGGTCAAGCCTGCGGCCGCCAATTTCCGGCAGGCTTCTGGCCCCAGCGCGCGCGCCCCCCTGCTAGGAACCTGCCGCTGGGGCCTTCTCACGCTTGCTGTTTCAGCTCGCACGTTGGCACCGCAAGGACACCTGATTACATCGGTCGCGTGACCAGCACCAAGATCCGCAAGCACGAGGCCGTGCCCGACACCGGCAGTTTCGAGGTGTATTTCGACGACGGGCGGCCGGGCATTTTCGTCTATTGGGACGACGTGCCGAGCCGCCGGCTACACCCCCCCAAATCTCGACCCGCGCGCCGCCCTGGAAGAGGCGCGGCAGATCGGGCGGCGCGAGCGGGACAAGCTGCTCCATCAATAGAGCAGTGGAGGCAGCATCACCCTGAGGGAGAATTGGTATTGCTCGGGCCGGTCAATGTGCGATGAACTCGCTCGGCCTGCTCCCTTGTCAAATTGGCCGCAAAGCCCACTTCGGCGCCGATCAGTGCCGGGCCCTTGCGCTCCCGGTCGTAGACCATCCAACCTTTTCCACCTGCGCGAATAACAAATCTGCTCTGCGACGGCACATGGTCATTCACGATCAACGTCCCCGGTTTGCACGTACAGCGCGCAGAGAACCCATTCGCTATGCAACCTGCATTTGCATAGGTTAATACGATCAGGAAAAAGTGGAAAAGGTTGCGCCGCACCCTATGAGCACCTCACCGCCAAGGCGGAACGACAACGGTGACGATCGATTAAGAAGGCGTCGGTCGGAGTTATTGCGTATGCGTCCCTCCGCTTCGATCGTGCCGCGCGATCGCCTCGACCGGGATATCTATCTCGTGCTGGAAGACTTCGGCGCCCGCGCCGGCTGTGCCTGGCGCGAGACGGACGAGCAGGACACCGATCTCGAGACCTCATTGTCGAAGACCAGGTCGGGTTGCCCGGTCTCATGCCTCTTGCCCGGCCAACGAGCACCCATTCGTCTTGCTAGTTGTCTTTCGCACCGATTCGCACCGCGAAAAGGTCACCGTGGTTAGATAGCCCGGCGGCTTCGACCGGCTATCAAACCGTAGACGAAAAGCACGATGATGGCGCCTACGACTGCCCCGACCAGCCCCGCGCCTTCTCCGGGCCGATACCAGCCGAGAGACTGGCCGAGATAGGTGGCAACGAACGCCCCCACTATTCCCAGGATCGTGGTCAGGATGAAACCCGACGGCTCGTTGTCGCCGGGCATGATGAACTTGGCGATGACGCCTGCGATGAAGCCGATGATGATCGTCCAGATGATGCCCATGTCTTTCCTCGACTGTTGCGAAGCTATCCCGCCGTTGGAGCCGGAAGACGTCCGTCAGGCGTGTATTTGTCCACGGCTGTCGGGAGCTCGCGAGACAATCGGTCGAGAATCTCCTGCTGAGACAGACCGGTCTGCTGCTCCAGTTTTTGAAGGACATCCGGACCGATAGCCTGCTGAAGTTCGGGCGGGGTGACTTCGCGGTTTGGCCCTTGATTGATCCAGGATTGGGCCGCCTCGCCCTGTCCGTTCTGCTTGAAACGCTCGAGCAGCTCGCCGATCCCGCCACTCAGCAGCGAACCCACGCCACCGCTGCCCACCAGGCCGTCAAGGTTGCCGAGCAGGCCGCTCAGGGAATCCTTGGCGCCCGCCGGCTGACCGGAGGTCGCATTGCGAAAGATGTCCGCCAGCTTGTCCCGGTTTTGGTAACCGGCGATTGCGAGCATACCCAAGAGGGCGGTCATCGATGGCATTCCGCGGCTCATTTTCGACTCCTGAGTTCGACGATTGGCGAGAAACGCAAGAAAAGGGCGACCCGCCTGGGGCGGGCCGCCCGGTAATTCATCGCACACCGGTACTGTAGAGTTGCCGCTCTTTGCGGACCTCCTCCGCGCCATAAGGCTGGGCGGATGGATCGTAACTCTTCCACCCAGCCTTCTGCCAGGCTGCGCTCCGGTCGCGAAGATTGACGGCGGACTGGTTCAGGATCGCTTCGTATCGCGCCCGGTCCGCATCCGGCACACGGGCTGAAACCAGCGTACCGCCGCGCCTCACACCTTCGGCATAGAGCGGAGCTTCCTCATCGGATACGCCGGCTTGCGTCAATGCCCCGACAACGCCGCCCGTAGCTCCGCCGGCAACGGCACCGAGCGCGGTCGACGCGAGCCACCCGGCCGCCACGACGGGCCCCAGCCCGGGGATAGCCAACAAACCAAGGCCCGCGAGCAAGCCGGCAGCACCACCAACACCTGCGCCGAGGCCCGCTCCCGTAGCCGCACCTTCCGTCCGATCGTCAACCCCGTCGCGATCGCGATCGACCTTCTTGTCCGTGCTGTACCAGTTGTCGGAATTGTTCGCGACGATGCTCAGATCCGAATGCGGCACGCCCGCAGCTTCCAGGTTCGTCACGGCGCGCTGCGCATCGGAGTAGTTATCGTAGAGACGTGAAATCGTAACGGTCATCTTGAATCCCTCTCAATTTTCGCGCCAACCTATTTCGCCGCGTTCACGTTGCCCTGGAAATCCAGACTGACATCGGTCGAGGCGCCGCCTTTGCTGGCCTTTCCGCGCCAAATGCCTTTGTCGTCCTTCTTCAAGGATGTGACGTTACTGTAGCCCGCATCCTCGATCTTCGATTTGGCCTGGCCCTCAGTGAAACTGTTTGCGCCTGCAACCGGCTTGTTGGAGTTTTTCTGATCGGAACTGTTGACCGCATTGTTGTTGGGCCGATCGGTCGCCGGCGGATTTTGCGCAAACGACGGACCCGCCAGAAGCGAAGCAGCCGTCAGCAGCAGAAGAAATTTCTTGTTCATATGGTCCTCCAGTAGTGGCACGGCACAACAGATGCTTGGCTGAGAAGTTCCTCTCCCGGTCAACGGGCTTGGATGGGATCTACTTGGATCGAGGAGAGCACTTTGAAGAAGACGGCGGCGGGCCCCGGCTGCGGCTTGAGCAGTCGGTGTCCTGATCGTCGTCAATCTTTCCGGGCCGGGTGCACAAAACCGAAGTTCTCTGGCAGAGCCGCGGGGTTGCGGGGCACTCGCGCAGATCCCGCGCTGGCCTGTTCGCGTGCTTCATTCCTCAAATGCCTTCGCCACATCTTCTGGCCTTCTCCCATGCGACCTTGAAGCGGCCCTTCGCTTCGTCGAGCGAGCCGGCGTCCCCAAAAGGCGGTCCGGGAAGTGTCACGACGCAGGTCCAGAGCCAGAGCCCGGGAGAGCATTCGGCGGCATAGCAGATGCGGCCGACTAGCTGCCGGTCCTCGTGGACGGTGTAGTCGTCCAGGCCGATCATCCGGAGGGTAAAAGGGATTGTGGCTGGCTGCCGGCTAGGACCTATAGCCGCAGGCTGATCGAATGGTCCCTATCACGCAGAATGCGGCTGGCTTGAGCTGCACGAGAGCGGGACCTACGTGCGCCTCATCAAAGCTGAACGGCACGGATAGAAACGGCCCCAGCACACACCCCTATGTGCCGGGGCCGTTGGAGGTCCCTAGGCGGCATGTCATCGCCAAGAGGTCCCGACACTAGGTGCATCCGGCAATTAGTTCTGTTCACTTTCGGACGCCGCTATATTGTTCCCTCGGGGAACGAGTAGCCGCAATGAAAGACATGCAGGCTCAATTGGAAAAGCTCCGTGCGGATGCGGCCGAGTGCGCCCTCATCCGCGACCTCGCGACCGACCCGAAGAAACGAGAGCTTTTCACTAGGCTGGCCGATCACCTGACGGTTCTCGCATCAGAAGTTGAACGCGCAATCGCGGACAGTGTGAAGCGCATCTGATGAAGGCGGGCTGGCGCGGCATAGCTGCGGGAGAGCCTCCGGGTCGCTTCGTCTCTCACCAGAGCGTCAGCCGATCCAATTGACCAGCTAAACCCCGCAAAGAAAGCTTGGTGTTCGGGAATGTTGGCCGCTGAGCAAAGTGTCTTGTACTCTGCTTGGCAAAATCCCTGTATTAGGCGGCCGTAATCATGTGGCTCCAATTAGTGAAATTCCTGATAGCTGATTGCAATCACACGTGATGACGCGTGAAGCGGCTGGCCCGCTGCGGGTCGCACTCCATAAAGGCCGGCGATGCCCAACCCTAAGGCTAGCGGGGGAGCGGCTCCGGGGCGTGGCTACTTCGACCCGGCTCCCGGATTTGCAGGCGCGGCGGATGGCGCAGTTGCCGGAGAACCGGTGCTCGAGCCGGTGGATGTGGCCGGGTTCGTCGAGCTGCTCTTCGTTGTGGGCGCGCTGGTCTGGTTAGACGCGGTGGTGTGGTTATCAGAGCTGTAGAAAATCGCGGCGATACCCGCGATCATGACAATTGCGACAACCACCCAGGCTATTGGGCTGCTCCGGTAGTTCTGATCTCGACTGTTCATGATCCACTCCTAACCCCGCGAGCAAGAGACCCTGCATCCGCTGCACTAATAATGGTTTGAAAGAAGCTGCCGAGCAGGGACTCAGCAGCCCTCTTTCGTGTCGGACACGAGGCAAAAGGTCACCGACCAGTTGGATCCTGGCTCGCGCCCGGACGAACCCTTTGCGGGCCACCCTGGCCGCTGCTCGTTCCGCCGCTGTTTGCGCCGGCGGCGCTAGCTCCAGCGGGCGCCAGGCGCGTGGGCGAAGCCGATCGAGGCACCCGCAAGCATGGCGCACATCGCCACCGAGAAAATTGTCTTTCGCATATCGTCAACTCCGTTTTGCGGTTGTGTTCGTCAACCGAAGCTAATTGCCGCCCTTCCTAAGAGATGACGCTAAGCTTGATCTGTGCGGCCTTATCGGGCGCCGCTGAGATTTTTTTTGGCGCGCGCCCAACCCGGCTCCAGCAACAGCACCTCGGTTCGTGCAAGCCACGACATACTCATGCTCGGCGAGAGCACTCCGGTCCCCCGTAGGCGCTTGGGCGCGGCGCCCACGGCGCCCGGCTGCCTATCTGGAGCTGTGGGGCATTGGCAGCCGGGCCGAGTGGGCATTCGAGGAAAGCCCACGCGCTCGCTCGACCACGCCGGTGCCGTGCCGTTCCTGCGGAGCGCACGATCATTGCTCCGAGTTTCGGTGGGGCGCTTCCCCGCAGCGCGCCTCCATCACCAACTCCAGCCGGCTCGCGAACCGCACGACGGCCAGAGCGTCCTTGGCCTTTTCCGGACGTCGAAAAAAAGCGGCCCCTGCGTCGGGGCGCGCAGGAGCCGGGGTCAAATACTCCGGTTTGCAGGGGGGCTTGAAGCCGGAGCACCGTGACAACGGCGTGCATTGCCGCTTGTTCCCGACTCGCATAATGCGGCAAAACGCCGATCTTTTCGCAGATGCGTATGGCCTACGAGCTTTGCTTGGTGACCGCCGTCAAGCAGGTCCCATCCGTGGATTGCCGAAGCGGCGCTGAAGAACCGCCAGAAGCATTTTGTGGTCGACGGTGAGGCCGTGATTTTGGGTGTCGACGGCGGGTCCGATTTCAATGCGCTTCACTCGCGCAAGCCATGTGCGCTCGCCGCACAAATCTGGCGTTCGATCTTGGCGCGCCGTATGATGCACCCGTGAGTGCACGCGAGGTACAGCCATGACCACAACGGAAGCCATGAAGCACATCCATACGATCACGAAGGATGCGCATCTGCTCCCCGACAGCCAGCGCCTGCTGGTACTCGATCGGATAATCCAGATTTGCCTGAAGGCATCACTCACTCTGGCCGAGGATGCCAGCCTGTCATCCCAGCGTCCGCCTGTGCATTCGCTGAACTAGACCTGGCGTTCCTCTTCTGGTGGCTCGCTTGGAGCCGGAAGCCCGTACTTCTCTGCGCGCTGCGCCGCGAGCCTGCGATAAGCCTTGGCTTGCTGCTCGAACTGCGCCTTAACCTCCGGGTTGCTTTCCTCGGCGGCCATGCGCTCAAAGGTGAGCGCGTGCTCTAGGTATTCGTTCAGTAGCTTCATCGTGGCTCCCCAATGGGCCCGCCCATCATGCCGCTACATAAATCGATTCAGACGGCTGCCCATTAACCGGAAGACCCCGGGGGAGGCGGTGCATTTTCATTTCGAAGATTTTGAAACCTGGGTGGGCCGCTGTTCCAGAGCAGCGGCCCTTCACTTTAGGACCCTCTGGAGCGGCTTACGCTCAGCCCGCGTCAGGAGGCTTTTCTCAGAAGGGCCTCGCGCTCGGCACCCGCAGGGAGCTGTGCAGCCTGCTTTTTGAGCTTGGCGGCCAGACTTGCCACCCACGACACCCTCCTTGCGCAGCGGTGGATTGCTCCTAAGCGCAAGGAACGTAAGTTCAGTTCCGAACGAGGACGAACTTAGCCTTGCCTCCTGTTACCATGGCTGGCTGCCATCTTCGTTCAACTAGGGTTGAACAAATGGAAACTGCAATTCAGGCGTTACGGCACCTTGCCGACGAATGTGAAAACCGCACCAAGCTCGCTGCTGATCAGGACAACAAAGTCACTCTGATCCTCTTGGCGATGGACTGCCATTGGCTGGGGGGAAAGCTGAGCGGTTCAAAGCGGCTCGCTTGGATAGATCCGCTTGAACTGAGACCAATCTGGTTAGCAGTGTCGTCCATTCAGCCGGCTTGCTTAGTGCCGTTCCCAAAGGTGAAGGGCCGCTGCTCTGGAACAGCCTTCGAAATGAAATGCTCAGCCTGCTAGGGCCTATCGTAAGCTCGCAGCGTAGCGCGCAGAGCAGTACGGATTTCCAGCTCCAAGCTTGCCTCAGCCACCAGAAGAGGAATGATAGCTCTAGTGCAGCGAATGGTGCGAGGGCATGGTGTCGTTCCCGGCCTCAGCGAACTTGCAACACACCTCGACGATCCCCGGCGAGGACCACCCGGCGCTGCTTCTCAGGAAGCAAATGCGCGTCAGTGGCTAGCCCTTGGATCTGCTTCAGGGCTTCCGCCGTGGTCATGGCAGCACCTCGCGTGCACTCAGGCGGCATCATACGGGGCGCGGGTTCGGATGCCAATTTTGACCGGATTCTTTTTGGGCATCTAAGCTAACGCGAGCCCGTTTCCCAAGCGCGGTCGCCGCATCGCTTCTGCTCGACCGGCCGTCAGCGCCCTCCGCGAGGCGGCTTACAGCATCAGCCAAGCCATTCCAGCAATCAGAACCAAAAAACCGGTGAGCGCCGTCACCGCAAACCCATACTCAACTCTGTCCATGACCGCCCCTATACGCACCATCAAAATGATGCCTTACGCCGGGACACCTGAACAGCACATTTGTGAATCGGCCGGGTCAGAAATCGCTCCGCAGTACGAAGCCGCACCAGCGCCTCGCGCTCAGATCAGCACGATCATCGCCGCCGAGACCGCCGCGACCAGGAGAAGTAGGCCCGCGATGATGATGCCGAGCCAGACGACTTGCATGGCGGGCAACTAAGGGCGGGCTGAAAGGTTCCTCGGCGCCACAGCTGCGGCCCGCGGCGGTAGCAAACTGCCGCTGATGGTGGACGCTCATGGCCGCACCAGGATCAGGTCGTCGAGCGAGGCCGTCCGTGTAGCCGTAGCGGTGCTTGATCTCGTCACCGGCCATAAACATCGGCGGCCGGGTGTCCTGGAAGTCCAAGACCATGTGGACCACGACGTATTCGCCCCTCCCATTCGCTGGAGTACTTCGCCGTCGGTGCCACGGTCACGCGGCTGCCGAGCTGGATCTCGCAGACGGCGATGATCTGGCGGAGCAGGCGTCCCGCTTGGTCACCGCGTTCATGGCAGCTCCTACGGCCGCTCGGCCTTGAGCCCCTGGAGGATCCGCCACCACAGGCCGGCGGCGCTCTCGCATTCCGAGACGGGTGGCACGACGTCGAGACCGTGTTTGGGCTGGAGCATGTTGCCGATGGCCTTGTCCTCGGGCCAGCTGGCGCCGTGGTCGAGGCACTTCAGCACGTACGGCGAGGGCAGCTCGACTTGGTTCTTCATCGCGTCGAGAAGCTCGTACTGGAAATCGAGCGCGTCCTGCAGCTCGCGACGGAGCTGGTCGGGCGACAGTCGGTTGATGTAGTTCTCGTCGACCCACTTGCTCATAGATGATCTCCAAGGTTCCGCTGAAACTCGCGCAGGAAAGCGTTGGCATCGTCGAGGTCGGCCGGCAACTTCGTTGCCCTACAGCGAGGTCCGGCGGATCATGCGCCGGTCGTTGCCGAGCTGCTCAAGATCTTTAGTTTAGCTCGCCGAGGTTTTGCAGGTGTTGCGTCATGTGCCATTTGTGGAATTACGGATTTCATAGCAACCGAGGCGTTCGCGCAGGGGCACAACTGCCTGCATCAGGCGGGGTTACGCGCAAGATTTTGTCGCAGGTTGATGGACATGTCCCGGGTTATGCGACGATCATCATGGATGTGACCACAGAGGCGGGGGTGCCCGTTGCACGTCATACGCATCCGGGCATCGAGTCGAGCTACGTCCTGGAGGGAGGACGAGGCGAGGCCAAGGCGAGTACGGACAGGCAGCCTATTGCCAAGATCGTCTTCATGACCCTTCTCCGAGTTGCTTGTATCCGGAGATCAAGTCGCCTGGAGGAGGGCCGTTCCGGACCGGATGGCCGATGCTCGCTGATTACCGCGTACGCACGCACCCCGCTTCCCAGACGCCCCCTCGCCCATCCTTGATTCAAAAGACCCGCTCGATCGGCCGACCGGATCGGGGATGCGGGAACGGTCCAAAGCTTCGGTAGTTCGCAGAATGGCATCAGATGTGAGGTTTCGAGGAGGATTCAGTTGCGAATACTCGTCGTCGAGGACGACCTCCTCATACGCGAATTCGTCGTGGAGGCTCTGCGGGAGGAGGGCTACGAGGTCATCCACGCGGCCAATGGCGAAGACGCGCTGGAATGGTGCGGGAAGCGGGTCGCCGACGTGCTCGTCACCGACGTCAGGATGCCAGGGCGCGTCGACGGCTGGCAGATCGCCGAGCGTTGCCGCGAGCAGGATCCCGACCTCCCGGTGATCTACACGAGTGGCTTCTCGCCCGTCGCGCCGCGCCCCGTGTCCGGCAGTCTGTTCCTGCAAAAGCCCTATGATCCCGCGGAGATCGTCAGAGCCGTGAATACCATGGCCAGGCGAGCTTCGCCGAGTTGAGGGGAGAGCCGTCTGGGGAGATCAGTCCAACGCTAATGCGTTGTCTGTTGGCCTTCGATCATGCGTCTGGATTCGCGCGACCAGACGACTCGAAACGGGCGGCTCCCGGCAGCTGCGGCCGGTAGGCGGAAGCGAGCAGCATCAGAAACAGCGCGCGATCTGCTTGGTACTTGGCCGCCACCCGACTGCCCTCCGCCCCCTGCATGACCGGACGGCCCTCAGTCGTGCAGAGACACCATTGAAACGTGCGGCGGCGTTGGCTCAGGTGAATCTCAAAAAGCGGGAGCTGATGCGGCATGACTCTCGTTTGTCTTTGCTTGGCGGCCGAGGTTCAGTGTTAATGAAAAAGGCTTTGATAGCTCTAGGCATTGGAGATAGCTTCGTATCCGGAGCTCGGATTCCTGCTCGGTTGCACGGAATGCGAGT
>NZ_JBVVOZ010000053.1:0-24064 GCF_055807395.1 Bradyrhizobium sp. Kon10 | reverse complement strand
GAATTGACGACGCAAAGAACAACTTTGGTCGAGGGAAGAATGAAACGAACATGCTCGCTGTCCTTTATCGACTTAGAACTTCAGCTCAGAAGATGAACACACCGCGGCCATTTGCCACCTCATTCCTCGCAAGAGGCTACCTACTCGCGCGCTCACCCAAGCGCTCGCGCAAGGGTCATGGAGGGTCCAATATCTGGCGGCAAGCGCAGGAACGATCGGCAAGCGTTATCGGCGGTCGGGACATTGGCGGTGTGGTAGGAAGCCTCGGGTGGAGAACGGCTCGCTGAACCAATAAGTAAAATTCTTCGGGCCGCATCCTTCATCCGAAGGCGGAGGTTGTCATTCGCATGCTCTGTCGAGCACGGGACGCAGCGGCATCTGCGACGAACGGGGCAGCATCTGCAGGACATTGATTCAATCGAATAGACTTCATCTGATCTCTAGGGCCAATGGATGCAACACGAGCGTGGTGTGTAACGGGGTCTTTAGTGGCGGCACGGGACAAGAGCAAGAGTTTTGCAAAGCGCTTCACTCGTCTCACTTGCTGTGTGGTTTGCCACAATCTTACTTGCCGTGCGCTTACTCCGCTGAAATCAGCGGCCCGCTTCTCAGTCTTACGCAATCTATGCTCGACACGCGAAGGTGCATTGCGATCCCGTTGGAGATGATCTGCAACGCCGCAACCTGACGCAGCGTTCGGTTCACGCATTTCTTTCGGCGCAAATGTTGCGATGCAGTTACAGCAATTCGCGCGGACGTTGTTAAGACGCATGAGGCCTGGGACACTGAAGAGATGAGAGTAGAAATGAAGAACTTGTTGCTCGCGACTGTGAGCATTCGGGGCTTGGCGTGTTGGCGCCCGCATTCGGCGCGGATCTGGCTGCGCAGCCCGCCCAGCCTCTCTACAACAACGCTCCGCAGGCGGTCGCGGCTGCAATCTACGACTGGAGCGGCTACAACGTTGGTATGAACGGCGGCTTTGGTTCAAGCTCGAATTGCTGGGATTCCGATGGTGGCAAGCCTGAGGGCTGCCATGATGCGACCGGCGGACGCGTGGGCGGGCAGATCGGCTATCGATGGCAGATGGGCCCGATCGTGCTTGGTGTTGAAGGCCAGGGGAACTGGGCTCCTTTGACTGGCTGGAATCCCAGCGTTGCTTTTTTGGATATCAACCAGACCAAGATCGATGCGTTCGGCCTCGTAACGGCGCAGATCGGTTATGCCTTCGACAACGTACTGCTTTACGCCAAAGGCGGCGCCGCGGTGACGAGCAACACGTTTCGGGTCATCTGGACGACGGGCGAGTTAGGTGGAGAAAGCAAGCACGTTCTTTGGGGCGGCGCACTGGCAGCCGGATTCGAGTACGGCTTCGCACCGAATTGGTCGATTGGATTCGAGTACGCACACCTGTTCATGCGGCCAGCCATGGTGAGCTTCACCGAGCCAGCTGGTGGGTCGACCGCATCCGCCAGGATCTCGACGTTATGACTGCACGGCTCAACTATAAGTTTGGCGGTCCGATTCTTCTCAAATGTTGATCACGTTCAAAAGGTGGATCGAACGCCCCGGCCTACGGACCGGGGCCTATTTTGGGTGCGCCAGGGATGGCGCGGAGCGCCGCGACTGGCGCGGTTGACCGGGTTGACCGGAGGCTGACCCGGGATTAGGGAGCCGAAATCGCTCAGCACGATCGTCTCAAGATCGATGCGGTATCCACTTCTGCAACCCGCAAAGCGCTTGGCGGCTCGACAGTAACGAGAATACCAAGGGTTGCTGCGACAGTACTTTCAAAGGCACAGACCTGAGCATCCAGAGCGCCGTCGTTCAGCTCCAGCAGGAAGGCGAAACAGTCGTACGCGCCCGCGAAGGCGAGATCGAGGTGCCTGTCACGGTCACGCCGCTCGGCTCGATTGTCGCGACTGGAGCACGCGCTCGATGATTTCGATGACGGTAGCGCTATCGCCCTCGTCGGTGGATAGTGACGTGGGCTTGCCTCGTAGCAGGCGCGCGAAGACGGCGACTTGGCTTTCGCCGCAGGGGTTGGCTGAAAAGCGCCGATAATGACGGAGGCGAAGAAGGTCCTTGGGAGGGATGTGGAGGGGGGCGGTGAGAACGCCATCGAAGCGTGATGAGGGAAGGAAAGGGAGGCCCGCTCGCACACCGGCCAGAGCAAGGCTGGCATTCAAGCGCGCCTGCGCGATCCGGGCCCGTCGTCCTTCCGTGCTGCGAGCCGTGCTTGTCCGATCGGACACGGATGCTCGGCCGCAGTTGGCCTACAGTACCGGATGATCCCGGCCGGCTCAGCGCTGAACAAGTTGGGCGCCGGAAGGCAGCCGAGATCGCGGACCGGGTCGCCGCAATGGCGACGAGCTCATCTCCGGACCTGCGTCGATCCCGCGGGAATGATACCGCTTAGCTTGCCGCTGCCGCCTTGCCACGGCAAACGGCGCATCGCGGTCGCGATCGGGTCCGACGAGATCATCGAACGCAGGCCGCCTCCGCTGCTGGCACGCGGCAAGGTTCGCCCCTGCGGCGTGGTAGTACAAGATTGATCGGCTCGTCCGCCTCTGTCCGCAGACCCGGACGTTCGGCAGCCCGGCTGTCAACATCTCACCGGCGCCTATCTTTCGGATCACTCGGACCTCGACCTGCTTTGGGGTGACGGCAACCAAGCCGGCCAGCACCCTGCCCTCCGACATCGCTCGCCAAGCGCCGATGCGGCTCGACCAAGAGATCATCTGCGCCGCGGGCGGCGAGCAATGGCGTGAGCTGACAAACCGCAGACATGGACGAACTCCTGGTGAAGCGAGAAGGCGGTGTCCACAGCATGACGCGAGTCGACGGGACCACTGCCCCCGACCGACCAGAGGTTACCACCTTTCCGCCACTGGAAGACCATGAGCTTCATCGCGGCGCTTCGGCGCGACCAGATCAGCGCACCCTCGTCGCCCGTTGCGCTCTCATCTGGAATGGCTCCGACCGCCCCAGCGCGCCCTGAGGCGCGGCGTGACGCAAGGCGCTTCCACATGACAATTTGAATTCGGGAAGTTCTTGCTGGATGGTCGCGCGACCATTGGAATTTTTGTGCACACGGGCGCTACCTTGGAGACGTATGTTTCTTTCGTCCTTTCACGGTTGACAGTTTTGTCTTGTCCTCCATAGGAAAGCGTGGTCCCAGGATGCGCGTAGTACCCAACCGCGTCGCTCGAAACAATCGGATTACCGTTCGCCTTGTTATCCGGAAATGGGGCGACCTGGGGAGCGCTGTGGCGTCGAAATCGTAGGCGGCACAAATGAGAGCAGATCCCTATCGCTTCGAGCTGCAGAATCGACTTGAGACATTTGATGGAACTGATCGAAAATGAGCCACGCTTCGGAAGTGTCAGTTGAGCGGGTCACGATCCCAATTCTGCAGCGGTGGAAGCAGGAGCGGCGGCGTGTCACCATGACCACCGCCTACGATGCGGTTACGGCAGGCATCGCCGACCCCATCGTCGACATCATTCTTGTGGGCGACAGTGTTGGCAATGTCTGTCTCGGATTCGACAACACGTTACCGGTCAGCATGGCAATGATGAACCATCATCTCGAGGCTGTTGCACGCACAAGGCCCCGTGCCTTGCTCGTGGCCGATCTGCCGTTTCTTAGCTTTCACCTTGGTCCGGAGGAGACGATACGCAACGCTGGAGGGTTCCTGCAGCGAGGCGCAGATGCCGTGAAACTCGAGGGCGGGGCCAAGCGCGTGGAAATGGTGCGTGCCCTGGTCGATTGCGAAATTCCTGTCATGGGCCATCTCGGCCTCACCCCGCAAAGCGTCAACGTCATGGGCGGATTCAAGGTGCAGGGCCGGAAAGCCGATGACGCTTTGCGGCTGCTCGATGACGCTCACCGTCTGCAGGAGGCCGGATGCTTCGCGTTGGTGCTTGAAGGCATTCCGGCCGAGCTAGCCCAGCGAGCGACCGAATCGCTATCGATACCAACCATCGGAATCGGCGCGGGTCCCGACTGCTCGGGCCAAGTGCTCGTATTCCATGATGTCCTGGGGCTGACCTTAGGTCATCGGCCCAAATTCGTTCGCGCCTATGCAGATGGCTTTCAGCTTTTACAAGCGGCGCTGTCGCGTTGGGCTGCCGATGTCCGCACCGGTGCGTTCCCGGCGCCGCAGGAGTCCTACCGGCTTCCTGAAAGCCTGAGTGACATTATCGCAACCTGGGCTCCTCCCAACCCAACCTGATGTAAGGTGCAATGATGCAGACGATTACCACGGTCGCTGAGCTTCGTCGTGAGCTCGCGAAGGCTTGCAGCGTGGGCAAACGCGTCGGGTTAGTGCCGACAATGGGTTATTTGCACGATGGCCATCTCGCCCTGATCGAGGCGAGCCGCGCGCAATGCGATATCACCGTCGTTAGCATTTTCGTCAATCCGACTCAGTTCGGACCAAACGAGGATCTCAGCAGCTATCCTCGCGATTTCCTGCGCGATGAAAAATTGTGCCGCGATGCTGGTGTTGCGATTGTGTTCGCGCCGGGTGCACAGGAAGTCTATCCGGCTCAATTCGAGACCTTCGTCGAGCCGGGCGAACTGGCGAAGCCACTATGCGGAGCTTTCAGGCCTGGGCATTTTCGGGGCGTCGCGACCGTCGTGTGCAAGCTGTTCAACATGGTGCATCCGGACGTCGTGTTTTTCGGGCAAAAGGATTTTCAGCAATGCGCGGTCGTGCGTCGCATGGCAACAGATCTCAATCTTCCCATCAAGATCGTCACCGTGCCAACCGTTCGGGAACCCGACGGGCTCGCGATGAGCAGCCGCAATCGGTATCTGAGCAAGGAAGAACGTCGGCGAGCGGTTGCCATCAGTCGTGGACTGTTCGCCGCGGCGGATGAGTTCCGCTCAGGAGTGCGCGAGGTGGACAAGCTGATTGCGACCGCCGAGCGGCAACTTGAAACAGTTGATCGGCTGCAATACCTTGAACTTGTCGACGGTCATACGCTCAAGCGCGCCGAGAGTCCGCTGCGGCATCCGGCGGCGCTCTGTGTCGCAGCCTACGTTGGTTCGACCCGGCTGATTGACAACGTCCTGCTGGGACTATCAACAGTAGAGTTCTATTGATCCGAGCACCTGAAAGGTATTGATAAGTTCAACCCGCTTAGCGGCGTTGTGTGCTGCCCGCAGCAATGAACTCAACCCGTTTCGGCAGTATTGCTCCTTTCGCGTTGACCGGTATTTTATCGAGCTGCGCATTGTGAAACCGACCTGTACGGCCGCCTTAAGAAAGCTCTGCAAGCCGTAGGAAGTTTGCGAATAGTGCGTCCCCTTGCGGTGTTAGTATCGACTCCGGATGGAACTGCACGCCATATGTCGCTTGATTGCGATGGGCAAGAGCCATGATCTCCCCATCATCCGAGAGTGCTGTCACAGCGAGGTCTCGGGCAGATGACGGATCCAATTCGACGATAAGCGAATGGTAGCGCCCTACGCAAAGTGGGGATGGTAGTCCTTCGAACAGGCCCCCGCCTTCATGCGTGACATACGAGGGCCGACCATGCATAGGACGGCGTGCGCGCGTTACACGTGCGCCGAACTCGTTCCCAATGCACTGGTGTCCGAGACAGATGCCGAGAATTGGCACCTGACCGGAAAGTTCGCGAACGACGGCTGTCGATATTCCAGCCTCATTTGGAGTGCCCGGGCCGGGGGAGATGACGATCGCGCGGGGCCTGAGGTCAGCAAGTTCGCTCACATGCATCGCGTCGTTCCGGACGACACATGTTGCTGCACCAAGCTTGCGGAAATATCGCGCAATGTTGAAGACAAAAGAGTCGTAGTTGTCGATGATGACAATCAAGATGCACCGGCGCCTTCAGCAATAAATGCGCGAAAAATGCGCTCTGCTTTTGCTAGGCTCTCCTCATATTCGGCGACCGGATCGGACATTGCCGTTATCCCGCCACCTGCATGAAAGGCGGCCTGGCCGGCATCGATCGTCACGGTGCGAATGGGAATATTTGAATCCATATGTCCATTGAACCCTATGTAGCCTATGGCACCGCAATACACCTCTCGCGCCACACGCTCGATCTCCAGAATAATTTCCATCGAGCGTACCTTGGGAGCTCCGGTAACGGAGCCGCCGGGAAAGCAGGCTCGAAGTAGGCTGACGGCGTCCTCTCCGCATGCCAGCTCACCCGTAACGACCGACACGAGGTGGTGCACTGATGCATAGGACTCGAGGTTGCAAAATGACGGGACATGGATTGATTCGGGCGTGCAAACGCGCGAGAGATCATTGCGTAGGAGGTCGACGATCATGGTGTTCTCGGCGCGGTCTTTTTCCGAACCTGACAGCGTCTCAGCACGACGCCGGTCTTCCTCCCGATCAGCAGAACGCGCCATCGTCCCCTTAATAGGCCGCGTTTCGACACGTCGACCGTGAAGCTTGAGGAAACGCTCGGGCGAACTCGATGCAATGGTGAGCTTGCCATACCGAAGGAGGGCGGCAAAGGGAGCCGGATTCACTCTCCGCAGCTGACAATAGAAGGCTATCGGATCGAACGAGTTCGCCAGGCGCGCGCTGAAGCGTTGCGCAATATTGACCTGGAAGGCGTCACCCGCCCGAATGAGATCAATTACGCTCTGTACTGCCGCAATGTATCCTTGGCGACTGAAATTTGAATGCCATAAGCCGGCTTGGCCTGGTGTCAAATCAGGAGGGGAGGCTGAGACTCTAATCAGCGCAACAAATTCTTCGGCTCTTCCGCGAGCTCTCTCACGCCGGCGAGCCGGATCCTGCTCCGGCCACCCGGTAGAAACGACCCAACATCTGTTATGGCTGTGATCGAAGCTTATCACGACGTCGTAAAGATGTAGGATTGCCTGAGGCAAGCGATGCCCCCCGATAGCCGGCACCGACAATCGCTCCAGCGTCCTGTTCAGCTCGTATCCAAAAAAGCCGGCGGCACCGCCCTGGAAAGCCGGGAGATCGGCGCAGTGCACTTGCGGATAGTTGGCTAGCAGAGCGCGAAGTGCCACCCACGGATCGCCCACAATGGTCTCTCCGTTGCAAATGCCTTTCCCGTCCGCGATCATATAGGTGCAGAAGGGATCGCACGTCACATACGAATGCTGCCCGAGCACCGCGTCTCTCGATGCGCTATCCAGGAACGTGAGGTGCCTCCGATGCGAGAGGCTTCGCATGGTTGTGACGGGCTCGATCCACTGCAGTTCCATTACATGCATTATTCTGTCGCTCAGCTCAGCGATACATCGGTGATCGTAATTCCGCCCGGCGAAGGCGAGCCTTATGGCCACCCAAAAGCCCTACATGCCTGACAATTAACCACGCCCGTGGGGAGGGCCTGCCGAACATACTGGCTCCGCATCTGCAGACATGCTGTAGTCGGCCGCGAGACGTAGCTCGCGGAGCGGTCTTACTTGCCGGATCGAATCTTGATAAAGCTCGTGCGCTTTATAGGCTTCGAGTTGGCCTTCGTCGTCGAATTCACCGTAGACGATCACATCAATTTCGTTGCCAAGCCGGTCACTCTTGCGGTTGCGAGCGACCTCAAGCCGCCGAGCGTGCGGGATTTTGGTGAGAACGGAAAGGCCCTCGATGATTTTGTCGATATGCGCCTTATCTTTTGCGGTGAAGAATACGATGTGTCGAATCATAGTTTACCGCCGGTAATCCCAAACATTGCGGCTTGAGGTCGCCGAAAGCGACAGAAGCCTCCTTCGCCAATCATGCAGGACTCGGGCAGCCGTTCAGCTGCTACCGCGCGGCAGGCGCCCTGTCGATCGCACTGCCCGGTGTTTAGCTGAATCAAGCTGGACCATGTCTGAGACGAAGTTTTCGCATCCAGTAAGAAGGCGCCTGATCATCAGTCCCCGGGAGAAGCTCAAGTATATGACTGCGTCGACGACCCTAGCTTTGCGTGGATGTCGTGCTTGAAACGATCTCACTTGCTGGATTGACGCATAAGAACTGCAGTAAAATGCGCTCGTTCGTCGAAAAGAGGCGGGGCGCCCCCTTCATAACGCTGCAGGGAAAGAGCGCCGCCTAGCCCTGAAGCGTTGATATCTAGGCATGACTTCAATTCTTAGAATTGCGATCCGGCTGATCACCGCAGCGAGATCGCTCGTGAAACTACACTCAAATTACGGAACGTAGCGATGGTCCGCCCCTGCCGCCGAGTTCACAAGTTCGCGATGGTCGTAGCATTGCGCATCGGGCCCGCAACGCTATCTCGCCCACTCGTCAGATCTCACTGTCGGGGCGACGAATTGTGCCCGGCCCCAAGAGGCGTCCGGCCGAACCGCTCGAGCCCGGGCGGGATTAATCCTCACCTCGCACTCCGGGGTGAAGCCAACCAGTATGTTCTTGGAGGCTATTGTCTGGATCACGGCATCGGACCTGCGATGTCTCTCGACGGTCGCGATCGAGATGCGCACTCATGCACGCGGCCAAGCGATTTCAGCTGGGTCGGGAACATGCAAATTGGCCTGATCGACTACACTGCCAAGCGCTTGGCGCTGATGTGATGGGTACCGCGCTTCTTGGCCAAGAGACTTTCATCGCGCGGATAGCTTCCAAACAATGCGGACGTGCCCGCCTGGAA
Organism: Bradyrhizobium sp. Kon10; assembly: GCF_055807395.1. Taxonomy (NCBI): domain Bacteria; kingdom Pseudomonadati; phylum Pseudomonadota; class Alphaproteobacteria; order Hyphomicrobiales; family Nitrobacteraceae; genus Bradyrhizobium; species Bradyrhizobium sp. Kon10. The sequence continues at coordinate 15,449 of NZ_JBVVOZ010000053.1, read as the reverse complement.
TGGTCGGTCGGAAAATATGCATGCCTCTGACGCGCAGCTTGCTCTCCTCGATCAGGTTCATGACATGCCCCACGTCTCCCTGATCGGAGAAAATCACATACATCGCACCCTTCGGACTTAACCAGACGTGCGCCCCTCCGAGGGCGGCGGCCATGACCTTGTGATCTTGATCGAAACACGAACGCTCGAGATCGTCATTGGCCTTGCGGTTCCAATAGGGGGCGGCAAAGATAATGGTATCAAATTGTGCTCCAGGTTGTAGCGCAGCATAGGTGTCACTCTCGAGGGCTTCTGCTCGATCTCCATAGCCTAATCGCTCTATGTTTATCTTCGTCGAGAGAACGGCCTGCGGATTTATGTCGAGAGCGACTAGACGTCTTGCCCCGGCACGGAGTGCTGCAAGGCCCAGCACACCGGATCCGCACCCAAGATCGAGTACCGCCGCGCCGGGCTCGATGTGCCATTTCGAGATCAGTGCGTCCGGTGCGTGACTCAGGCGCGGTGACAAAACCCCGGGCAGGATGTGCAAAGACATGCCGCCGACTTCGACATCGTGCGGATCATTGTTCAAACGCAGTTCGGCCAACATTGCATCCACGTCTGTTGTTTGGCTGCGTACGGATGCGCCGAGTTGGGTCATCATTTCAACCTCCATGAGTGCTTAGCGAGCGGCGGGAGTAGTCCAGGGCAGCAACACGGTGGGCCAGACGCGTGCGAAACCGGCAAGCCGTTCAACGTTAAACTCGATCATCGGGCTGAGAAGGTTGATCCGCTCGGGGGCGGTGTTGCACCTCTCGGATATGGCCCACGGAAGATATTGCTCATCTGGCCGCGCCCACTCGCTTGCTGTCCTAGCTCTCAATAGCAACGTCCGTGCCAAGCGTTGGCCTGATTAATTTCGAGCTGGGTCTAGACATGCGCCCGCACAGCGGTTGAAATTGAAGTGCTGCAAACTCCTTGACGTGAAACGTGGTGCCTCACGCGACAGAAGAGCGCAGTTTCCGGGCCGTTCCAACCATACGATCGAGCGCAAAAGTCCGGGACGCTGATCACAAGCGCCCTACCGTGAGCTCGCAACACGGTACGACTGTCTGCTCAGCCGTCGGAAGGCCCCGAGCTCTCGATCGGCATCTTCTTCCGTGATATCGTCGTGCCGCTGATGTCTGGACGGCGAGACGCGTTCTCATCTTGGTTGTCGCGCCATCCATGTATGCTTGAGAACAAAATGTCGGAATAGGACAAGGGCTGAGCCGTACGTGTGTTTGAAATGCGGAGCGCACCGTATTTCGCGAGCGGCACGGCAATTCCTGCATCAGCAACAAGAGCTGCCGCGCCGCCGCCGGGGAGCGGCGCCATTCCTCAGCCCGCTTCGTTCCGCAAGCTGGCAATTGGCTGGCTCGGACGACGCTCCCGGTGGTCATCGCCTTATTGCTCCTGTGGGACGCGGCTCCCAGGCCGGGGCGCCGATCGGTTGCCGCCGATCGTCACCGCCGCCTTGCCGATCGGGCTGCCCGAGCTGGCATGGATGAGCCACTCATCGGATGCCAATCCAAGCGATCCCGCCCCGGCACTGCAAGCGAGCAGGCGCTCGTCGAATGTCACCGAGGTGCCATAGTCGCGCTTTCCGCTTTGATGAGCATGACCATCGGACCGGTCGGAATGGTCCCGCTAGGTTGGCGTGCGAATTTAAGCATCGCGGTTAGATCGAGTAGATCGATGCTGCCCGCATTGTACAACGTCGCGCGATGTGAATTCATCAATGCAGGGCGTCACGATGTGATGCGGCTTGTGCGTTCGGCAATCAACCGGTCGTGTAGGCCGGCAATCCGTGCGAGGATCGAATCGGTTGCGGCGAACGTGCCGGTGTCGCTGTCCAGTCAATCGATCGAGGCGCAGACCAGGTTCGGACCTCGGCTCGGCGGCAACCTAAACCGATGGCCCGCAAGTTGCTTAAGTACGTGCCGTGCCTCTCCCGGCGTCGCCCGCGCGAGGACGCACCAGATGTCCCGAATGGAGTGGAATCGAGGAAACTAGGCCATGCTGATGCTCATGGGCCGCTCGGAGGCCGTAACGACCGAAGCCGTGCATTTTGCCCAGTCCATGCTGGAGGGCTCGGCGACCGCATTTTACGAAGTCGACGAGGGCTACAACCTCCGGCGCTTCCTCCTGGCGCGCATTCCGGAGCCGTTTCATCTACAGTATCTCGAGGGCATGAGTGCCTTCGACCCGCAGCATCCGACTCATGCGGGTGACCTTGCGGTGGCGCGCCTCAGTAAGACGATGGCCGGCCAGCAAACAGGCGAGACAGCGCTCTACCGCTCGTTCATCGACCAATGCGGCATCGTCGACATCCTCGATTTCTTCTTCCGGCGCGACGACCAAATCGTCGCCGGGATGAGCGTCGTATGGGATAGGGAGGCGAGGATCCCGGAGCGCGCCGTGACCATCGCCGAGAAGATCCACCAGTACCTCCAGTTCAACCTGGTCGGCCGCGCCGCCGCGTCCGAGGACGGGCAGCGCTATGGGCTGACCAGCCGCGAGATGGACGTGGTACGGCTGTTGTGCTACGGCCGCACCAATTGCGAGATCGGCGAGTGCCTTAAGATCGGCCAGGCGACCGTCAAGACGCACCTCATCCACATCTTTCAAAAGCTCGGCGTGGAGACGCGCTCCGCGGTGGTGGCGCTGATGGTGCGGCCGAATTAGCGGCCACGCTTGCCTTCATCAACCAGTCGCAAGGCCGTGGTCGATCGCGTGAGCGATCGTCCTGGCGTCCTCGGCCGTAATAATCAACGGCGGAGAGAGGATAATATTGCTGCCGGAGACGCGAACCATCACGCCGGCATCGTAGATCGCATCGGCGATCTTTCCGACGCGCTTCTTGTCAAGCGCCTTCTTGCTGCCGCGGTCGGCGACCAGCTCGAGCGCGGCCATCAAGCCCTTGCCACGCACGTCGCCGACGATCTCGTGCTTTTGCTTGAGAGCCGCGAGCGCCTCGTCGATGATGGCGCCGTAGGCCTCGGCCCTGGCGTCGAGCTTAAGCCGCTTTGTTTCGGCAACCGCCGCGATACCGGCCGCGCAACCGACCGGATGGCCGGAATACGTGTAGCCATGGCCGATCGAGCCGAAGCTCGTCTCGTCGCTCTCGAACGCCTCGGCGATTTTATCGCCGATCATCGTGGCGCCCAGCGGGAAATAGCCCGATGTGACGGCCTTGGCGATTGTCATCATGTCCGGCTTGACGTTCCAGAGCCGCGCGCCGCACCATGCCCCGGTGCGGCCGAAGCCGGTGACGACCTCGTCCGAGATCAGGAGGATGCCGTAGCGGTCGCAGATCTCGCGCACCAGTCCCATGAAACTCAAATGCGGCACGATGACGCCGCCGGCACCGAGCACCGGCTCCATGATGAAGGCGGCGATGGTGTCGGCGCCCTGGAATTCGATCTCGTCGAGGAGCGCATTGGCGCAGAGCTGCGCGAGCTTCGCAGGGTCGGTCTCGTTGAAGGGATTGCGGTAAGTCCAGGGCGAGGGGATGTGGTAGACGCCCGGCAGCAGCGGCTCGTAGTTGCGGCGGAAATTGGCATTGCCGTTGACGGATGCGCCGCCGAAATGCGTGCCGTGATAGCCCTTCTTCAGTGCCAGGAATTTGGTGCGGTCGCGCTGGCCCTTGATCTTCCAATATTGCCGTGCGAGTCGCAACGCGGTCTCGACGGAATCGGATCCACCCGAGGTGAAGAACGCGCGCACCATGCCCTCCGGCTTGAACCATTCGGTGAGCTCATAGGCGAGCTCGATCGCGGGTCCCGTCGAGACGCCGCGAAAGCCGGAATAATAGGGCAACTCCTTGAGCTGGTCGGCGATCGCCTTCTTAATCGGATCGCAGCTGTAACCGAGCGTCACATTCCAGAGCCCCCCGACCGCGTCCAGCACGGTCTTGCCTTCGATGTCGGTGACGTGGATGCCCTCGCCCTTCATGATGATCCGCGGCGGATGGTCCTGCATGTCTTTGGGATGCGCCATCGGATGCCAGATCCGGCGGGCATTGTTCTCGACGAGAAAATTGATTTCGGGCATGGATGGCTCCGCTGTCGAAAGGCAAGGCCGAGCATGTGGAGTGCCTGCCGGGAAGAGTTCTGGGGATGTCGAACATCGAACCAGACGGTCGTGAGGCCGCAGGCGATCGCACCCTTGATGTCGCGTTCCTGGTCGTCGACGAACACGCAGGCCTGCGGCGCGAGCTCGAGGGCATCGCACACGGCGCCATCGGCGTTGGGGGGGCGGGCTTCAGGATGTCGGTATGCGTGGCGTCGACGATGCTCTCGAATGCCCGAGCAGCGGCCGCTTGCGCCGAAACTCCGCGCCTTAGAAGAGGTCGAGGCTGGTTGGAGAGAATGGCGACCTTGCCGCCGGCTCCTCGCGCGATCCGGATGGCGCCCGGCTTCGGGGCGGATGATGAGCATCGGATCAGCGCCGCGCGCCCGACGGACGAAGGTCTGCCTATCCCCCCGGTCCTCGCCGATGAGCTGCCGACCTCCCGGCTGCGACTCAGCCAATGGTCGCGCTCGGACAATTCTCGGCGCTGCATCGCCGACCAGAGCGGATCGGTGTCCTCCGCGATGGCCAGCGCCAAGTCAGTGCTCCCTTGGCAACGCCGGGCGGCTTCCGCATCATGCGTTTCGAACAAGGTTTTTAAGATCACCTCGCCGAAATCCAGCACCAGCGCCCTTGGCGCGGATATGCTCATGTCTGCTCCGCTGGAACCTTGCCGGCTGGAACGATGCCGTGTGCCACCCAGCGGTCGAAGATCGCCAGGATCTTCGCGACGAAGCCCGGGTGATTGATGTGGTCCTTGATCACGTGAAGCTCGATTGGCGGGCGGATCGCCGCACGCATTTCCGTGACAAAGGCGCTGAGGCCTTCGGGATCGTACAGCGTCTCGCGGTCCTGATCCCATCGCTGGATGCCGCCGAACGGAAGGACGAAAGCTACTGGCGCCGTCGCCTCCGCAAGCTTCGCGGCAATGGCGCGCGCGATCCGTCGGCGATCGACGGCACCGGAGCTCGCGGACGCAAGCAGGCGGTTATGCGCATGGAACGGACGATCGGCGAGTTCCGTCGGCACCGGCAGCCAGGCGGGAAAGTCCACCATGTCGATGGCGCCGGGCGCCACAATTTGCGGAATGCCGTTCCGGCCTGCATTCATCAGACGGTCCGAGCCGGAGTTTACCACCGAACCCATCACCTGGTTGGCGACCTCCTGAAGGCTGAGGTCGAGCACCGCGGCAAATCCGCCTTGCGCTGCGATCGATTCCATCGCACGGCCGCCCATGCCGGTGGTGTGGAACACCACGACCTCATAGCCGCGAGCCTCGAGCTGCGGCTTCAGCTCGACCATGTAGCTGAGGCAGCTCTTACCGAGCGAGGTCAGCGCTACGATCGGGCCCTCGGGCCGCAGCCTGATGGCGCCGCGGGCCGCGCCGACGATCGCGCCGCAGGCCTGCGACAGCACCGCCGTGCAGGTGCCGTTGAGGCCGTAGAGGCCGCCGGCCCACAGGATCATCATCAGATCGGCGGCGATGCGCTCGGGGGGAATCAGATGAGAAAAGGCGATGGTCGACACGATCAGCTTTGGAAAGCCGAGCGGCAGGGCGAGCGCGACCTCGAGCGCGAGGTCGGTGCCCATGGTGCCGCCGATCGCGATCATGGCGTCGATCCGGCCGTCGTCGCAGAGTTGCCGCGTCAGCCGGGCGGCGCCGTGCGCCATCAAGGTCATCGACGAATTCTCGTCGCCGCTCGCGATCACGGCGGCGATCGTCGTGTCGGCGGCGGCGGCAACCGCGTGCTTGTCGTGCGCTGCCTTGTAAGGGGGATCGCCGAGCACGCTGACGTCCATCAAGACGGTCTCGCCGCCGGCGCCCGCAATGCAGCGCTGCATGAACAGGAGCTCGTCCGACTTAGTGTCGCCCGTGCCGATCAGCAAGATGCGAGGGCGTGATCTGTTGGTCATTGGAAGGCCAGTGTCAGCGAACGGACGCGCAACGGCCCATGTCCGAGCGCAGATGAATGTTGCCGCAACGTTATGGATTTGCTGCGATGCATGATATCCACCTATCGGTGGATTTGTGAGAAATGTCGCATCGAGGCTGTATGAAGCGCATAATCGCGGTCGGCGGCGCAGCCGCCGATCCAACGTTTCGCTCCGGGCGTTCTCATGTTGCAATCCGACATCAACGCGCGGCGATCCGCAGCCATCTCTCCGCGGCAGCACTTCATTGCAGGCGCCGCGGTCGAGGGCGCAGGCGGCGCGCGGCTCGACGTCATCTCTCCCATCGACGGCAAGCTGCTGACTCCGATCGCCGACGGCGGTGTCGCCGATATAGACGCGCGGTACAGGTGCGCGAAGAGCCTGCGACAAGGGAGCATGGTCGCGCGCCGCGCCCGCGGAACGCAAGAAGGTGCTGTTGCGCCTGGCCGAGCTCGTCGCGCGTCATGCGCTCGAGCTTGCCGTGCTCGGCGTACGCGACAACGGCATCGAGATCGGGATGGCGTACAAGGCCGAGCCGCTGTGGCGGTGGCGACCATTCGCTACTACGCGGAGGCGATCAACAAGATCTATGGCGAGATCGCGCCACGGCGCGCGATGTGCTCCGTCTCGTTCGCGGCGAGCCGCTCGGCGTGATCGCTCCTTGGAACTTTCTATCATGATCGGCGCCTTGAAGATTGGCTCGGCGCTTGCCGCCGTTAACGGCAGACCTCTCCGTTGCGCTCCTGCGATCGCGAGGCGCGGACGCGTAACGCTCTCCGGAGGGCAAATCGATGCATTGCATCATAGCACGTTCCACGCTAGAGCAGCCGAAATCATTGTGCGTCATTATCCCTATAGGTTGAATGAGGAGGTTCGCTATCGGCCCCAAGGTCCACAAGGCGTGGAGCAAGTGGTCCACCGGGTGATTTACACCATAATTCAATGTATGCCCATCGAGGCAGACGGACGTCTTAGATATCGCATCAAAACCACGTCCGAGAATATCGAGATAGTCGTGGCGGAAGATCAGCTGTCGTACTCTCTGTAATTTAGCGCGCTTGTAATGGTAGGAGTTTCGTCGTGCTGAATGATCGAGAAAATATCTTGACGGCGCTCCGAGAGAAACCGCTCAAACTGTACGAGGTCATGAAACGCGCCAATATCATGAATCAGGAAGCTTGCCAGTCCCTCCTCTTGAAAATGCGAGACGAGGGTTTGGTGAAGTTCGATATCCACAACGGTCGATGGCTGATCGGATGATTACGGAATTGCGGTGACCTTCTAAGCATCTCTCCAACCTCGTCGTCTGGGGCGCAGGGTGTGGCGCTAGCTCAGCTTGCGTGCCGTTCAGCGGCTCCCATCGGCGCCACACGGTCAGCCTTGATACGGAGCGCCGCTTGACGGCTCAGCCCGGTATGGCGCTGGTGCCTGCCTCAAGCTCAAGCATGTTGCGGACGGTCTGTAGCTGGTCACGCGTGAAGCTCGGCTTGCGGCCAAGATAGTCGAACGAGGTTCGCCTTGGCGTGTGCGATGCCCGCTGCTTGTGCTTCCTTCTTGGCCTCTGCCGGTCTCTGGGAGAGAGAAGACCATAAGTTCCGGCCCCAAGAGTCATCCCCGAGGCCGGCTTTTTTGCAGAATTAAAGTGTCCCTCGTGAAGACGACCCATTTTCTAGCGTCTCGCGTTTATTATGAGTCGGGTCATTATGAGCCGGGTCGAGGCCGCTTGCGACCAGGCGGTCGAGCGCCACGGCCTTTCTCAACCAGCCCAGGACATGGTTGTTCGGCCGCTTCAAGTAACTGCGCCAACTCGCGCTTAGCAAGACAAGCTGACGTTGTTGCTGCTCGCTGCCGAGAAGCTGATAGTCAATGTCACGCCTCCCGATCCTTCTTAAATGCGGGCAGTCATCGTTCTATATTTTATGACAAGTATTGCCGCACTCACGCAAGGAGGTCGCCCGAAGGCGGCCTGAGTATCTGAAAGCGCTGATCTAGATCGTCCTCAAATCACCCGCTGCAGCATTGCTGCCGCTCTGGGTCCCGGGTGAAAATAGATGGGAAATTAAACCTGCCAACCCAAGCACGGCTGCTTGCACTCCTCAGGCTGGGCCGGTGAGGCCGTGACATTGTCTGACGTATTGAAACGAGGCCCTGCCGGACCGAAGCTGGGCAATTGCAGCACTTGATTTCGAGCTCTTCAAGAGCGGCAGTCGATGAGGACAGATATGCCACAGCGCCCATCAATAGCTATCGACGTACAGCAAAAAGATACGTGACGAGCAGCTACGAGAAAGAGGAGGAGCCAACAATGCCCCGATACTCGGAAAATCGTCGAAAGAACGGAGCGGCGCGTTGCGCTCTGTGTGGTGGCAGGCTCGGTCTCATCCGCCACTAGTCGTGGCGAACTCCCCTTTGTTCGAGGAACTGCGTCGATCTGTTCAGAGCACGCCGGGAAGGCGACAGCAATTGGATAGTCCGGATTCAAAATCGGCATCCAGCGGCTCTCAGATAGTCGGCCCGCAAGCGTTACGATGTTCCGACTCTCGGTGGTTGCATTAAAAGAAAAGTTGCTTGCATATACTGCAAATGCTGATCAGTGAGCGGATCCGGCGCACGTGCTTTCTTTGGGCCGCTGATCCGCCAACATCTGTCAAATACGGGGGAAATCATGAGTACGTCCATTGAGCTCTGCTATCTGCCGCAGCGGAGGCGCTCAGGGCCCCCCGCGTCAGCGCGGGCCGGTTGTCGGCTTCATTGAACCGCCCATCCGGCCATTCCTGGCAGCACAAACATGGGTCCCGCCAACATCAACCAATGAGGATACTCGATCCGAGGCAGCATCGTTATTACATTTGTGTCCTTACCGAGCCTGCGCGGCTTTTCCTTGTGCCGATTTTACGATATTTTCGCCTGCATGTCCGACCACAAGTTTTGTCCGCCCTTTTCAGAATTGTCCCTCATCATGGATAGGGTGGCACCGGGTTGTTGTATCATGTTGGCTGAGTCGGCTGGTCGAACATTATCCGGCAAGCTCGGCGTTGTCCTTGCGCTAGGCTCCACCGGCAACAGGGTACGTGTGCTCTTAGACGGCTCCAAACAGCCGCTCACACTTCAGATTCGCTATTTGGATCTACTTGACTGGGGGCATGCCGACTAAATCAGCGTGCCGTTATCGGCCCGCGCGCCTCGCGACCAGCCTTTCTTTTGTCGGAATTCCCGCAGTAGTTTTGGTTTTTGAAAAATGGAGACGTTACGTGGCTATGGGGAGAGTGAAGTGGTTCAACCCGACGAAAGGGTACGGGTTCATTCAACCTGACAACGGCGGCAAGGACGTCTTTGTTCACATCTCGGCAGTTGAGAAGGCCGGTTTCACCTCACTCGCGGAGGGGGCTAAGGTCAGCTTCGACGTCGTGAACAATCGCGGAAAAGACTCGGCGGAAAATCTACGGATCGGGTGAGCCATTCAAAGCGGTGACCCAACCGCTCGCCCCGTTTGCGGCTGGGCGCCCCTTCGTTATCGCCGCTCTGTCCGCATGTAAGGGCTGCGCTCTGAGACCTATTGGAGGTCGGGGGCGGTGGCCCCCGTCCGCGAAGCCTCGATCCGGAGCGGGGTCTCTGGGAGGCGCTCAGCCACCACTGCCCAGGCAATGACGGCGAGTGCGAAAACGGCTGCCGCCAAAGTCCGAGGATACCGCATCATTGTGTCCTTCCTGGTATCGAAGTCCCGATCAGGTTGAGCAGCGCTTGGTGCTCCGGACCTTGCGCTGTCCCGCAGGAATTTGCCCATTCAATGAACGACGTCGGTCCTCCACAGCCGGCATTCGGCTGATGCTGCACGACTGGCGAGCTCGAAAGCGGTTGCTGCGTTAAATGCCAGACGTCGCCTTGCTGCTTTCATACAGGACCAGATCGCTCATAGGAGCTAATAGCGCCCCTGAGGCCGCCTCAAAAATCAGCGAGCTCATTTAACCGCCTTCATTGAGCTCGGCTTAGATGTCGTTCAACGACAGGTCTCTGCCGTTCGGTTCCTTGCGGCTGTGACGTCATTTAAGAGGAACGCGCCGTCGTTGGATGTGCCTTGAAAACCAGTCGCTCTGATGAACAGCTTGCCTTGGTCCGAGAGCGATTCCATAAGTTTTGTGCGTTAGGAATAAAGATCGCCCTTCCATTGGTGCTGCCCGGAACACTTGCGGCTGAATCTCCGTTTACCCGGCTTAGAAGGTCGTAGAGGTTTCCGGTGCCAGAAATAACGAGCTCGGGCGGGATAAAGACGGATTTGTTCTCCCAGCATCTTAGGATCAGCAACGTTTCCCTGTTTCGCCCTAGAGCATTGCAACGAGTTGATCGCTGTCATCGATCGGGGATTTTGCCCTTCGAAACGTCCACTTAGCTTTGACGGGAGTGGGCTCGGTGGTTGATTCTTGATCTTCGTCCTTTTCCCGATCTGTCGAAGCAGTTCAATCTGTCTTTTCGCTCGGGATCTTCCTGCAGACCGGAATGCCAACGGCTCGAACTGAGCTTCAGCCGTCGGGGCCCAAGTAGTCGAGAGCAAGAGCGCCATCAAGCCGGCTGCAATTTTCGACCTCATTCTGATTCCCCAATCACTCACCCCGAATTCAACCGCAACCGAAGCGCGAGGGCAAGTCACAGTGCAACAAAGCGCATAACGATCCATTGCGCGAAGTCGCTGTCGCGCGATCCCTGTCGTTTTTGACAGGTGCGGGCCGTCCCGAGATGTGGGCATGATCATGGTTAAAGGACGAGGGCCGGCGGCTATGCGACGCTACTACTTCCCAATTTTCCACAACGGAGAGACACAGGCGGACGATGTGGGGGAGCTATTTCGCTCTGCTGAACTAGCGGTCAAATACGCCGCCCTTGTCGCTCGGGATATCGCCAGCGATCCCGAATATCATCGTGATGCGGGCACGGTCGTAATCGTGGTTGACGCCTCCGGTGCTGAGATCGCGCGGCATAGGCTCGGGAGTGTTGGCACTGCTGTCTAGCAGGATGGCGTCGAGCGTTGCTGGGTTCAAGGACGCCAAGGCGCGGCGGTGGCGATCCCGCCGGTCAGCGGCGAGCAAGCGTTGCGCCAGGGCCAAGTCGAGGTGAGTGCGCTAAGCGGCGTCTTGCGCGACAAAGCCCTTGAGCGCGGCGGCATCCGTTCGCTTTTTAATGACACCGATCTGTTCGGCCAGTTCACCGGCGGTGCGTATGTACTGCGGGACAAATTCATCTACGACACCCCCAATGCCTCGCGCAGGCTGGTGGAGGGATTTCGCGAGCCATCGAATGGGCCCAGACCACAACGCCGGAAGAGGTGCGGGCCCGGTTCGACAAGATCGTTGTCGAGCCCAAGCGCAACGAGGATGCCTCCTCGATCAAATACTGGAAGAGCACCGGCGTTGCGGCCACGACGGCGTGATCTCGGATAGCGAGATCCAGATGTGGATCGACTGGCTGTGAAGGACGGCCTATTCAAGCCGGGCCAGGTCAAGGCTTCCGACACCTACACCAATGCGTTCAACTATTTCCGTCCGGAAGGACGGCGGGGGCCCGATAACCACTGTGAAGATCCGTTTCGAGCATGTCCGCAAGGAGTTCGTCGTGCGCGGCGAGGGCCGCGGACCAGGCCGTCACTTCGCCGCTCTGGAGGACATCACGCTGGATGTTCGCTCCGGCGAATTCCTCGCCCTGGGTGGCCCAAGCGGCTGCGGGAAATCCACGTTGCTCGATCTGGTAGGCGGGCTCACGCTGCCGACCGGCGGCCGGATTCTGCTCGATGGCCGGCCGATTGCCGGACCCGGTCGCCACCCCCGGCATCGTGTTCCAGCAGTATGCACTGTGTCCCTGGCGTACCGCCGAAGAGAACGTCGAGTTCGGTCTCGATATCGCCGGGCTCAAGGCCAGCAGGGTCTCGACATCGCGCGGCATTTCCTCGATTTGGTCGGGCTGTCCGGCTTTGCCGACCGCTAGCCGCATGAGCTCTCCGGCGGCATGAAGCAGCGTGTCGCGATCGCGCGAAGCCTCGCCTACGATCCCGAAGGCTGCTGATGGACGAGCCGTTCGCCGCGCTCGACGCCCAGACGCGCGATGCTGCACGGTGAGCTGCTGCGGATCTGGCGCGCCACCGGCAAGACAATCGTCTTCATCACCCACGGCATCGACGAGGGCATCGTACTCGGCCAGCGGGTGGCGGTCATGAGTCCCGCCCGGGCCGGATCAAGCAGGTGTTCGACATTCCGGATGGGCTCCGCAGCGAGGCTGACGACGTGCGCTCAGTGCCTGAGTTCGGCAGCGTGCGCCACCAGGTCTGGAGCCTTTTGCGAGGAAGTGCTGAAAGCACAGCAGGCACAGTTGGCTGGCGGAGCTGGTGCGCGCACCGATCGCAAAGTGGAGGAGGTCGCCCATGTCTAGTCTCGAAATATTGACATTGCTGGAGTTGCGCACGGGCGCCGAGAGCCGCTCACCAGCGTGGAAAGACCGGCATCGCCGGCGGTGGACCGGATCCGCGCCGCGGCCCGCGGGCTGGCTGCCTTCGGGCACCGCTCATTGCTGCTGATTTCCCTGTTGGCGGCGTGGGACGCGGCTCGGAGGCTCGGGCTGATCGATCCCGTGTTCCTGCCACCGCTCTCGGACATCATTGCTGCGGGCTGGCAGCTTGCGCAAACCGGCGAGCTCTATGATGACGTCTCCGCCAGCCTGCTGCGTGCCCTGAGCGGATTTTTGATTTCGGTCGCCTTGATCGTCCCGCTTGGCGTGGCGGTCGGTTGGTATGCGCGAGTCGGCAATCTCGTGAACCAGTTCATCGAGATCTGCCGCAACACCGCGCCGCTGCCGGTCTTGTTGCTCAGAATCGGCGAGCTGTCGAACATCACGATGGTAATCTATAGCTGCGCCTGGCCACTCCTGCTCAATACCATTGCCGCGGTGAAACAGGTCGATCCGCTGCTGATCAAGTCGGCGCGGACGGAGCCTATGTCCGCGATTGATGACTTTTTATGATGTCATCGATCGCTGACATTTACAAATTGTCAACGAACGCCGTCTTATGCGAAAGTAACCGAACGTTGACATTTGGAAATCCCATGCTCATACGCACACCGGCCGAACTCGGCGCCGTCCTTCGCGACCGGCGCAAGAAACTCAAACTCGATCAATCGACGTTCGCCAAGAGCATTGGCGTCAGTCGCCAATGGGTGATCGAAGTTGAGCACGGTCACGCGCGCGCTGAACTCGGTCTGATCCTTCGCGCCCTTGACGCCCTGGACATTCGCCTGGACGCGGGCACCGAACAAGCGCCCGCCCGCGGGGCCACCAGGCCAGCCGTCGATATCAACGCCATCGTGGCCAAGGCCAGGAAGAAAAAGGCATGACCAGCGAACTTGTTACTCTGCTGGATGGGCAGGAAATCGGCCGCGTGCGCAATGACGCCCGCGGCCGGCTCACTTTTGTCTATGACAGCGACTGGCGCCAGGCCGAAGGAGCCTATCCGCTGTCGCTGTCCATGCCGCTCGCGGCCGAAGAGCACGGTCCTTCCGCCGTGCAAGCTTTCCTCTGGGGACTCCTGCCCGACAACGAACGCGTGCTCGAACGGTGGGCGCGAAGATTTCAGGTGTCCGCGCGCAACGTGTTTGCCCTTATTTCCCATGTCGGCGAGGACTGCGCGGGTGCCGTTCAGTTCGTCAAGCCTGATCGGCTGGGCGCCTTGCGAAGCGGGGCCGAAGACAAGGTCGAATGGCTTGATGAAACGGCGATCGCCAAACGCCTGCAAACACTGCGTGAGGATCACGCCGCATGGCGGTTGCCGCGCGATACCGGACAATTCAGCCTTGCGGGTGCACAACCCAAAACCGCCTTGCTTCTGCAAAAAGGCAAGTGGGGAATTCCCTCTGGGCGCGTTCCGACGACGCATATCCTTAAACCGCCGACCGGCCATTTCGATGGACACGCGGAAACTGAACATATCTGCCTCATACTTGCGCGCAATGTCGGTCTGCCCGTCGCCGACACCCAGGTGATGCATTTCGGAAAGGAAATCGCCATCGTCATCGAGCGCTACGACCGGCAGTTCAGTGGGAACGAGATCGTCCGTATCCACCAGGAAGATATCTGCCAGGCGCTCGGCATCCTGCCGACCATGAAGTATCAAAACGATGGCGGACCAAGCCCTGCCGATGTGATCGAGCTTTTGCGCACCTACTCCACGGATCGCGTCGCCGATGTTGACACGTTTGTCGACGCGCTAGGCTTCAATTGGCTGATTGCGGGTACGGATGCTCATGCCAAAAATTATTCGCTGCTGCTGGCCGGAGGCCCTCACGTACGGCTCGCCCCGCTCTACGACATCGCCAGCATTCTTCCCCACGATGACGTCGATCTGCAGAAGATCAAGCTCGCGATGAAAATCGGCGGTGATTACAAGCTCAGCCAGATTGGTTTACGCGATTGGCAGAAGTTCGCGCGCGAAACGCGCCTCGATCCTGACAAGATGATCGCTGGACTGATTTCCATGGCCGAGCAGCTTCCGGACATTGTAGCCGCCGTACGGAAACAAGCGCAGAAAGACGGATTAGACAATGCCATCATCGCGCATCTCGCCAAGCACCTGATCGCAAGAGCCGAGCAATGCCGTCGACTGCTCGGTGAGGCATAGTTTCCGGTGACGGCCGCCAGCAGCATCGGTCGACATGTCGTTGTCGAAGCCAACGGCAGCAACAGCATCAACACCGCCGCGATCGGCATGCCCATATCGACGTCGATCTCGACTAGGATCGGTGATTGCTCGCGATCCGTGGCAGCCGCGTAGTCACTGCGGCTGGCGGCACCTCACGTTCGGCGTGTCCTTTCAAGGCTCCGGCAGATAGCGATTTCTCCTCCGCGGACTTTCCCAATTCGGCGGGGCAATTGTAGGTCCTCTTTTTGGCACGGCCCTATGCGCCCGGCAGTCCCGTGGCCACGGCTGCGCAATCACGACGACTAGGCGTCTCGCCTTAAGAGGCGCCGGATTAGCCAGGGCTGAAGATGAAATAGAGCAGGATCGCGGCCACGACGACTGTCCCGCCGATTGACGTGGCGAGAGCGCATACTTGCGTCGGCATCGGACGAACTTTCCCGATGAAGCTAACGAAGAGGCCGCTGGCGCTGGACAGCGGCCTCTTGAACCCGCCTCAAACTGTCTTCGAGAGAAAAGACCTTACCCCGGGGTCCGCCATAATCAAACGCTGAACTCGCCACCCCGTGAAGTCAAAAACGTTTCGACGGCCCATGGAACAATTATGACGTCGCGAGAGCGACACACCTGACAAGCTAGGCCAGCACTGGTGGAGAACTCTTCCTCGGGCGGATGTCGTCGTCCGTGAAGAAGAACGCTGATTCAGGCTGGATTGATCGCCGGCTCCGTGAGGGGTGCGGTCAGGATTTGCCAC
>NZ_JBVVOZ010000052.1:0-26210 GCF_055807395.1 Bradyrhizobium sp. Kon10 | reverse complement strand
ACTTCACCAGCTGATTGTCCACCGTGTCCAGGCTCTCGCTGGTCTCCGTCAGAAACTCCCGCAACAGATCATCCATGGGATACGCCTTAACTGAGCTGGACTTCGACGCGTGAGCCGCTCGTGGAGTCGACGGAGGCCCGCTGCTAGATCGTTAGACATCCCATTTCACGGTCCCGTTAATTTCAGCCTCCGTGCTAATACGGATATTGAAGAGAAATTTGTCATTCGACTGCATGCGGCTGTGATTTTCGACGAATCCGGCGCCGCGCTTCATCACGCAGAGGCGACAGGTAAACGCGCCGATAACAGATTTACGGCATGCGCAAAAAAATCCTGCCGGCAAGGGACGATATGCGCCAGTTGCGCGAGTTGAATCAAATCACTCGCAATCGGGATCGCGCACGCGATCTTCTAATCGATCCTCTGCTGAAATCCGAAGGCATTGTACTTGCGGTAAACAGATGCTTACCCCGCGGCCTGTGCAATCCATACCGCGCTAACCCAACCGCGCGGCAGCAGCATGGTGCTGCGCCAGGCAATCCTTGATGGCGGCGAGCAAGGCATCCGGCGTGAACGGCTTGCGCAGGCAGCGCGCCGCGCCGAGCTCCAGCGCCATCCTCAGGAAATCGGGTGCGGGCGAGTTCAGGTTTGCGAAGGCGTAGCCCGACATCGCGATGAGTGGAATGGCGGGTGCGCGCTCGTGGAAGAGCCGGATCGATTCGAACCCGCGCATATGCGGCATGAAGATGTCGATGATCATCAGATCGAAATGTTCGTTTTCGAGCGCGCGAAGTCCTGCTTCTCCACCTTCGGCAATCGTCACCCGAAAATTGTTCCGCTGCAGATAGATCTCGATGGCCATGCACACCATCGCGTCGTCGTCGACAACCAGAACATGGCGTGGATTTTCTGTCCCCGTTTGAGTTTGCGGCTTCGGCGCTTCAATCGTTGAACCGTGGGACACGCCTTTCTCCTCTGGCTTGGATCGATGGTGACGACCGGCCACGCGGTCGACGTGGCGCATAAGGCGGACGCGACAGAGCCAAAACCTGCGGCCACGCTACGCAACGCTCGAGGCAATCGGCGACGACTTGGTGGACAAGCGAGCCAGCCCGCGTCGATGTCCGATCTCGTTGGGGACGCAATAAGCCGTCGAGCGCCCGCCTTCCCCCCATAAGCGCCTGCCGGTGCTCCTGACCGCCAGCCAGTACCGGTGCGTCTGGCGCGTGCGCGAATCAATGCGCAGTTCTTACTTCCGCCGCAAATGAGAGAGGCTGTCTGCCCTCCAACAGGTATATGGACGGCAACACAACCTTTATACTACTTTTCATTAGCACACAACCAAGGCCGAAAGCGCGACCTACGACCGATTGGACGTGCGGGATTGATCCTGCACGAGCGCGAGCTGCGCATTGCCGTCAGTCAGCGAATACTGGATCGGGCAGCTTTCGCTCTGCTGCGTCCTGATCTCGCTACAACTGAAATGGTCAGAGAGGCTGTCAGAGAGGCTGTCCTGGGAAAGCGGATCCGCACAAGTAGACGTAAGCCATTACCGATGTCTCGGCCATGACCAATGAACGAATTGCCAATATATCGCGACGGGAAGATGATGGAACCTACCCCTGTGACAGATCTGAATTCGCTGACAGGAGTTTACCGGCGGAGGAAGACGGGGAGGCAGCTTTGGAAACGATGGCGCGCCCATCCAACGGTTTCCTGTCGGCGCTGTCGGCCGACGACTATGAATTGATCCGTGCATATCTTCGCACGATCGATCTGCCGCATGACGCGGTGCTGGTCGAAACCGGCGAGACGCTCAAGCGCGCCTACTTCCCGCATCGTGGCGTGATCTCGCTGGTCGTGAAACTGGCCAAGGGCGAGCATGTGCAGGTCGCCATGATCGGCCGCGACAGCCTGCTCGGGACGCTCTCGATCATGGGCGATGCCTGCGCGCTGAACACCGCAGTCGTGCTGGTCCCGGGCGTCGCATCGGTGATGGACCTCGACCGGCTGCGCATCGCTGCCGATCAGAGCACGACGTTGCGGACGCTGCTGACGCGCCACGGGCTGGCGGTCTACGCGCAGGTCCAGCAGACAGCCGGTTGCAATGCCGCCCATCCCGTGGAGTCGCGGCTGTCGCGCTGCCTGTTGCACACGCATGATTTGTCGGGCGACTGCCGGCTGCTGCTGACCCAGGAGACCTTGGCGCAAATGATCGGAGCACGGCGCAACAGCGTGTCGCTGGTCGCCAACACCTTGCAGCAGGCCAATTTCATCCACTACAGCCGCGGGCACATCCAGATCCTCAATTTGGATGGACTGCGCCAGACCGCGTGCGAATGCTACGCCGCGGTAAAGGCCCAGTACGACAGACTGCTCGGATCCTGACCAAGCACGACGCGCTTGCGCAGAGCGCGACATGGTAAACCAACCGCTTACGGCTGCCCGCAAACACCGCGCGTCTCGCTACCGGAACCGAAATCGGAATGGGAGTAGATGTCCCGACGCATCGTGCCCCCAGGGCTCGCGATGCGCACCAACGGGACCGAGACCAAGTCATGCTTGACGCCTCTTTCGCGCCTGCGCAGAGCACGTTCGAAACCGAACCGCTGCGCGAACCGGGCGCGTTCGAGGCGCTCGTGCGCGAGATCGGCCAGGACGGTGCCGCTGAGGTCCGGGACGTGTTCTGGAGCGATACGTCCGCGCGGCTCGAACTGTTTCGAACGCTCGGCCTCGGGCAGCACCGCAGCAAGGTTGGGCGCGAGGCACATTCGCTGAAGAGCACCGCCAGAACGTTCGGCTATCTCCGGCTGGCGGCGCTGGCGCTCGAGTTGGAGACAACCGCGGAGGCGCTTGGCGAGGCCGAATTTTGCGATCTCCTCAATCGGATGGATGCCGCCTACGCGGCTGCGCGAAAGCAGGAGCCGCAGGACTGACCACCCTCGCGTGCATCTCCGCCGTACTTATACGGTTTACGATTTTCATATAAGACTAATCATAGCTGGCGATAGTCGCCGGAAACCAGGAGGGTTTCCATGTTCACCTATGAGACTGCGGACCAGAAAGAAGTCCGTCGCTTCCGCATCGCGCAGTTCAACGGCCGGATGGCGACGGTGAAGGCGGGCGAGTCGACGGTGACAGGCTTCGTGCGTTCGGTCCTGGAGCAGGAATCCACGATCCCGCCGCGCTGGATCATCACGATCATCCCGAATGCGGCCAAGGAAGAGCCGAAGGCGCTACGGCCCACCTCGCGCGCGCGCCCCTTCGCTGAAGACTATTTCTGAGCGGGATCGGGCCGCTTGCGCCCTCCCGCCTTTGACCGCGCCTCCGCCCGGCGGCGCAAGACAACGGACTCAATCGATCGAATGCAGCAGCGCCGCGCGGACAAGATCTGCGGTGTTGCGTGCGCCGAGCTTGCGCATCGCTTCAGCCCGATGGCTCTCGAAGGTGCGCGGGCTGATCTGCATCCGCAGTGCGCCCTGCTTGTTCGAATAGCCTTCGCTGATCAGCCTCAACACTTCGCGCTCGCGCTTGGTCAGCCGCTTGCCCGACAGGCTCGATGGTTCGGGGCTCGCCACACGCGGCATCTGCGGCGCGCGGACGGCCTTCAGCTCGGCATCCTCGGTGGCGGACGGCGTCGCCAAACTGCCCTTGTGAGGACCGGCGAGCTGCTTGACGAGGCCGCAGACACGCTCGGTCTGCGTCAGCGCGTTCTCCACCACCCGCTGCAAATAGGCGCGTTCGCCCGACACCGGCGCGAGCCGGTCGCTGTGATGCTTGATCTCGCCTATATAGAGCAGCAGCGCTGTGAGGGGGCCATTGAGCTCTCGGGCGATGGCCGCGGCCATCTCGTCGGCCGCTTTGGTGCGAGCGGCATTCAGCCGGAGCTCTTCAGGCCGAGAAGCGCTGCCTTCGTACCAATCCGACGGCCGCGAATCAGTGGCCGTATCGTTCTGTGACCCCATGTGACTCGTTTAGCGGAACCCGGGGCGATCTGTGGTTAACTTTTTGGTCCGTAAGACTACGGCTATTTTGTCGGTTTTGTGCTGAAACACCGACACGGGCACAATTTATGCTTGTGTTGCGGCGTAGCAGACCGTGCACAGGTTGATAAACTTGCCCGGATTATGGGCAGGCCCGCAAAAGCCTCATTAACGCTCCGCTCCACATCGGATGTCGGCACCCCCCGTATTTTACCGATAAATTAACGGCCACTTGCTTCTCTATGTCACAGTCGAGAGCGCGCAAATGCGTCCAGGCATTGGGTCGGCAGGCCCGCTGGGATCGTTGCGGAAGAACTGCGTGCCATGAACGAGATTAACCAGCTAGCGGAGTTCTTGCAGAGGCTGACGCCTCTGTCGCGCAGCTGTCTGCTGAGCGAGCTCGAGCGGCTCGAGCTGTGCGGCATCGACATGCCGGGCTCGGGCGACATCCAGGCCAAGCTGCGCGCCGAGTTTCGCAAGGACGGATCGACCCAGGCGCGCGCCGCCAATCCCTCGCGTTATTTCTTCGCGCCGCTCGAACTGCTGCTGATCGACGGTGCCCCCGAGCATGCCAATGCAGGACGGATCTCGCGCAATACGCTGACCCCGATCTGGGAGTGGATCTGCCGCGACCTGCTGCCGACCATGGCGCGCGACTACGTCAAGGCGATCAACGATCAGGTCAACGCCAACAATCCGAAGGAAGTGCTGAAGATCGCCTCGACCTTTCAGGTCAAGGTTGTCAAGGTGCTCGAGAATACCCTCGCCTCGGCCGAGAGCACCGAGTTCGCGCGCGCCAAGCTCGCGCAATACACGGCCTCGCGCACCGCCTTCGACGACGTCAGGAAGATGCAGCATGTGCTGCGCGCCGGCGACGCGCTGCCGAAGTTCAATGCGAAGCTGCCCGAGAAGATCACGAAATTCCACGACAGCCAGGTCGCCCAGATCACCGCACAGCTCGACGCCTTCAGGAAGGCTCGCCCCGATGCGCTGCCCTTTGCGCTGGCGCTGGTGGCCAGGCGTCTGAAGACCTCATGGCACTTGGTGCGCCTCGCCACCAAGCCGGCCGCGAGCAAGAGCGCGGCCGACGTCGCCGCCACGCCCTATGCCTGCGTCGTGCACATGGTGCTCGACCGGCTCGACGACATGCGCCTCGCGCTGCGGATCGCGCTCCGGCACAACCGCGTGCTGATCGCGCGCGACCTGCTCGCCGAGATCTACGACACCGAATATGCGCTCAAGGTCCGGATCGACGGCATCGAGACGAGCGAATGGGGCGTCCGGCTCCAGCAATTGATGGACGCCATCGCGGCGCTGGTGACGGCCGAGGTCAGCCGCTTCCCCTCCAACGTTGGCCACATCCTCGGCTCGCGCCGGCTGCGCAGTCACGACACGCTGGGCGGCAAGCTGAGCTATCTGGCCTGGAAGGGCCGCGACGCGGTGCAGGATGGTGCGGCGGCGTTTCGCAAATTGATCGGCGCGACTTAATCGCCGCATACGTCAGGTGGTGTGCGCGGCAGGCGCAGGAAGCGATCGAGAAATCGCCCTGACAGCACGAACCTGAACCACCAATACATCAACCGCCGCGTCGTCATAGCTGCGATCCAAAACAGCCCACCACCGGCTCCGTTGACCAATAGCGCAGGTGCGGCAATGCGCGTGTGAGGTGCTTCACATTGGCTTCGAGCCGGTCTGGTCGGCTGCAACGCCGATCCAGGACGATCATCATGGAACCGTCGCACCGGGTCGGAAGTTTTCCGTCAAAACAACCCTATGCACCGTCGGGGGCACCGCACCAGGAAAGGCTGCTGCCATGT
Source organism: Bradyrhizobium sp. Kon10 (assembly GCF_055807395.1). Lineage (NCBI taxonomy): Bacteria > Pseudomonadati > Pseudomonadota > Alphaproteobacteria > Hyphomicrobiales > Nitrobacteraceae > Bradyrhizobium > Bradyrhizobium sp. Kon10. The sequence continues at coordinate 20,410 of NZ_JBVVOZ010000052.1, read as the reverse complement.
CCCTGTCCCATCTCGACCCCGTCTCGCTGTCAGACAGCGAGCACCAGCTTCAACTGCGCCGCGCCGTGATTGCCTCCACCATCGGCACGGCCATCGAGTGGTACGATTTCTTCCTCTATTCCACCGTCACCGGCCTTGTCTTCGCAAAGCTGTTCTTTCCGCGCTCCGACCCCTGGGTCGGCACGCTGGAAGCCTTTGCGATCTATGCCGTGGGTTTCATCGCGCGCCCGATCGGCGCCGCCATTTTCGGGCACTATGGCGACCGCATCGGTCGCAAATCGACGTTGATCGCCACGCTCCTGCTGATGGGGCTGGCGACCTTCGCGGTGGCGCTGGTGCCGACTTATGACAGCATCGGTGTCTGGGGCGCCGTAATCCTGACCGTGCTGCGCTTCGTCCAGGGTGTGGGCGTCGGCGGCGAATGGGGCGGCTCGGTCCTGATGTCGATGGAATGGGCGCGCAACGATCATTCGCGCGGGCTGGTCGCCTCATGGCCGCAATTCGGCGTCCCCTGCGGGCTGTTCCTGGCAAATCTCGCCGTGCTGGCGTTCAGCCAGATGTCCGGCGAACAGTTCTTGTCCTGGGGCTGGCGCGTCCCGTTCGCGCTGAGCCTCATCCTGGTCGGCGTCGGCCTCTACATCCGCCTCGGCATCATGGCGACTCCGGTGTTCGCTCGCCTGATCGCGGAGCGCAAGGTCGAGCGCACGCCGATGCTCCAGGTGATCAAGGAGCATCCGAAGGAGATTCTGCTCTCCGCTTTTGCGCGCATGGCCGAGCAGGCGCCGTTCTACATCTTCACCGCCTTCGTGTTCTCCTACGGGATCGGCACGCTGCACGTGTCGCGCGACTTCCTGCTCACCGCGGTGCTTGCGGCCTCCGTGCTGTCCTTTGTCTCGATCCCCGTGTTCGGCCATCTGTCCGACCGCATCGGGCGCAAGAACATGTACATCATCGGCGCGATCGCGACCGGCGTGTTCGGCTTTATTTATTTCCGCATGCTCGACACCGGCTCGCATCCGATCATCTTCTTCGCCATCATCCTGTCCCTGATCCCGCACGACATGATGTATGGACCGCAAGCCGCACTGATTGCGGAAAGCTTTACCGGGAGGCTTCGCTACAGCGGCGCTTCGCTCGGCTACCAGCTCGCCTCTGTCATTGCCGGCGGTCCGGCACCTCTGATCGCGGCATGGTTGTTCGGCACCTTCCATTCCGCGACGGCGATCGCGGCCTATATCGCGGTCTGCGCGGTGATCTCGGTGGTCGCGACCGCCGCGATGACCGACTACACCGGCAAGAACATTTCGGGCGAGTACGGATCGAGCCGAGGCTGACGCTGGCGCTCGCCGCAGCTTTGTAGGGTGGGCAAAGGCGCAAAGCGCCGTGCCCACCACTTCTGCTTCAGTGTTGAATGGTGGGCACGCGGTGCTTTGCCCACGCTACGGCTCGCATGATTATCGCGGGCCTGCGCGCCACGCGCGAGCGAACGTAAAAGCTGCGCGAAAGAGATCCGAACAATTTTAGGAATGATGCGCGCTTTAAGGTTACCCAAATAATCCACCGATCGCGTGAAGCTCTCCATATTTGAATCCCCTCCGCGCCGTTAACACGTCGTTCACGGAACGGGAGTGGTTTGCGATGAACGATGCGATCGGTGAGCTCGCCGGACGAAGGCCAAAAAGCTTCGGACGGCGGAAGGTGATGCCGCGGGCCTGCGTGGCCGACAGCAAGCGCCATCTGCGCGCGTTCATGCGCGAGGTGCTCGAGGATCTCGGCTTTGTCACCAGCGAATGCGCCAGCCCGGACGAGCTGCGAGCGATGCTCGCCACTGATCTGCCGGACCTGATCCTGCTCGGCATCGCCGCCGATGGCATCGAGCCCGGTCGGTTTCTGGAGATGCTGGTGCGCGATGCCTTCGACGGCAAGGTCCTGGCCGTCGGCGCCCGCGACTCGATCATCGTCAAGGCGGTGCAGCAGGTCGGCGAGGAATATGGGCTGGCGATGCTGCCGCCGCTGACCACGCCCTTCGCCGCGGAAACGCTGCGCCAGCGCGTCGCCATGCTGCTGCCGGAGGAGCCGGCGCCGAGCCCGGCCGTGCATGTCGGCGAGGCCCTGCATGCAGGCTGGCTCGAGCTCTGGTACCAGTCGAAGATCGACGCGCGCTCGCTGGTCCGCTGCGGCGCCGAGGCGCTGGTGCGGATGCGACACCCGACCTGGGGCGTGGTGCCGCCGGCCTATTTCATCCCCGAGCCGCACGATCCGCATTTCCGTGAGCTGTCGGAGTTCGTGATCGAGCGCGCCGTGCAGGACTGGCATTATCTTCTGGAGCGGCAGAGCGCGGTCGATCTGTCGATCAATCTTCCCGCGCCTTATCTGAAGCAGCCGCAGGCCGTGCGCGATCTCTGCCGCCGGGTGCCGACGCATCCGGCCTTCGGCGGGCTGACGATCGAGATTGCCAGCGAGGAGGCGATCTCCGATCTCGCATTCCTCACCGAGGTCGCGCGCGAGATGCGGTTTCACAATATCGGGCTCTCGATCGACAATCTCGGCGCCAACTGGCCGGCGCTGATGGGCCTGGACAGGATTCCCTTCATCAAGCTGAAGGCCGACCGCCAGTTCGTCACCGGCTGTGGCAACGACCGCCTGAAGCGGACGGTGTGCCGCCACATCGTCGAGCTCGCGCAGGGCTACGGCGCGCGCGCCATCGCCGAAGGCGTCGAGAGCCGCGGCGACCTGCTCGCCGTCAACGAGCTCGGCTTCGACCTCGTGCAGGGCTATCTGTTCGGCAAGCCGATGCCGCTGAAGAAATTTGCCAGAAGCGCGCTGACGAAGACGGTAATGGGAGGATGAGGCGGCGGCTCACCTCTCCCGCTTGCGGGAGAGGTCGCCGCGTCCGGGCGATGCGAAGCATCGTCCCGCGCGGCGGGTGAGGGCTCTCTCCACACGGGGCTTCTTTCGCTTAGGATTGCGGAGGACATCCCTGGGCGGTGAGAACCCTCACCCGCCGCGCTCTGCGAGCGCGTCGGCCTCTCCCGCACGCGGGAGAGGCGGAGGACCTTCGCCGTGGTGAGCAGTCGAACCTGATTTCATCAGGCTCTAGTACAACGGCTCCTCATAGACCGGCTGGCCGTCGAGCAAGAGGCGCTTGATGGCGGCGCGGCCCGAGGGCAGGACGGCGGCGACGACCCGCAGCTTCCGCTGGTTGCGGGCTTGCTCGAGCGTCTTGCCCTCGCCTTCGGGCACGAAATAGCTTTCCAGACCGTAGCGGACCGTCAGCGTGTCGCAGAACGCGCGCCCGGCCGAACCGCAGGACGTGCCGTAGGCGACACGGCCGCGGATCAGCACTTGCGGAGCCGCGACCGGGACAGGCGCGGCATGCACCGAGACCGCCTCGTAAAGGCCGCTGGCATTGGACGCGAGCTTGACGAACACAATCGGGTTGCGCTCGGCGGTCGGCTGGCCGGCGAGTGCGCCGGCTGCGAGTTGCGAAATGTCGTAGCCGAGCACGACATAATCGCCACGCAGGAGATCGCGCGGGTCCACCAGCTGCGTCTGCAGCGTCACCTCAGTGCCCTCGCGCAGGATCTGCATGCGATCGGCGACCATCAGCATCAGCAGCACGCATTGAAGCAGGATGGCGACACCGAACAGCACGGCCTTCGGGATGCGCTGCCAGAGCTTCGTGGCGGATGCGACCATCTTGATCATCGCGCGGCCCTCGGCAGCGCGCGATTGAGCGCGGTCGCGAAAGCGACGGTGATGGCGCCGGCCGCCGCCAAGAAGGCGGAGCGGCCCAGCAGCGAACCCTTGACCGCCCAGGTGATGCCCGCGATGACGCCGGCGATTCCGAGCCAGCCGGCAACGATGCGCGGACGAACCGCATCGAGCATGCCGGAGACGACGAGGCAGAGCATGGCGCAAAGAATAGCGGCGTAGGCCAACCAGGGCTCACCGGCCGCGGATGCCGGCCAGATCGGTGCGGCAAGCAGGACGAGGCCGATCGCGCAGGCGGCGAGGACTTCGCCGGCGCGGTGGGTGATCCTGGCCGATGCGAGCGCAAGGATGACACCCGTAACGCCGCACAGGATGGCCCAAAGCGGCTGGGCCGGCGCCGCGCTCCGAAACCGGATCACCTCGTCAACCGTCGTCACCTCCAGCACGGCGACAACGGCGAGCGCAAACGCGCCGTAGATCGACAGGACCGTTCCGAAGCGCAGCGCCCTTGGCGATGGCGCGGCGGCGATCGCGAGCCCGGCACCGAACAGCAAGGCCGCGCCGTCTGCGAGGATGAATGCCGGCTGAGCACCATCGAGGTCGAAGCGAAGCGCCGTCGCGATCCACCACGGCAGCGCGGCGATCGCGACGAGGTGCGCGGCCGCGCGGGAATTCCAGGCGAGAGCGAGCGCGGCGGCGAACAGCCAGACCGCCACGAACGGCAGATGCAGCGCGACCGGCGCGTCATAGTTGCGCATGCAGGTCCAGGTGCAGGCGGCCGCGAGGCCAACCGCCAGCGCGCCGCGCGAGCCGGTCAGCAGCGCCGCCGCGAGCGCGCCGATCGACCACAGCAGCATGCCGCCGGCGAAGTCGGAGCCCAGATGATACATCTGGCCGACCAGCGCGATCCCGGCGCCAAAGACGATCGCACCGATGCTGGCGCAGAGATCGGCGAGAACCGTGCGGCCCGTATTGGCGAACCAGGCGCCGAGGCCGCCAGCGACGACCATGCCGGCAATCAGGATCGCGAACCGCACCAGCCGCGCGATCTCCGTCCAGTGCGCCGCGACGAAGGCGAGGAAGGCGGCGGCGATCAGCAGCCCGCCGACGATGGCGACGACCACCGCGATGTTGATGCCGGGCGAGAGCGGCGGCAGCGCGCTGCGGATGCCGGCAGCCGCCGCCGGCGCGATCACGCCATCGGCTTCCCATTGCGCAAGATCAGCCTCGAGGCGCTGCCGGTAGGTCTTGTCGAACATCGTCGTGGATCACCTGACGGCCTGCCGGCCGGCGGGATGTTGCTGGGTCGGAGCGCGGCGGTGGCGGGTTCAATTTGGCGACGGTCTGCGGGGGTTTTCCGTCATGGGACAATAAAAAAGGTTGAAAACAACCCCATGCACAGTAGACGGGGGCTGCGAGATCAATGGCTTACAAGGGGCGGAATGGTCTGACTAGGCGGCGAAATTATTATCGGCGGATTCGGGCGACGTTGCGCGTCGTTTGACTCGTCGGCAACACAGGAGCAGAATGGCATCATGGCAGGATGTTGGTGCCCGAGGGGTTCAGATCAGCCAGATATTCAGAAACCGGAGTCACTCCCGTAAGCAACAGGTGCTCGCGCGCCCGCGTACAGGCGACGTAAAGAAGTCGCCTCTCGGTTTCATAGATGTCGTCAAGCTCCGCCTCATCGGCAGCATCTGCGATGCGTTCGTCGAGCGGGAGGACGCCTTCCTCGCAAGCCATCACGGCCACTGCACGAAACTCCAATCCTTTGGCCAGACTCATTTGAGCGGTCACGATCTCGGGCGCGCCTGGCAATCCTTCAATCGCAGCCCGCGCACGCCCGACAAGTTCTGGCGTCCGGACAAACAAGCCTATTTCATGAGCCGCGATTCCATCGTTGAGCCAGCCTTCGATCGACCGCCGGATCGCTTCTGCCTCTGCTGCTGTGGTGGGGAAGGATCCGATCTCCGGTGGGGGTCCATCGAACACTGAAATGATTCCACGGCGTTCATCGTCCAGGCCGTCGCTATCGCGGAGCACGGTCGGCAAAAGTCGGTCGGCAGCGCAACGAATCTGCTGCGAGGTGCGGTAACAGACCTTGAGTGTATGCGATCGGCCCCGCACCTCGACGCCGAGGCTCGCCCACGAGAAAGGATGCTGGAAAATGCGCTGACCGATGTCGCCGGACAGGAACAGGCCGTTCGGTCCGGCCGGCGCGAGCGCCGCGAAGAACCGCAGCTCCGCAGGGGCCAAATCCTGGGCCTCGTCGATGACGATATGGTCGAATGGCTTGGACGCGCGGCCTTCGAGAGCTCTCGCCAGATCAGTGAAAACGTTGGCCCAGGTCGTATAGCGCTCAGTCGCCAGCGCCTCGCGGACTGCCGCGAAGACGGGCCACAGGCGCGCTCGCTGATTGGGGCCAAGCCTGCTCTTGCGGCCCATCCGCTCCACGGTCGAATAGGCGTCGAGCGATGACAGGCCCCAGGCGTCAACGACGTTGGTCCACTCGGACAGCAGGAAGCGTTCCGAAAAGCCTTTGAGACTGGTCGCGCCAGCGGCAGCGCGCAGCCGCTCGCGCAAGACGAGATCGGACGCAATGCGAGGACGTACGCCGTGTTCGAGCTGATGCATCTGCTCGGCGATGCCGCGGAACGATCCTGTCGTGATCCGGGGCACTATGCCCCCGGTCTCAGGAGCAAGGACAAGCAGTTTTTTCGCCAAAGCATCGGCCAAAGGCTGCGAAAAGCTCGCCAGGAGTATTTTTGCTGCTGGGTTCTCGCGGGCAAGCCGCACGGCGCGATGAATCGCAACGATGGTCTTGCCGGTACCCGCCGATCCCGCCACGCGCGCCGGCCCCGAGAAGGAACGTTCGACCAGCGAGCGTTGCGACGGGTGGAGGAAGACGCCCCATTTTTCCCACGGAAAGGCCAGCGCCAGTTCCAGCTCCTCCTGATCGGCGATCAGACGGATTCGGCGTAGCGCGTCGGGATGCTTGAAAGGATCGGCAGTTGGCGGAGCCGGCAGCGCCAGCTTACCGGTCGCCGCGAATTCGAGCAGGGCTTCGGAAGCCTCCGCAGGGAGGTGCGCCGCCAGCGTGAAGAAGCCATCCTCATCGGCCGCGCGGACATCAGCCAGCCAATCGGCGGGCACGCCGACCGAGAGGAGCGCATTGTCATCCAGTGAAGCAAACAACGCCGGCTTGGTCTTGTCGTTCTTGGCTGGCTCGGGAAACACAAAATCGAACGCCGGGGGCGGCGCGACCTCGGCCACCTGCTCGCGAACTTCGACAATCTGGATTGCCCCGGTTCGGGGATGCGCCTCGATCCGTCGCCGTTCCGCCCAGGCATAGGCGGCGTCGTGGTGGTCGACATAGGCAACGAGCAGGCTTTCGCTCGTCTTGTGGACGATCAGCCGGATATCACGATTCACCCGTGCCGACCAAAAATTCGGGTCCTTGCTCTTGTCGATCCGATGCAACTGGAGCCCGTTGCCGGTGCGGTCCATTTGCAGATCGAAGACGCTCGCCTTAACCGCTTTCTGGTCGACGCCAGAGAGCCGATTGAACGAAGCTGTGAACGTGTCGGCGATGAGGAAATTCACTGGGGTGGACTCACATAATTCCTCACAACTGCTCAAACAACGACCTTGTATGCGACAACGCTCGCCGCAAGGCTCCCGTTGTCGATCTTCTGTGCGGGATTCGCAATGTTCCGAACGGACGCGGATTTCAGCGCATTGGATACACACGCTATTCTATATTTGCCAGACAGCTTTCTTGCTTGCCTGAGTTCATTTTCCGTCAGAAAGAAGCTAGTCAAAGCACCCGAGGACGCTTTGACTTCAACGAATTCGGCGTCACCATTGTTTCTAAAGCTTTTGATGTCGTAACCTACGTAGGGATATCTTTGGCTTATCCAGTCGATCTTGTTCGCCAAGTCCGATCGTCCAGCCGCCCTCAGCCTTGCTCTCTCTTGCCCAAGTACAAACGCCTCGCCATCACCTGCAGTGAGTCGCCCAGAATCATGCGGTTCGACCAGTGTCCGTCGTGCTGGTAAAATCCGTCTTCCACCCAGTCTTTCGGCAGACCGTTGAAATCAGCAAACATATCAGGCGCATCAGTTTGCGCCTCACGCGTCTCGGCAGTGCGACGTCTGAGATCGGCAATGATCGCCTGCGGCTGGATCTTCTCCTGGATGTAGAGTGGTGGCACGTTGACGATGAGGTCGGACCAGTCCTGCCTGTCCTTGCCGCGCCAGACCAGTTGCGCATCCGACAGCGTCAGCGTGCCGGTCTCGGCCAGCTCCTTCATCTGGTCTTCTGTGATGGTGATCTTGGCGCCGTTCCAGATCAGCTCGGGCGCGCGCGGCTCGTCGGCAGTACGCGTCTTGCCCTCCGCTAGCGGCCGCGCCCGCGGATAATGCTTAGGAGGCATCGGCGAAGCATCCTCGTCGCGCCGGAAGAAGCTCTCCATCTCCGCTGTGGGAATGTTGCGCCGACTCGCAGCGTCATGCTTCAGCGCGTCGACCTGCTTGGACGATTTGGTGGGCGATTTCGGCGAACGGGCCATCAGGCGGGAACCTTTTTCAACAGTCGGTCGAGCAGTGCGGCAAAATCCTCGTCCATCGCCGCCCAGTCGCGAAATTCGGCGAACGCCCAGCGTCCAAAGCCACCGAGCGCGTTGACGCCCGGCACCCACAGATCGCGCGTCGTCTGCGCTTTGGCCTTGTCGCTCTCGTCGCGATCACCCTTGACTTCGAGAATCATGTTCAGCGGCTCATCATCGCCGATGTCGAGCCGGACGAGAAAATCGGGCACGTAGCGGCGCATGACGCCAGCATCGAGGTAGGGGATGTCGAAGCCCATCGCTTGGTTCTTGGCGTAAGCAAACACGCGGGGATTGCTTTCAAGGGTCAGCGCGAGCTGCTCTTCCCAGCTACTATCGAGCACGACATGGCTGATGTGGCACTTAGGCGGCTGTGCGCCTGTCTTCCATACCGGCTTTGAGGTGATGAAGTTGACGAAGCGGGTTGACCCCTTGGGATTGTAGGGATCGAGCACTGCCAGGAGTCGTCCCTCGCTGCCGCGCGTCAGCGCGATGTTGATCTTCTCCGCCGCCCGGGCAAGCTGGTCCTGATACAGGATCGCACCGATCGGTACCCCTCGCGTGACGAGATAGCCCTCGTCGAGCCATCGTCGCGCTATCCGCTGTATCTGCGGAAAGAGGTGCTGCCTGGGAAAGCCCTCGTCATCGCAGAATTGCGTGTAGAGGAGGTGCTTGGCCAGATTGAAACTGATCTCCGAGGGCCGCAATCGCTCCAGCACCTGCGGCGTGATCGTCACGCCCGCGCCGACGATGCCCTCCATCACCACCGACGTCGGGCCGATATCGAGCGGCGTGATCTCAAGACGGCTGTCAGCGGTGAACTTAGCTTCGAGTTTGTCCGACGGCAGGTCGCGGCGATAGCCACTCACACGAGGGAAAGCAATCTCAAGCCCACTTCTCTCCTTGATCGCGTGGACACGGGTAACAGGCTTCGGCGCGGTCGGGGTTGCCTTTTGCGGGGACGACGCGAAGTCGAAGGGGATGCCCATGATGTCGGCATACTCGACGTCGAATAATCCGGTCTTTGGATTGAGATCGTAGGACTGGCGGCGCAGACCGCGGCCGATCACCTGTTCGCACAGAAGCTGGGTGCCGAAGGCGCGAACGCCGAGAATGTGGGTCACGGTATTGGTGTCCCACCCTTCGGTCAGCATCGACACCGAGACCACGCAGCGGATCTGTTCACCAAGCCTGCCAACGCGTCCGACGGTGTTCATGACCTCGCGCAGCAGCTCGCTTTCGCTCTCTTCTCCCTGTGCGCCCGCCCCCTCACGGTTCCTGCGCTCGCGCCTGAACAGCTCGATCTCAGGCCCCGCAGCGTCACGAAAACCTTTATCCAGCGCATCACCGGATTCGATCTGGCGCGAGTCGATCAGCAGCGTGCGTGGGCGTGCAAAGCGCCCCCCTTGATCATCGTAATTTCGAAACAGCTCCAGATTGCCGGGTTGGAATCCCACGCGTTCGCCCGCATCGGCATCGCCGCGCTCGAAACCGGCGATCCATTCGAATACCAGTTTGGAGATCGCCGTATTCTGGCACACGACGATGAATACCGGCGGCACGCCAATGCCCGCGCGCTGCCAGCGCTCGAATTCACCCTCGTAGTGGCTGTACAGCGCATTCAATGCTGTTTGCAGCATGTTGGGCAGTTGGAGGGAGCTCAACTTGCTGGCACCTGCGGCGGTCTTCGGCAGGTTTTTGCCGATGTGCTTCCACAGGTCGCGATAGACGACCGTGTCGGTCTGCACCAGATTGTCGGTGACAGGCACGCGCGGCAGCTTGACGATGCCGCTTTCGATGGCGTCCATCAGGCTGAAATCGGACACGACCCAAGGGAAAAGATAGCCTTCAGGGTAACCCGAGCCGCGCAGGAAGAAAGGGGTAGCGGACAGGTCATAGACGGCGCGCACGCCCTTCGACAGCTTGCGGTCCAACGCTTCGATGCCATTGATCCAGAGCCGCGCGGCTTCCTCGTTCTCCGCAGCCTCCTTCTTGTCCTCACCGGTCAGGGGACCTTCGACATCGTCGCCTACCTTGTGCCGGTAACAGTGATGCGCCTCGTCGTTGAGCACGTTGACACGATCGTAATTCAGAAGCTTGCCGCAGGCTCGATGCAGCATCTCCGCATCGGTTTCTGTGGTCTTCAGTGGCTCAGGGTCATTGCCCTGCAGAAAACTGCGCGCGACCTTGGGCAAGGATAGGGTCTCGCGGTGCTGGAACGAATGGTAGTTGGTGATCACGATCTCGGCGCGGCGCACTTCCGGCAGCATCTCCGGCGGCACGATCTCGCGGGTCTCGTAGTAATTGTCCGGCTCGCTCGGCAACAGCACGCGCAGACGGTCGCGGATGGTAATACCCGGGACGATGATAAGGAAAGCGCGGGAGAAATCCTTCGAATCCTTGCGGGCCGCGTTCACCGCCTGCCAGGCAATGAGCATGGCCATCACAGTCGTCTTGCCGCTGCCCGTCGCCATTTTCATCGCGAGACGGAACAGCTCCGGATTGGCTTCCGCGTTGGCCTTGGCAAGCTGATCCAGCAACCCCTTGGTCGCGGCACGTTTCGGCGCGACTTCGGTCAGCCAGATAATGGTTTCGACCGCTTCGATCTGGCAGAAGAACGGCGTGGGGCCATTGAATTGATGGTGACGCCAGTGTTCGAGCAGCCGCTGCGTCACTCCGGTCACACCCCAGTCGGCCGGATTGCGCAGTTGGCGCCAGCTGTCGAGATAGCCGCGGATTTCGTTGATCAGCGCATTTTCGGTGTATGTTTCCAGGTCGAGCGTCTGCTGGTCGCTCGCCGCTTTCTTTCTGGAGGCCGGAACCGGCACGATGAATCGAGATGGCCGACGACCACGCCTCGGCTCCCCGTCGAGAGGCTGGCCGTTGTCGTCGAGAGGATGATGAAGTTCCGGCGCCCGGTACGGCGAGTTCAGAATCGGCCGTTCGTAAAAGCTGCTCAATTTCCTTGGTCCGCCCCGAAATCATCGCGGCCCGATTATGCTGCGCAAATCGAGCGCATATGGGCCACCTGCCATACTGTAGGTTGAAGGCCACACATGAGCCATGGGCAAAATGGATAACAGACAGATGGTCAATATGGCGGAGAGGGAGGGATTCGAACCCCCGATAGGCTTGCACCTATGCCGCATTTCGAGTGCGGTGCATTCAACCACTCTGCCACCTCTCCTGAAGGCGCCAAGTCAGGAGCAGGGCCCCCGGTGGTTGGGGCGTTAATAGGCGAGGATGGCGGGTCAGACAAGGCGCGCGAGAGGAAAATCGGGCCGGTTTTCTACCCCGGAGCCCGCGATGTCGCGGTGGCGACCTGAACGATTGCGGATTTGGGCGGTGGTTTGCGCGGATTGGGCGCGAACCGGCACTCGATGACGGAGTGCGGACGGCGAGGCGGCGCATGGGATCCCGAATCACGCGGCGAGCGGAAGGCGGGATGGGACCGCCAGACGCGGTAAACACTGGCGGTCCCGTGCCGCTCATTAAAATACTGGCCAGGAAGGGCGGCTTCGCTGGTCAGGTGAGGCGACGGTTCCACCATAGGCTGTGTTCCGTGCACCGCAATGCAATCCGGTTCTTAACGTAACCAAGCAAGGTTAAGCTGGGGGCGTTTGGGTTCGGGATTGCTGAGTTGCGGCGAAAGTCCCTGCGTGGTGAGAGCCCTCACCCGCCGGGCGCGGGACGATGCTTCGCATCGCCCGGGCGCGTCGGCCTCTCCCGCAGGCGGGAGAGGCGGGGCAAGCCTGCGGGCGTTGGATTTAAGCTGACGGCGTTCTGGCGTTCTTGCCTGGGGTTCTTGCCTCGCCGATCATCTTGCAGGCTAGTCGTTTTTGTTCTTTTTCTTGGCTGTGTCCTTGCCGTTCTCCGCGGCATCCCGATCCTTGCCGTTGCCGCCATCCTTGCGGCGGTTGGTGAAGCGGGCATTGCCGAGGCCGGTGCCGATGGTGAGCACGCCCCAGCGCTCGATGTCCTGCATGAACGGCACCTCGGAGAGGCCCTGAACCACGCCGTCATTGTGCATCAGGATCGCGGTGTCGTGCGCGCCGATCTGCGGAATGCCTTCGCTCAAACTCGCCGGGAGGTTGAACTTGCTGCTTTCCCAATTGCCCGGCAGGTTCTGCGCGCCCTTTTCGATCGAGCCGTCCTCGTTGATGACGCCGGGACAGGCGATGCCGATGAAGGGCGCCAGCTTGAAGCCCTCGTTTTCGGCCTCCGTGATCAGCCCTTTCAGCATCTTGACCAGCCGCTTCACCGCGCCCTCACGCGTCGGCTCATCGTCGGCATGACGCCACAACTCGGACTTCCACACCGCGGCTTTCGACAGATCCTTGGCCTTCTTCCATCGCGTCTCGACCACGCCGCAGCGGATGTTGGTGCCGCCGATATCGACCGCGAGAATGCTGTCATAGGCCTCGAAAATCCACGACGGCGCCAGATGCAGCGCGCCGATCAGGCCGGCCTCGTCCGGATGGGCGCGGATCGGCATCATGTCGATCTTGAAGTCCTCGGATTTCAGGATGATCTCGGTGCGCGCGATGGCGAGCTCGCCGAGCCGGGAATCGCGAAAGCCGCCGCCGACCACAATGCGCTCGGTCTTGGCCCAGGCCTTGGACTTGAGGAAACGCCGCGTGACATAGGCGAGCTCCTGGGCGAACTCCTCGATCGCGCTGTGCACCACGGCCGAAGCTTCGGTGTCGTCGCCGACCAGGATGGCGTCCAGCGTCTTCTTGCTGATCGCCTCGGTCGGCTCCTTGCCGAACGGGTCCTCGCCGGATTTGCGCAGCGGCTTGCGCCAGCGCTCGAGAATCTCGCGGAACGCGCCCTTGCTGGCGCGGTCGCCGAGAAAACCGTCCTCGTCCTTCATCTCGATGTTGAAGCTGTCGATCTCCACCGACGGCAGCCGCATCGCACCGTGGGTGGCGATGCCCGTCGTCTTGACCAGTTCGTCCGTTGCCATGGAAAGCCCTGCCCGCGTGCGAATTCACGGGGACAACGGCGCGGGAACCCGTTTGGTTGCAGCTTGGTCTGAGAAACGGTCTGGGAGCCGGAAGGCGGCCCAAATCCTTCAATTCCGGGCCTTTTCCGGCGGTTTTCCTTGACTCTCGGGGACTGACGGCTATAAGTCCGACAACCGGCGCGGGGCGTTTCTCGCGCCGCTTGTTTTTGCGTGGGTTTTCAAGGGGATAAGCCCCGCCCGCACAAAACTCGGATAAACCCATAGCGACTGACAAAAAGCCGGCCCCGACGCTATCCGTCGCGAGGCCGGGATTGAACACGAAGGAAAACAACGATGTTCGCAGTCATCAAAACCGGCGGCCGGCAGTACCGCGTCGTTCCGGATGATGTCCTGGAAGTTGGCAAGATCGAAGGCGAAGTCGGCACGATCGTGCAGCTGAATGAAGTTCTGGTGGTCGGCGGCGACACGCCGATCCTGGGCCTGCCCACGGTGGCCGGTGCGTCCGTCGCGGTCGAGGTGCTCGACCACAAGCGCGGGCCGAAGGTCATCGCGTTCAAGAAGCGCCGCCGCAAGAATTCGCGCCGCAAGCGCGGCTATCGCGACGAGATCACGGTGCTGCGCATCAGCGAGATCCTGACCGACGGCGCCAAGCCGACCAAGGGCCCGCGCCCGAAGCGGGAAAAGGTCGTCAAGGAAGAACCGACGGAAGAAGCCGCCGCATAAATTGATCACGCCAATTCACGAATTGATGCGTGAGAAATTGTGAAATGATTCCGTCAAGGAATTGATCTAGACATACGCAAGGTTTCGGAGACGAGCTATGGCTCATAAAAAAGCAGGCGGTTCATCGCGCAACGGTCGCGATTCCAAGGGCAAGCGCCTTGGCATCAAGGCATTCGGCGGGGAAGTTGTGATTCCCGGCAACATCATCGCGCGTCAGCGCGGCACCACCTGGCATCCCGGCCTTAATGTCGGCATGGGCACGGACCACACCTTGTTCGCCAAGATCGAGGGTCGCGTCACGTTCCAGGCCAAAGCCAATGGCCGCACCTTCGTATCGGTGCTCCCGCTCGCAGAGGCGGCTGAATAGACGGTGGATCAAATTGGAGTCCGCCGGGTCCTACCAAACCGGCGGAGTCCAGAGATCAGAAGATCGAAGGCTCCAGGGGAGGCGGGAAACCGGCCTCCCCTTTCGTTTGACCAATGCTTGTTTCAATTGGTGATGTTGACGGAGCCGGACATGTTGCAGGATTTTTCGGGCGCGACCTTGCGGGAGGCGAGACCTGGTGTCGTCGCCACCGAGCGGCTGAAGTTGCGGCGGCCGACCCTCGCCGATGTCAGGGCCATCGCCCACCTCGCCAACGACCGCCGCATCGCGGAGAATACCCGCCGCCTGCCGCATCCCTATTCGCAAGACGACGCCGTGGCGTTCATCCGCGCTACCGCCGAGCTCGGCAGCGAGACCGTGTTCCTGATCGAGCACGACACCACGCCGCTCGGCATGGTCGGGATCGACTGCGCGACGCCCGACAATGCCGAGCTCGGCTACTGGCTCGGCGTCGAGCATTGGGGCCGGGGCTTTGCCACCGAAGCCGCGCGCGGCGCGATCGACTTCTTCTTCGAGGAGTTCGAGGACGATCATCTCTATGCGGGAGCGCGCGTCACCAACCCGGCCTCGCGCAACGTGCTGGAGAAGTGCGGCTTCCAGTGGAGCGGCGTGCAGCTGCACCGTTTCCTGGCGCTGGGCTCGTCGACCCCGGTCGATTGCTTTCGTCTCTCGCGCGGCGTGTGGGCGTCGCTGAAGAGCTGGAGCAGTGCGCGACGGGTGAGGTAGGCGGAAGCGGCGCCACACCCACAGTGTCGTCCCGGCGAAGGCCGGGACCCATAACCACAGGGAGTAGTGTGGCGAGAAGCTCCCACTCCGAGTCTTCGTCAAACGACTCCCTGTGGGTATGGGTCCCGGATCTACGCTCCGCTTCGCTGCGCTTGTCCGGGACGACGGCGGAATATCACGCCGGCGGATTGACCTGCTCGTCGCCGCGTCCGAGATCGCGCTCGCGCAAGTAAATGTAGAAGCCGGCGCCGATGATGATGGCGGCGCCGACGAGGGTGGCGAGCTGCGGCACGTCGCCGAACACGACGAAGCCGAAGATCACGGCCCAGACGATCATGGAATATTGATACGGCACCACCACGCTGGCGGCTGCGAGCTTCAGCGAGCGGTTGACGCAGAGCAGCGCCGTCACCGAGATGAATCCGGCGAGCGCGAAGATCACGAGGCTGCCGCGGCTCGGCGGCACCCAGTGGTATGCCGACAGCACCGCGCCGAGCAGGAAGGTGCCGACGAATTGCGACGACGCCATCACGATGTCGGGCGTCTTGCGCAGGCTGCGCGTGATCAACATCAGCGTCGCAAACGACAGGCTGCCGCCGAGCGCGATCAGCGCCGGCAGGCTGACCGTTTGTGCCGACGGCCGCAGCGCGATCAGCACGCCGCAGAAGCCGATCAGGATCGCGGTCCAGCGCCGCCAGCCGACCTTCTCGCGCAGGAAGATCGCCGACATCGCGGTGACGAAGATGGGACCGGCGAGATAATAGGTGATGACGTCGGCGAGCGGCAGATAGACCGTGGCGAGAAAGAAGGCGGCGACTTCCAGCGTCGACAGCACGACCCGAAACAGCTGCAGCCACGGCCGTTCCAGCTGCAGGAATTCACGGCGCTGACGCCAGACCAGCGGCGAGAGCAGCAGCAACGCCGCGCAGGCGCGCAGGAACAGCAGCTGCCCGACCGAATAGGTCCCGACCAGGAATTTGCCCATGGCATCGCCGAACGAGAACATCAAGATCGACAGCAGCATCAGCGCGATGCCGGCCAGCCGCGCCGAGCGTTCGTCATAGGCAGAGAGTTTTTTGAAGAGGGGCATTGCTGTCGTTCGCAAAAGGACCCGTCATTGCGAGCGAAGCGAAGCAATCCAGTCTGTCTCCGCGGAAGCAGGCTGGATTGCTTCGTCGCAAGGGCTCCTCGCAATGACGGTGGAGGGAGCATCAGGAACCGGCGACCAAGCTGGCGTCTGGCTGTTGTAACGACGTGGACGCACCGGACAACCCCACATTGAGCGAATTGAACGGATTGTCGCACTGTTCACGCCGCGGTAGCGATAGGCGTCACTCTACGAGAGAGCGCCCGACATGACCGAGTTCGACCCGACGCTGCACCGCATGATCCCGACGCAACGCTGGTTTGAGGATTTCGTCATCGGCGAGCGCTTCGTGCTGCCGAGCCGGACCCAGACCTCGGCGGTGTTCACCGCGTTCCAGACCGCGAGCGGCGACACCCATCCGGTGCACTATGACGTCGAATATTGCCGCGCCCGCGGCATGCCGCATCTGCTCGCGCATGGTTTCCAGACGCTGATCCACACCGCACCGGGCGCCGGCCTGTTTCCGTTCATGGTCGAGGATTCCCTGGTCGGCTTCCTCGAGCAATCGAGCAAGTTCCTCAAACCGGTGTTTGCCGATGACACGATTTACCCCGCACTCGAGGTCACCGAACTGGTGCCGGGCCGCACCACGGGCGTGGTGACGCTGACAAGCACCGTCTACAACCAGCGCAAGGAGCTGGTGCTGGAGGGGACGCAGAAATTCCTTATACGCCGCCGGCCGCTCTGACGTCGTCCCGCCGAAGGCCGGGACCCATAACCACCGGCGCATGTTGGGTCACAAGATAGCAATTGCCTGTCTTCGCCAAACTCCTTCCTGTGGTTATGGGTCCCGGATCTGCGCTTCGCTTGTCCGGGACGACGCGTAGGGGGCCGCCGGCCGCAAGGTTAAACACGGCCCGAAATCGCGGAAATTCCGCCGATTCAGGGGTAACTCCGGGTTGCCGCGCGGGACCGGCTGGCCTACCTATGGCCCATGAAATTCCTCGACGAAGCAAAGGTCTATATCCGCTCCGGTGACGGCGGGAACGGCTGCGTGGCGTTCCGCCGCGAGAAGTTCATTGAATTCGGCGGACCGTCCGGCGGCAATGGCGGCCGCGGCGGCAGCGTCATCCTCGAGGTCGCCGACGGCCTCAACACGCTGATCGATTACCGCTACCAGCAGCATTTCAAGGCCCAGAAGGGCGAGAACGGCGCAGGCTCGGACCGCCACGGCGCCAACGGCAAGGCGATCGTGCTCAAAGTGCCGGTGGGCACCCAGATCTTCGACGAGGACCGCGAGACGCTGATCCACGACTTCACCAATGTCGGCGAAAAATTCGTGCTCGCCGAGGGCGGCAATGGCGGCTTCGGCAACGCGCATTTCAAGTCCTCGACCAATCGCGCGCCGCGCAACGCCAATCCCGGCCAGCCCGGCGAAGAGCGCTGGATCTGGCTGCGGCTGAAGCTGATCGCCGACGCCGGCCTTGTCGGCCTGCCCAATGCCGGCAAATCGACCTTCCTCTCCAAGGTCAGCGCGGCCAAGCCGAAGATCGCCGACTATCCCTTCACCACGCTGCATCCGCAGCTCGGCGTCGTGAATGCCGACGGCCGCGAATTCGTGCTGGCCGACATTCCCGGCCTGATCGAGGGCGCGCATGAAGGTGCGGGCCTCGGCGACCGCTTCCTCGGCCATGTCGAGCGCTGCCGCGTGCTGCTGCATCTGGTCGATGCCACCTGCGAACATGCCGGCAAGGCCTACAAGACGGTGCGCAACGAGCTCGATGCCTATGGCGGGCTGCTCACCGACAAGATCGAGATCGTCGCGCTGAACAAGATCGACGCGGTCGAGCCGGACGAATTGAAGAAGCAGAAGGACCGGCTGAAGCGCGCCGCGAAGAAAACGCCGCTGCTGCTAGCAGGCGCCACCGGCCAGGGCGTCAAGGAAGCACTGCGCGCGCTCGCCGACGTGATCGGCGAAAGCCCGGTCTCCGCCAAGGCGAAGAGCGCGGCCGAAGCGGAGCCGTGGTCGGCCTAAACTCTCGCCGTCGTCCCGGCGAAGGCCGGGACCCATACTCCTCAGAAGAAGTTATGGCGTGAGATGGCAATGACCAATCTTCGCCAAATCGCATTCGGTGGCTATGGGTCCCGGCCTTCGCCGGGACGACGTGGAGTATGCAGCGGCAGGCTGGCGTATTCCTCGGGGAGCGGTTGTCACCGGCGTTCCAATAGCGCAGCATAAACAATCAAGAAACGACAGGGGATGACGCATGGCGCGGGCGAAGAATGTTCTCTGGATCATGTGCGACCAGCTTCGCTACGACTATCTCGGCTGCACCGGCCATCCCACATTGAAGACGCCGAACATCGACGCCATGGCCAAGCGTGGCGTGCTGTTCACCAAGGCCTATGTGCAATCGCCGATCTGCGGGCCGTCGCGGATGTCGTTCTACACCGGCCGCTACATGCGCTCGCATGGCTCGCACTGGAATGGCTGGCCGCTGCGCGTCGGTGAGCCCACGCTGGGCGATCACCTGAACAAGATCGGCGTGCGCAACGTGCTGGTCGGCAAGACCCACATGGCGCCCGACCTCGAAGGCATGAAGGCGCTCGGAATCCCGCCGGAATCGATGATCGGCGTGCATGTCGCCGAATGCGGGTTTGAGCCCTACGAGCGCGATGACGGATTGCATCCGACCGGCCGGCCACGCCCGAAATACGACGCGTATCTGCGCCAGCAGGGCTTTGAAGCGACGAACCCGTGGGAGCACTGGGCCAATTCCGGCGCTACCGACGACGGCGCGTTGCAGAACGGCTGGCTGCTGGTGCACGCCGACAAGGCCGCACGCGTGCCGGACGAGCATTCCGAGACGCCCTACATGACGCGGCGCGCGATGGACTTCATCAGCGAGGCCGAGACCGACGGCAGGCCGTGGTGCCTGCACCTGTCCTACATCAAGCCGCACTGGCCCTATATCGCGCCCGAGCCCTATGCCGGCATGTATTCGACATCCGACATGATCCCGGTGATCCGCTCCGAGCGCGAGCGGCAAAATCCGCATCCGGTGTTCGGCGCCTATATGGACATGCGCTACTCCCGCAACATGGCGCGCGAGGAAGCCCGCGAGAAGGTGATCCCGACCTATATGGGCCTGATCACCCAGATCGACGACCAGATGGGCGTGCTGATGAGATTCCTGGAGGACCGCGGCCTCACGGAAACAACCATGATCGTGTTCACCTCCGATCACGGCGATTATCTCGGCGATCACTGGATGGGCGAGAAGGACCTATTCCACGAACAGTCCGCGAAGATCCCGCTGATCGTGATCGATCCCTCCAGCGAGGCCGACGCCACACGCGGCGCGCGCAGCGATGCGCTGGTCGAGGCGATCGATCTCGCGCCGACCTTCGTCGATTATTTCGGCGGCAAGGTGCCGGGCCACATTCTCGAAGGACGCTCGCTGCTGCCGCTGCTGCGCGGGCCGACGCCGTCCGACTGGCGCAAGGCGGCGTTCTCCGAATACGATTATTCCATGCAGGACGTGCGACTGAAGCTGAACCAGCCGATCGAACGCTGCCGCCTGTTCATGGTGTTCGACGGCCGCTGGAAATACATCCACGCCTCCGGCTTCCGCCCGATGCTGTACGACCTCGAAACCGATCCGGACGAGTTTTTGGATCGCGGCGACGATCCGGAATGTGCAGGGATCATCGCACGGCTGCAGGCCGAACTGTTCGACTGGGCGCTGCATCCGGGCGGCCACATCACCACCCCGCGCGAGAAGATCGCGGCCTATGCCGACAACCAGCTCCAGGTGAAGGGCGGGATTTTGATCGGCATCTGGGACGAGGCCGAGCTGGCGTCGATCAAGGACGGAATAGCGCAGCGCGCGAAGATGTGAGTCAGGGAGCAAAGCTCTCTCACTTCGTCATGCCCGGGCTTGTCCCGGGCATCCACGTCTTACCTCAATCGCGGATACGCGTGGATGGCCGGGTCAAGCCCGGCCATGACGACCTCACGCGTGGTGCCGCCCCGAGATCAATTCTCGATCTTATATCCCGTCGCCTTGACGATCGGCTGCCACAACGCGACGTTCGCTGCGAGCTCCTTCGTCAATCCTTCCGGCGTCGACCCGACCGGAATCAGCCCGATCGCCGTGAGCTTCTCCTTCACCTCCGGCTTGGCAAGCGCGGCGCTCGCGG
>NZ_JBVVOZ010000051.1:0-27490 GCF_055807395.1 Bradyrhizobium sp. Kon10 | reverse complement strand
ATCCACCCCTTCAACAAAGCGCTTCATCGGACCTCCCCGCAAGTGCGGGGAATCCTATCGCGCGAATCACCGGAAACAGAACGCTTTCACACGGCCTGGGCCAAGAGCCGACGTTAGCCAGCGCGTTGATCAGTTTTTGAAGTTTTGGCTTTCGCCACGGGCTCCGCTATCCAGCACCGGGAGCCGAGGCAATTAGTAGGAGCGCCAGGAGCGCGAAAGCTTGGTGGCAGCGCGTATAGGAATGGTGACGTTGCTTCTTTGGAGGCCACGACGCCGTACGCCGACGTGACGATCAGGTCGACTTTCCGTCGCGCGAGTTCAGCCGCATATTCCGTAGTTCGCTGAACGTCGCCCGCTGCCCACCTATACTCGATCGTGACGTTCCGTCCATCTATCCACCCAAGTCTGACAAGCGCTGGGTGAATGCGGCTACCCATGCACCATGGGAGGATTGTGTTCCTGCCAACACAAAACCAATCACGGGTCGCTTTGCAGGCTGTTGTGCGTTGCTTCTAATCGGCCGAGCGGCTGCTGCGCCCACGAGAAGAGTTAGAAATTGCCGTCGCCTCATCTGACGTCTCATCGCGTGAGAATTGCTTACCTTAGCACATAAAATCCAGGAGTTCGTGCGGACAGCGCGAAAGGCGTGACAGAAAAAGGCGAAAGATTATAGCAGGTTGCCAGCCCCCTAATGGGATGGTCCGGCCGTGCTCCTGCCCCGCCCCGGCGAGATCGAGGCACTGGCCCGTCAAGATCAGGCCTGTTCGCGCCTGATGACGGTGCCTGGCATCGGGCCGATCATTTCGAGTGCCATGGTGGCGGCTATCGGCACTGGAGACGTCTTCTCCAAAGGCCGCGACTTCGGCGCCTGGCTTGGACTGGTGCCCAAGCAGATCTCGACGGGAGATCGCACGATCCTCGGCAAAATCTCGAGGCGCGGCAATCGCTACCCGCGCGTTCTGTTCGTACAGGCGGCATGGGTTGTGCTGGTCAGGATAAAGAACTGGGAACGTTACGGGCTCAAATCCTGGATCGAAGCCGCCAAGAGGCGGTTGCACCACAACGTGCTGGCGATCGCGCTCGCCAACAAGCTTGCCCGCATCGCCTGGGCGGTGCTGGCTAAAGGACGCGCCTTCGAACTGACGAGGACCGACGATGCAGGCGTCCAACCCGCTTGATCCTCGCGCCGTGCTCGGCGCGGTCAAGGCGCAGCCTGGCCACGCCGGAGCCAGCCGCAAGCCAAGCGCCGGCCTTGACCGCCCCTGCGCGCGACGCGATCGACGCTCTGCGGGCCGGGACGAAGGAACGGCCCTTGGCTCGAACAAAGGAACTGCGCGATATGAGGAGCAGGCGATGACGTAACCCATCAACAGTTTCCAGCCGAGGTCTGCGAGAGGATGAGACGAGATGGAGATTCGGTCTTCCCGGCGCATGCGAACACTGGTGACCCGAATAGCTCGATCGAGGCCTGTCCGTTAATGAGAACGCACGCGCACGCGCTGATAGCCATGATGGCCCCGGAGCACGACACGCTCCAATCAGAGGCCAGATATAGATTGATGCAAGACCGCTCACCGCCAATCCGACGAAATCTTCTTGCTACGCACGGCCGGACCATACATTGGGTCAAACAGAAAAGTGACAGCCAATCGGACCCGTTTCCGTCTGCACGCCATGAGCGGACATGATGGCGCTGCTCGGCAGGTTAGCTGCGGCCAAAAGCTGCCCTCCGGCCAAGTGCAGTTTTGTCCCTTCGCGGCTCCGGGTAGCATCCCCCGAGACGTATCCGCGTCGAGACCCTCATGCTAGATTTCCTGCGTCATACCGGACAGAATAACAACATGCCTGATAGCGTCTACAAAGTCATTGAACTGGTCGGTACAAGCGGCGACTCATGGGAGAAGGCGGCCGCGAATGCGGTCGAACAAGCTGCAAAATCTCTCCGAGATCTTCGCATTGCAGAGGTCGTCAAGCTCGATATGCAGCTGGATGACAAAGGAAAGTGGAAGCCTATCGCGCCAAGCTCAACGTATCGTTCAAGTTCGAGGGCTCCTGAGCCTCAGCACCTCGCCGCCACGTGCAGGGCGAGGAGGACCGATTGGAGAAGGCGCGCGGTGCCCGGTCCGCCCAACCGGACACTGTGGCCCATCTCGGAAGTTGGACATAGTCCGACTGGGAGCGATATGCTTTGATGCGTTGGGGCGTGTGGCTCGTGGTGGCCTCATGTACATGGTCATTCGCAAGTATACCAAGGTTCGTTCGGTGGCGGACGCCGCTCGCCGCGCCAAGAGCGGTGTCGGCCAGATCCTAAGGCAATCGCACGGATTCAGATCTTACCATGTGCTGGATGCGGGTGACGGTGTTGGCATCGCCGTGATGATGTTTGACGACCGAGAAAGCGCCAATGCAGCGAACGCCAAGATACTGGCGTTTGTTCAAGCAAGTCTACATGACCTCGACCTTGGAGTTCCCGAAATCACCACGGGCAAGGTTTTGGTGAACATAGAGCCGAATGAGTCCTCGGGGATAAAGTAGCTGAACGCTGTCATTTGCGTGGTGGATGCCACCGCCTTGCTCATGTCGTCGACTTGATGTCCCCCGTTGCGTTTGCGGAGCAGCAACATGAAGCAACACACCTCCGAAGCATTTTCCATCCCAGCGACCTACTCGACAACGTTCGTCGGCACCGCGATGCCACCAAGAGATCCCGATGAAGACGACGAGGACGAAGACGACGAAGAGGAAGATGACGCTGACGAACCGCCGGTCGTGCGCGAGCCGGATGAAGACTAGCCTAG
Organism: Bradyrhizobium sp. Kon10; assembly: GCF_055807395.1. NCBI lineage: Bacteria > Pseudomonadati > Pseudomonadota > Alphaproteobacteria > Hyphomicrobiales > Nitrobacteraceae > Bradyrhizobium > Bradyrhizobium sp. Kon10. The sequence continues at coordinate 24,692 of NZ_JBVVOZ010000051.1, read as the reverse complement.
CGTGTTCGGCAGTCCACGCTATAATATCTCGCATGGGCTGGGATGCGAAAAACATAGCGCTCCTCAACAGGCGCTGGTCCGCAGGACAGAGCGCCGCGCAGATAGCGCGTCATCTCGGGTGCAGTCGTAACGCTGTTTGCGGCATGTTGACCCGTCTGGGGCTGAAGCGTGGCCACAAGCCGCCCACGGCAACGCCCAAGATAAGGCCGCCCCTGAAGCTGAGGCCGACGTCGTCGGCAGCCTGCGCCCGTTCAGTCGCACGGAAGGTGTCGCGAAACACAGCGGAGAGGCAGCAGCCCAAGGAATTCAGCAAGCAGCAGCTCTACTCCATGCTGGCAGAGGCGGTCAGAAACACTGGTTAAGAGCTCACCACGAACGTCTGCTGGGTCAAAAAAGCGGACCACCATCCACCGGTACCCGCGCCCGCAAGGCTGGGGCGGTTGGTCATCCGAGGTTCAGGGACGAACGTCTAAGGCTGGTTAGCGGGGATGGGCTCCGCTGGAGTAGGATGGATGAAACTTACACTTGCCGCACTGACCGTTCTCGGTGGGACCGCATTCTCAATTGCAACGGCATCGGCGATGCCCGTTGCTCCGCTTGGACAATCAAACATCGCGAGCGTTGAGACAGTAGCCCTGGTGTGCGGTCGGCACGGATGCGTCCGAACCCGCCCGGTCTATCGTCCTGCCTATCGCCGCGGCGTAGTCGTCGTTCGTCGGCCCTATGCCCATCGATACTATCGGCGCTACTGAATTCCGTAAACCGCCGCACAGAAACAGGCGGCCCAACTGAGGCGGCCTTAACCTTGTGTTCCGCAGGCGGAAAGTTTGCGTTCGCAATGTGTTCCGGGCCCTGTTAGATACCTTGATCTACCTCAAGGTAAGCACAAAACGAAAACCCTGGTGGCTGTCAACCGAGGCAGGCTTACTGCCTTGTATGGCGCTTCAAAACAGCGACGCGCCGATCTCGCTGCCACAATTCCAAATCGTGGCGGTCGAGCATCTGGGTGGCTTTCGCCTTGGCTTCATCGTCGTCAGCGCAGTCGAGCTCTTGGACTCCACTGATATGTCCGTCCTGGCTGTAAGCGCGGTAGTCCATCGTGCTCGTTCCCCGTTGGGAACACCCTGTCACGCTGGAGCCGCCCGCGAACTAACATAGATCGACAGACCTAAGAGCACGCCGACTGAGGCGGTTGCGACGGAGCTTCTCGGCGATCGGGCGTGCATCCCGTCCATGTCAAGTGCGCTGTCATCCATTTTGCAACAGCAACCCGGTTCCGTTAATGGAAACAACGATTTTATGTTGCACCGGACACATGACGGAGTAGGTTTTTAGATCCCGGGGCTGGTCCATATTTCACTTGTCTATTTAACCCGGCTTTTTTTGACCTGCGCGGGCCGCAGCGATTTAACCTCCCGCTGCGGCCTTCGTATGTGCGGTTAGGCGGGCCAGCGCGAACCGACTGGCAGTGCCTTCTGTTCAGCAAGCCGCGGCCTGCCTGCGACGTGGCACTGATGCTGGAAGGGCCCGCGGCTCCGAGCGTTGGCTTAACGAAATTATCAGGATGCCATCGCGGCACCGAGGCACAGCGCGGTAAGTCCGGCGGGCACGCCTGAGAAGGTCGGAATCGTCGCTGCACGGATTTCCGGTGCAAGCGCGGAAATTCGAGTCCCAGCTTGCAAACCGAAATGGCCTCTGCACAGTTCCTGTAGCCCCGCCCCGCTGTTGTCTGGTACCCCCGGTCAGCTGTTGTTGCGCAAGAAAACGTAGTCAGCGGAATAGGGAACGCTGAGATAAGCGCCTGCAGTTTCACAAGGTCCTTGCGTCATGCCACCTTTGGTGTTGATGCGCTCGACCGTCGCGGCTTCGGACAGTACGCCGCTGCCGCGATGTTCAATGGTGTCAAGCCTCAGCCAGGCAATGTCGTTTGCAGTCTCGCCGGGCGCGGCGGAGACCACTCTGGCCTTCACGCCGCTGCCGTCGATGTGATCCCAACTCGGACCGGCAGAGTGCAAGCCGATCGACTTCCCGTCGGCGATGAGCGTGGCAACCGGCTCGCGAAATTGCCAGCTGAGCGCGCGAGGCTCCGACGGATATTTTTCGGACTCCGGCCGGCACTGGTAGATCTGGGCGCCCTCGGCATGAAATGTTGCGATCACTGCGCCGGCGCGCGCGACGATCGATCCAGTACTCTCCGCCGACACCTTGGCGACCAGCCAGGCACCGACGAGGCAGACCACGGCGACCGTCAGTTTTAAGACACCAATCATCGATTCTCTCCAGTTTAGATCCAAACATGGTTATGTCTCGACCTCATCCTTAACGCAGCCGGCATTCAGCGTTCGCGCAGCATCTCCTGGCGATAGCGGCGCAACGGCGACAGAAGATAGCTCAGGACGCTCCGCGATCCGGTCTTGATCTCGACCGTCACCGCCATGCCGGGCGACAAGTTGACCATCCTGTCGTCGATCTGCATTCGGGTGCGGTCGAGCGAGATGCGCGCGCTGTAGTTCAACTCCTGACCTTTCGGCTCACTGGATTCGCTGGTAGCCGCGAGCGGCCGTTCACCGGTGCGGTCCTGGCGGTCACGAATTACGGCGTCCTGCGACACCGAAATGACCTGGCCATGCAACAGGCCATAGCGGGTGAAATTGAAGGTATCGACCTTGATCTCGGCTTGTTGTCCGGCTCGAACGAAGCCGATGTCGCTGTTTGACACCATGGCCTCGATCTCCAGCCGGCTGTCGCTCGGCACCACCACCACCAGGGGCTGCGCTGCCGTCACCACGCCCCCGACCGTGTGAACCGCGAGTTGTTGCACGACGCCGTCCACCGGGGCGGTCAACAGCTGCAGCCTGGTTCTCTGCTCCGCCTTGATCAGATCCTGGGCGAGCCCGCTGGCCTTCTGCTCGGCCTTGGCGAGTTCGTCGGACAGGGTATGCCGATATTCGGCCACGGCCTGACCGCGCGTCTCGCGAATGGCGGCAACGGCGGCTTCGGTCTCATGCAGATGGCTCTTCTGCACATTGAACTCCTCTTGTTGCTCGACCAGCAGCTGTACCACCTCGAAATAACTCAGCTTCGAGCCCAGCTCTTTCTCGACCAACGTCTTCCGAATCTCGACGCGCGACTGGATCACGGGAATGATCGTCTCGAGCTTGTGGATCGTTGCTACCGTGGTCGCCTGCTCAGCTTCCTTCTGCGCCTGTTGACGGAAAAGTGCTGCGAGTTTGGCTCGATGTTCGGTCACCTGGTTCAGCAAAAGCTGGCGTTGGGTGCCGATCAGCTCGGGCTCTGCGCCGTTCGGCGGCACAAATTCACCCATGGGATTATCGCCGTCGGAAAGCGCCGCGCGCAATCGTGCGATGTTGAGCCGCTCGGCAAGCAGATCGTTGTGCAAGTGGTCGCGCTCGGCTTCATTGGCCGTCGGATCGAGCTCGATCAGGACGTCGCCGGCCTTGACCGCTTGCCCATCCTGGACCCGGATCGAACGCACCACGCCGGTCTCGAACGGCTGCACGATTTTGGTACGACCGCTGGGGAGGATTTTTCCCGTTGCCGCCGCGACAATATCAATGGTGCCCCACCAGGCCCACAGCAGCGCTGTGCAGAACAGCACAATGATGGCGGTCGCGATGGCGCGTCCGATCGGCGACGGCGGCGTTTCCACAATTTCAAGTGCAGCCGGCAGAAATGCCAGTTGTTCGCCGCGCCGGTGTCGCGGAGACCGGAACGGGACCACGCGTGGCGTGGGCGCGGCGGGCAACAGTGATTCAGTTGACTTCATGGAAGCCCCCTTGCAAGCGATGCAGCGATGCATACCGGCCGCCGGTTTTGATCAAAGTGTCGTGGCTGCCGTCCTCGACCAGTCGGCCTCGGTCTAGCGTGACGATGCGATCCGCCGTCCGGACCGTTGAAAGCCGGTGCGCAATCACGAGCACCGTCCGCCCGTTGGCAATGGCCTTCATGTTGTGCTGGATGATGCGCTCGCTCTCGTAGTCCAGAGCGCTGGTCGCCTCGTCGAAGATCAGGATCCGTGGATTGGTGACCAGCGCGCGCGCAATGGCGATGCGCTGGCGCTGGCCGCCGGATAGCGTCGAGCCGCGCTCGCCGACCACGGTATCGTAGCCGTCGGCGAGCTCGAGGATGAACTCATGCGCGCCCGCGAGCCGCGCCGCGGCGACCACGCGCTCCATCGGCATCGCCGGCTCCGCGAGCGCGATGTTGTCACGGACCGAGCGGTTGAACAGCACGTTCTCCTGCAGCACGACGCCGATCTGGCGGCGCAGCCAGGCGGCATCGGCCATCGCCAGATCCATGCCGTCAACCAGCACACGGCCTCGCTCCGGAACGTACAGCCGCTGGACCAGTTTCGCGAACGTGCTCTTGCCCGATCCCGAAGGGCCGACGATGCCAATGGTCTGGCCTGCCGGCACGTCGAAACAGACGTCGTGCAGAACTTCCTGCCCATCGATGCGATAGCGGAACGAGACATGGTCGAACTTGATATCGCCGCGGATCGCCGGCAGCCGAGCGCGACCGGCCGAATAGCTCGGCTCGGCGGTGGTGTTGAGGATGTCGCCAAGCCGGGCGATCGACAGGCGCGCCTGGTGAAAATCCTGCCATATCTGTGCGAGACGCAGCACCGGCGCACTCACCCGACCGGCCAGGATGTTGAAAGCGACGAGTTCGCCGACCGAAAGGCTGCCGTCAATCACGAGCCTGGCGCCGAAATACAGCAGGCTCGCCATCACGATCTTGTTGACCAGCTGCACGGTCTGGCTCGCGCTATTGCCGAGGCTCAAGACCCGGAAGCTCGCGGCCACGTAGCCGGCGAGTTGCTCTTCCCAGCGGCGCTGCATCTGCGGTTCGACCGCCATCGCTTTCACCGTCTCGATTCCGGTGACGCTCTCGACCAGGAACGCCTGGTTCTCGGCGCCGCGGCGGAATTTCTCATCCAGCCGTCGCCTGAACAGTGGCGTCGCCGCGGCTGAGATCGCGATATAGAACGGGAACGACCCAAGCACGATCCAGCTCAACAACGGCGAGTAGAAGAACATCACCCCGAGAAAGACAAAAGTGAAAAGCAGGTCGATAACCAGCGTCAGCGCCGAGCTGGTGAGGAAGTTGCGGATGTTTTCCAATTCACGGACCCGCGCCACGGAATCGCCGACCCGCCGCGCCTGGAAATAGGCCATCGGCAAAGCCAGCAAATGGTGAAACAGCCGCGCGCCGAGTTCGACGTCGATGCGGTTCGTGGTGTGCGCGAATAGATAGGTGCGCAGGATTCCCAGTACGGTTTCGAAGACCGAGATCGTCACCAGCCCGAGCACGAGAACGTCGAGGGTGCTTAGAGAACGATGCACCAGCACCTTGTCAATGACCACCTGGAAGAACAGTGGCGAGACCAGGCCGAGCAGCTGCAGGAAGAACGAGGCGACCAAGACTTCGCCCAAGAGACGTCGATATTTCTGAATCGCGGCGAGGAACCAGGTGATGTCGAACCGCCGGGTGATATCCGATAATCCGGCGCGCCGGGCCATCAGGATCAGACCACCATCCCAGACCGATACGAGTTCGTCCCGCGTCATCAACACAGGCCGGGGCGCCAGCGGCGACTGCACCAGCACCCTTTCCTCGCCTGCCTTGGCGAGGAGCAGGAATCCGCCATCGCGGAGCGATGCGATGGCGGGCAAGGGCGTGCCACCCAGCCGTGACCAATCGGTTCGGTAGGCGCGTGCCTTAAGGCCGAGATCCCTGGCGCATCGGAGCATCTCCGGTGCGCCGATCTTGTCCGTTCCGAGCCGATGCGCGATCTGTCCGGCATCGGCCGCAACGCCCTGGAGATGCAGCAGCGTCACAAGCGCCTCGAGACCTGGATCGGTCGGTCTCGGGCCGTTGGTTTCGATTTTCATGGTGCTCTCCAGGGCGAAGTGGTTTCAGCTCAGGCAGCGTGCGGCAGTGCGAGCTGCGACTGCTGGGTCGCCGAGGGATCGGCGATCGGGACCGCATCGTGACCTTCTCCCGCCGAGACCAGGCTCGACGCCATGAACTGACCAAGCAAGGCGGCACCCGCGGCCGGCGAGCTTGTCGCAACGGCGGCGGCTCGGCTCACCGGCGCCTGGATCTGGATGTTGTTGCCAGACCCACCGTCGAGGATATCCTGACCGCCTCCGCCGATCAGAATGTCATCTTCAGCTCCGCCGCTAAGGGTGTCGTTGCCGGCACCACCAAGCAGGACGTCGGCACCGTCGCCGCCATTGGCGATGAGCTGCACGTTTGCCGAGAGCGTGGACCCAATGATGACATCATCGCCGCCGAGGCCATTGATGACGAGACGATCGGTTGCCTCGAAACCGGTGATCGTCACGTCATTGGCAAGACCCGTCACCGTGACCACACCGTTGTTATCGCTGATGTTGATCACGTCACTGGCGTTGGTCGCGTTGATAACGACCGTGTCGACCTGGCCGTCGCCGACACCACTGCCTGGCGTCGATTCCAGGTTGATGGCGACGTGGTTGACACTGGTCTTGGACAAGTCGTCCACCGTGATGGTGTCCGCGCCGCCCAGGGCGTTGACATCGATGGTCTCGATGTTGGTGAGATTCATCGTGACCTGACCGACGTCGCGGGTGAGCGTCGCCCCTCTGCCATTGGCCGAGATCTCCATGCTCTCGTTGGCAATTGAGCCGTTGAACACGAGCGTATCGTTGCCCGCGCCGCCGTCGACCGCGTCGCTGCCGTCTCCGGGATTCCAGACGAAGGTGTCGTCGCCCGTTCCCATCGAGGCCATGTCATTCCCGCGGCCGCCGGTGACGGTGTCGTTGCCGGCGCTGCCGGTGATGATGTCGTTGCCGTCACCGCCATTGATGGTGAGGTTGACCTGCCCGGCATGGAGCCCGGAAGCGTTGATGATGTCGTTTCCGGCACCTCCATTGACGACGAGTTGATCGAGGCTGACGTCGGTGCCGTTGATCGTCACCTGCGCAGCCAACCCGTTGACGACAACCGATGAACCGCTGCTGGCGATAGTGATTTTGTCGTCACCAGCGGTGCCATTGACGTTTACGGTGTCGGCAAGGCCGTCACCTTGACCGCTGCCCAGCATGCCTGACAAGTCGATTGCGACTTGCTTGGTGTCGGTTCCCGTGAGGTCGCCGACATTGACGGTGTCGGTCCCACCGAGGGTAGCGAGCTGGATATGCTCCACGCCGCCGAGGTCCATGGTGACGTTGCCCACGTCACGGAACATCCTCACCCGCGAGCCATTGGCGGAGATGTCGATGTTCTCGTTGATGTTGGCACCGTTAAAGACCAGCGTATCGGTGCCGGCCCCGCCTTCGACAATGTCGCTACCGTCACCCGGATTCCAGATGAAGGTGTCATTGCCGTTGCCGAGATCGGCGAAGTCGTCGCCACGGCCGCCGATCACGGTATCATTGCCGTCGCCGCCGATCAGACGGTCGGCCCCGGCGCTGCCGGAGATGGTGTCATTGCCGGCCCCGCCATCGATCACGAGCTGCACACTTCCGGCGGCGAGACCGGCTGCGCTGATGACGTCGTTGCCAGCACCGCCGTTGATGGTGAGCCGGTCGTTTGCGCCCTCCGCGCCTGTAAGGGTGACCGTCGCCGGCAAACCGGCCACCGTGACCGAGCCTCCCGTTCCAGTTACTTGAATGCTGTCATTGGCGGCGGTGCCGTTGACGGTCACGGTGTCGGCCGCGCCGTCGCCTACGCCGCTGCCGGGCACTCCCGCAAGGTCGATATTGACCTGGGTAACACCGGTACCGGTGAGGTCGCCGACCGTGAGGTTGTCGGCTCCGCCGCGAGCCGCGACGTTGATATGCTCCATGCCGTTCAGATCCATGGTGACGTTGCCGACGTCGCGGGTGAGCTTGACCCGGCCGTGATTGGCCGTGATGTTCATGCTCTCACTGATGTTGGCGCCGTTAAATTGGAGCGTATCGGTGCCGTCCTGGCCTTCGACAGTGTCGCTGCCGTCGCCTGGATTCCAGACGAAAGTGTCATCGCCGCTGCCGAGGCGTGCAACGTCGTTGCCGCGGCCGCCGGTGATGACGTCATTGCCATCGCCGCCGAGCAGCGTGTCGTTGCCGTCGCCGCCGGTGATGGTGTCGTTGCCGGCGCCGCCGTCGACGGTGAGGCTGATCAGGTTGGCGAGACCGTTTCCGGCGGTGAAGACGTCATCGCCGCCGTTCATGTTGAGCACGAAATTCTCGGTGGTGCCGATGTCGAGCGAAAACGGCGCCGGGCTGATGCGGTCGAAACGTACGCGGCTGCCGTTGGCGGTGAGCGTGAAGATCTCGGCCCCATTGCCGCCATTGACTTCGGCGGTATCGTTGCCGTCGCCGCCCTCCATCAGGTCGGTGCCGTCGCCCGGGTTCCAGATCATGCGATCGTTGCCGGCCTGTCCAAACATCTGGTCGTTGCCAGCGCCACCGATCAGCGTGTCGTTGCCGTCGCCACCGAACAGCAGATCGTCGCCGCCTTTGCCGAGCAGCGTGTCATTGCCGGCCTGGCCGAACAGCAGGTCGTTCCCGGAGCCTCCGATCAGGGTGTCGTTGCCATCCCCGCCGAACAGCTGAACGGCGGGCATTGCACCGTTGGTTTCGTCGACTGCAATCGTGTCATTGCCGCCTTGGCCGAACAGTTGAATCAGCGTGGTGGTGGAAACCGACGGCGTGCCGCCAAGGACGGTAACCGCGCCGCCGTTGATAAGAATCTTGCCTGCTGGGTCGCGGCTGGCGACGATGCTGTCGTCGATCGCGTCGCCAAACACCGACAGCGTGCCAGTGCGAGAGGAAAAAGAAGCTGTGATGGCCATCGTGGTCGTCCTTTTCAGAGTCGATTGTTGTGCAAATGCGCGTTGGGGATGATGGATCTGCTGGGATTTCGTGCTGAAAGTTATGTTCAGGAGATTCCGGCGCTCACATCGAGGCCGCAGGTCGCCAACAGGCCTGGCGAAGGACTCGATCTGGTAGCCGTTGTCACCTCCGTGATTTGAGGCGCGCATGCGCGGTTGCAGGGCGACCAGTAGTGGCGCCCCAGCGCTACGGAAGTATTTCAGGAAAGGATAATTGTGTTACGGCTGTAACCTGGCGGGCGTTCGCAAGCAGCGCGCCAATGCCGAGGCTAGCTCCGTATGGTCGAGGGGCCACCGCAGCACCTCGGAGATTCCAGAATGCGCCAGCACGTCGATGCCGGCGTCGACCGCGGTCGCTAGCAGTACCGGCTGTAGCGGCGATGCTTCATGCAGGGCCAGCGCCAGATTCAGGGCGGCTTCAGGCTGCAAACCCTGGCTGACCAGGATGATGTCGAACCGATGGGGTTCGAAACGGCATGCCGCAAGGGCATCCGCCGCGAGCTCAAACCCGACCGGCTCGTAGCCCAACGCCGCCAGTTTTTCTTCATCGCGGAGCAGGCGATCTCGCTCGCTTTCGACGATCAACACGGTTTCGCCGGATCCTAGCTGCAGCGCCGACCCACTATCCGCCGCGATTGTGTCTGCCGCCACGGCAGGCAGCCAAATCTCAAATCGACTTCCGCAACCCAGTTCACTCTGAACGTTGATGGCTCCATCATGATCACGAACGATTTCGCGAACCGTTGCGAGACCGAGACCGGTTCCTGCGACACGCGTGGTGAAGAACGGCTCGAACATTCGTCGCGCGACGCGTTCGTCGATTCCGCCTCCATCATCAGTTACGGAAATGCAAACGTAGTGGCCGGGTGAGAGTTCGCCGTCATTCATAGTAACGAGAGCGGCCACGTGTTCGCTCTTCGCGGCCACCCGAATGCACCCGTTGTCATCCATCGCTTGCGCGGCATTGCTGCAAAGATTGAGGATTAATTGCTGCAGCTGTGCAGGCTCGCCTGATACTGCGACGTCAGCAGCGACTTCTTCGAAGACCAGTTCAATATCCGGTGGCAGCGATGCCCGCAGCAATGAGGCAGCCTCCTCGAACAAGGTGCGCACCTCCAGCGGTCGGGCACGCCCGTCGGCCCGACGGCCGAACGTCAGAATATTGTCAACGAGATCGCGACCGCGCTCGGCGGCCCGGCGGATCTCATCGATATGCTGGGCCGGTTTGGTACCGCGGATGAGTTGCGGCTCCGCCATCTCCGAATAGCCGAGGATGGCGCCGATGATGTTGTTGAAGTTATGCGCAATCCCGCTGGCCAGTGATCCGATTACCTGCATGCGACGGGCCCGCTCGAGCCGCGTCGTGAGCTTGCCCTGCTCGCGTTCCAGAAATTCGCGCTCGAGCGCGTTGGCCACGGCATCACCAGCAAGCTGCGTGATCGGGACAGGAGAAATCTTGTTTCTTATCGGCCGGAAGCGATCAAAACCCATGATCCCGCGTACCCGCCCCGGTCGGACCAAGGGCAAACAAGCCCAGGCACGCACGCCGGCCTCCGTCAGCGCGTCCCTGGCCGCACCAACCGGCAACGCGCTCGCGTCCGCAATGGTCACACTTTCACCTGCGCCAAGCTGCTCGGCGACTGAGAGTGCCTGTCGAGGCCAGCCGGGCGGAAACGTTACTCCATCCCTTGACCATGCGTGTATCCGGACCGGCTTCTCGTCCAGAACCACATAGGCGCGATCCGCATTGACGACACGGCTAAACTCACAAAGCACCTGCTTCAATCGCGTCCCGGTCTCGGCCGGCGAGCAGTTGATCAGACGCGTCGAATTCTCGGCGATCACGTGTTCGAACGCGGCGCGTCGGCGCAACGCAAGGGCGCGGGCACGAAGCCGAACCCCGACGAATACCAGGACGACCACCAGCAGCAAGGATACCAAATACAACAGGAGCCTGAAGCGCTGCTCGGAGGCTTCGACAGCTGAACGGTGACTGGAGAATACAATGCGGACCGCCTGCAGGTAGTGTCCGCCGGGCACCGCGATAAAAGCCTTCAGCGTCGCGTCGATCTCGGGCAAGAGGCCATACAGCAGCCGCGTATGCGCCAGCATCGCACGAGCGACTTCCGCGTCTGGCCCGTCGGCGGGGGCCTGTGCCGCAAACCCGTTAATCCGTTGTTGGAGCGCCTTGAGAGCGTCGGCCGACGTGTCGCGCGCGAGGTAAAGGATCGCGGCCCCCAGTTCGGCGGCCGCTGCGGCGAGATGCTCGTCGTGCACGCGGAATGCCGGACTTGTGCTCAGCAGACCAATATAGGATAGCGAGTTCTGCAGCAATGCGTTGCTGGTCTTGAATCGCTCCATCAATTCTTCCTGGCGGATAACCGCGGCTCCGAGAAGGTCAACCGGGCCGGTATCGAGACGCTCGATTTGGGCGTGGGCGCGAAGCCGACTGACCGCCTCTTCCATGTCCCGTGCCGCGATGACGAGACTGTCGTAGTCGCGCAGCAGCCCGGTCCGCGCCTGCAGAACGTCTCGGTGGAGCGAGGCTTCGGCAAGCGCATAATCGTCGAACACCCGCAAGATCGCCGCGTAGGCCGGCGCGTTTGAATCGATCCCACGCAGCAACAGCCAGGTCAGCAGGGTTAGCAGCAGCGAAACTCCAAATACGCCTGGCAAATTCCTCATGGCCGCACGTTGCCGGTACCGGGCGCGGCCGGCCGCAGCTCTTCATTTCGATAGGTGCCGGTCAATGTCTTAAGGAACGCCACGATGGCCGAGGTTTGCTGGTCTGTCAGGATGCGGTCTAGCTGGGCCACGCCCATCGCCTTCACCGCCTCGGGCAACGTCGGCGCGCTGCCATCGTGGAAATAGGGCGCCGTGGCCGCAACGTTTCGCAGGCTCGGCACGCGGAGCAGTTCGGGAGCTGGCGAGCCCAGCGGGTGAAACACGCCATGTCTCTGAAACAGGTTGCCGCCGACGTTGACACCTTGATGGCAAGTGACACAGCCCAGCGATTTGAATAATTGATAGCCAGACAATTCCTCTGCGCTAATCGCATCGGTTTCTCCAGTGAGCCACCGGTCGAAGCGACTGTTCGGCGTGGTGAGGGATCGCTCGTACGAGACGAGCGCATCCACTACGGCGGCAGCGTCGGGCTCCTTGCCGTAGACATCGCGGAATTGTCTTGCGATTTCCGGGTCGTCGCGCATCCTGGCGGCGACTTCGTCCGGGCTCGACCCCATGATCGCGGGATTGCGCAGGATGTGCTCGGCCCCTTCCTCAAGCGAGCGCATGTTTCCCTCCCAGTTCAGACGAAAATTTAAGCCCGCGTTGAAGACCGTGGGCGTGTTGAGGGCCGATGTTTGCCCCTCTCGAGTGTCGCTGATGTTGGCACTGGCGCCGTTGGTTCCTATGTCGTGGCATGACGAACAACTTTGTGTGCTACTGCGAGATAGCCGTTTGTCGCTGAACAACTTCTCTCCGAGCAACACCCGCTGTAGCTCCTGGCCATGGGCAAGGGGAATTGGCGTGATCGGCTCCTGGACGGCGCCCACCGGAGGGTTTGGCGATTGAGCGGCGGCCAGTCCCGCGGTAATGAGGCAGAGATAGAGCAATGAAATTCCGCGCCAGCGGATCGAGGTCGCTAGCGCTCGGAGGATCGGCGGAAGGGTTGAGCGTGATGGGCGGTTCATCGTCGACGGACGCAGGCCTTCGCGGAAACGTTGAGCGTCAGGTGTGCGTTCTCGTCGTAGAGGACGACCCTGCCTTACAGCGCATGATCCTAAACTATTTCGGAGAGAACAACATCCGTACCCTGCTGGCGTCCAATCGCCAGGAGATGGTCGACCGGCTCGGCGATACCGAGGTTAACCTGGTGATCCTCGATCTTCGGCTCGGGCTCGAGGACGGTCTCGACCTGTTGCGAGAGGTCCGGCTTGGCTCCGACGTACCGGTCATCATCATAACCGGTCACCGCCGCGATGACATCGACCGCGTGGTCGGATTGGAGCTCGGTGCCGACGACTACCTGACGAAACCATTCAACCTGCGCGAGTTGCTTGCGCGTGTCCGCGCGATACTGCGACGGTTCGATGCCGGAAGAGCCGCTCCGGCTCGTGCCCCCGAGCGGGGACGCTTTCGATTTTCCGGCTGGCAGCTCGACCGCAGGATCCGACAGTTGACTGACCCGGCCGGCACCCCCGTCGCTTTGACGAAGGGGGAGTATGCGATGCTGCTTGCATTTCTCGAAGCGCCACAACGTCCGCTTAGCCGCGAGCAACTGCTGCAGGCGACCCGCGTTCACGAAGATGTCTTCGATCGCAGCATTGACGTGCAGATTCTTCGATTGCGGCGCAAGCTCGAGCGTGATCCTAGTGCCCCGCGTGTGATACAGACCGAGCGCGGCGTCGGATATGTGTTCGCCGTCCCAGTGGACCGCATTTAATCGGGACAGACGGCGAAATGTGGCGGAGCTGCGCATTCACGGCCCAGCCATTAGCCCTAGCGCGGTGCGACTTCGATTTCTCGAGGCAATGGCCGTGCCGTCTGCTGGCCCGAAGTGCATCACTCGGAGATATCCCTGACCTTGATGTGTTCTTGGCGATCAGTCGCGGGCGCGGCTCGGCGACGCGCGCTCCTGCGGAACAAGGACGTGCGCGTGGGGGAAACCGTGCTGATGAGCTGAATTACGGTGCCAACATTCTTGAGCGCGTCACGAACCATTCCCAGGCGCGTGCGAACCAATGGAGGCTGAGCAGCTTGGGCTTTACGATCAGGAATAGCCGGTGAACAAAAGCCAAGCTCAACGCATAGGCCAGCACGATCATTACCGTACCAGTCACCCAGTGGTCCTCTCCGACGAGAGCCACGCCCAACAGTTTGGCGGGCTCCACCGTGCACACAGGTACGGCTAAGACGGCGAGTGACTGGTAAGGTCCAAGCTTCTCGATCCTTCGCCTGATCCGGCTGCCCCTCACGCTCGTTACTCCGTCTCCCGGGGACAAAACCGCAACCCCGATGGAGGAACTCGCCTCAATCAACAAAGGTCCCGCCGATCACGGGTTTCTCTGCGCTGGCGTTCACCAGCGAGCCGCCGGTGCCGCAGTCGTGTGATGCTGGAAGCCCAACGCATCGGTTAATCCCGATATCGGCAGAACTCGTCGCCGTTTTCATACTCGATGCAGGTTTTGACGCGAGGATAAGGCCGCATTTCTCCATGATACCGGCCTTCATACCGTCCCTCGCCGCGGCCCGGCGAAGCGTATCCAGAACCGCGGTCAATATCATCATCCTCGCGACGCCAGTTTTGGCCGATCGTTCGGTGGTCCTCGTCTTGGTCCATCATACGGCCCATCTGCCGATGCATCTGACGCATGCGATCCATATCCATGCGGTCATCGCCGCGACTTTGCCGGGTGGTCCAATCTCGATTGATGCGGGTGTCCTCAGCGCTCTGGCGGTCGCGATCCCGTGCCTGTTCTGACTGTTGCGGTGTACGGTCTGGTTGAACGGGGGTCTTTTGCGCTTGGACTTTGTCCGGCTGTTGCGGCGCTACTTCCGGCCGAGCTTGGGGAGAAGTTTGGTTAGCATCAGGCGCTGTTTGCTGAGCAGAGGCAGCAACGGGCATGAAACTAGAGACTACAAGCAGGATGGCAGCCATATCTGATCGACGCATGATCTCACCTCGCAGTTTGCTCTCTAACCTCGTGAGGCGGTTTTCGTTCTTATGAAGCCGCGGCTTTCTGAAACGTCAGGGATGATGACGCTCACGTCACGGGTCCTCAGCACAACGGATTCAAGATCCTTCAACTTACATGGACCAAACCGAGGGCCATTCGGGCCAGGCGCACCGTCCGGTGTCGCTGGTAAACCGATCCGAAAGTGTACTTGCTTCGACTGCCGCCTTCGCCCATCTCGGCCCTCCCGACGGGCGGAGCGTCGGCTGGGATCTGTCCGCGCCTTCAACAAAGCGTCCCATCCGTATCCCCCCCATCAGGAAACGGAGGAATCGTAGCCGACTCGTGGCTTTTCACACAGCCAGGTTCAAAAGCGGCGGTCGCAAAGTTTGGCGACAAGGTCAGGTATGGGCCCACAGGCGAGATGCAGTGTGGCATCACTCTACCAACAGCAGGCCGCGCTTCTTATCGCCGTCGAACGTATTTACAGCGTCGAACAGCCGCTTCCGCTCGATCAGCCATGGCTGAAAGTTGAAGCTGACATCGAGCACGAAGACGACGTCCTCGGCTTCGAAATAGCCCCCAATTGGGGGATGATGTCCGCCACCTGAACGAAAAATTCGAGTACGATCGAAATTGACGATGTAGCGTGGCCCGGATCATTGGACCGACGGAGATGCTCTAGAAACTGGTTCTCACTGAGATCGCGTAGGACCCTGACTTTTCGGCTCGTGTTGGCCCCGGGCGACTTTGGCCAGCTCATCGAGCGTGAGACCCATGATGCATACGCCTGTCCATCAGCTCCATGTACCGGCCATCACCTGGCCCTCCGTCCTTGCCGCCTCGCCAAGCGACCGGTACGCATTCGCAACAGCTGCAGGTCCGCAGCGAGAGCCATTTGACTGCAGTTAACGTGTCTTTGAGATGTAGCTGACACGGGCAGGTGCCACGCACGCTCCATAAGCTCCGGAGTACGCGTTACCGATGTCGCTATGGCGTCTGACGGCCGTGCGATTGACCGACCACCACGGCCCCGGCAAAAACCAGACCCATGGCGATAACCATGCTGCCGATACTGACGTAGCGCCATCGCTTCATGGGTCATACCTGACTGACAATGACGACATTGGCCTGCACTTTATTTTCAAGCTAACTCGAGGGCGGGAGATTTCACGTAAGCGTCCCTTGGAGGGCAACGGCTCTCGATGACGGCAGTCAGCCTGTCCCGTTGAGGGCCAATAAGCGAGGCGAGAAAGAAGCCGCCGAGACGAAGAGCTTCGCTGGCACGCAGTGGGACCACCGGACGAGATTAAAATCAGGACCTGTCGTGCGCGTACTTCTCCAAAAGCAGCCGGTTATATTCATCTCTCACGGCTCTTCGCGAAATATGCCCTTTTCGGTCTTTGGCAATCTTCAGAAGATCAGGATCTGTGGGTGCCCGCGATTTCCGCCCAAATCTCGCAAAGAGTCTGCTAGCAGGCGCCGACCCCCTTCCAAACAGCCGGTCAAACCATCGCATTGTGTCCTCCCGGACAGACCGCCCTTACAACAGTATCACCATGGATTTGGGGGTCAAAAGGACAGCACTGCTGCATCTTTTGAAAAGCTTGCCACCACACCGCAGCAAAAGGCTTGAGCAATGCCGAGTATCGGTCGCTGTTACACCGCGCAGGTTTCCGGCTGGTGCGGATTGTGCCGGTTATGGACGCGCAAGCTTCGGGCTGTTCGAAGCCGCTCCCCTCGATCGAGCATCCGAACCTATAATTATCAGTCGAACGCGCGACAGAGTCCGCTTGAAGATCTTGCACGCCCGGCGCGGGTCCGATCGAAAGGCCCGACCATCTCAGATCGGAGCTTTTGTCCGTCTGGTGATAGTGGCAGCTGGCTCACCGCTCGGTTGTCAAAACGGACCAACAGCGTCGACTAGCAGATTGTTGAAACGTACGCCGCTGACGTGCGATCGCGAGTCATTGCCTGCCGACAACAGCACGGGAGCAGTGGCGGCGCAATCCGAACCATCCGCTGAAATGGCGATATATCGATGGCAGCCGCTCTATCGTGTTGATGCACTGTTGACTGTCTGGCCAAGTGCAATGGAGCTACTAAGGCGCCTCAGCCGCAAAATGCTCACGGAGACGCCCGAGGAGCTCGGCCTTGATCGGGTCAAGCGGATTCGTCCGCTGCAGACGCACGATTTTGCCGACCCGTTTCGCACCGACCAACTCGGCAATGTAGTCGTGAGCCGCTTCGAACGCCATCTTGCGGATGATCCACTGTTCGTCATGATTGTAGACCTGATCGATTCCGCTTGGCTTTTGCCCAACACACAGCCGCTGGATTTCGTTGTCGTAGCCACAGCGTGACATGATGGTGCGCAAGCTGCGCCTCAAGTCATGCATGGTGAACTTGGCGACGCTCGCTTCCTTGACCAGGCGGTTGACCATCTTGGTAAAGCCGGACATCTGGCCGCCCGTCTTTGGCGACGGGAAGACATAGTCGGAGGTTGCCCGCTGGAAATGCTTCGCGGCCGTGAGCATCTCGTCAACCAGGTGAGTGCGCGGCACATCGTGGTGTAGCCCCATCTTGGTCCACGCTGCATCGAAAGTAATACGGTCATCCATGATATGCTTTCGCCATTCGATCATCGTAGGCTCACTGCGCCGCGGGCCACCGAGCAGGCACATCCGTGCCAGGAGACCGAAAGCCCCGAGCTTGCCGGTTGCATCCCAGACCTTGATGATTTCCTCATCACTCAGCGCGCGACCCTTCGTTCGGCGTCCGACCCTTTGCGCCCGGGTTTCCTTGGGCGCGCGATAGCCGGCGAGCACGTTGTGCTCGACATAACCTTCGCCGACGCACCATTCGAGGAAGGTATGCACGTGCTTGCGCAAGTCCTTGGCTGCGCCGCGCTTACCGGTCTTGGCAATCTTGTCGACCGCAGCCATGATCTGCCGTCGTGTCAGGTCCCCCACGCCGCTCTCGGCGTGATCCTTGAGCCCGCGCCGCAACGCCGACATTGCTGGCTTCCAGTTGACCACTTGACGTTCGGTCAAGGACGTCTGGTAGGGACCAGCTTCAGTAATGAGGGTTGCGAGCGTGGTGCTCTGCTTCTCGGCTGCCTGTTGCCGCCTCGCCGCGCGCTTCGCGTCATTCGGGTCCAAGCCCTTGACGACCTCGCCTGCGGCGATGGTGGCGGCCTTGCGCGCGGCCTTCTCATTATATTTGGGCCAAGCGCCGAGAGTCTTGCGCTGGGTCCCCCTCACCCCGGGTTTGGTGAAGAGGTAGACCCAGGTCCGGCCACCGGTGGCGCGCATCCGCAAAGCGAGGCCGGGCAGCTTGTCGTCATGGAGATAATGCTGCGCCTTGCCCGGCGGCAGCACTGCATTGCGGATCACCGCATCGGTGAGTGTCAGCTGGTTGGCTGGCTCCGTCATCATTCCTCCCTCTCTCTGCCCCGGTGTGCCCCGCAACAACGGCGGTCACCCCTCGAACAGAACCGGACCTCAGACCTCCCCCGTTTTTGTGCCCGAAGGGAAAATCCTCGGCGGGCACAACGGGGGCATACAAAATGTAGTAAGGCCACCTATGGCCTCCTATGGCCACACAGGGCCGTAACCAACGTCAATTAACGAGCTTTTTACATCTCAACTATGGCTGGATTTGGTTAGCTGGGGTCTACCGATTGTGGTTCACACGGGAGAGGTCCAAGGTTCGATCCCTTGTGCGCCCACCATCCATCCTCCTGAATGATCCAGTTTCTGAACGACCCGGTCGCGGGGCGATTGTCGACGCCCCGCCGGGTTCTGGACCGGCTCAATCAAAAATGTCGAAAACAACCCCATGCACAGTAGCCGGCATCAGTCGGACCAACGGGTTACGCATTTTCCGAAATAAGGTTTGACTCGTCGGGCAAAACAGGGGCAGGATGGCATCATGCGCGACGATTGGGGTTTTGGCAAAGACATCTCATGGCTTCCCATAAGCCGCTATTCCCGCCAGCCAAGACGACAGACGTCTTCGCATCGCTGACCTATCCGGGCAAGCCAAAGAGCATGGAAGGGATGAAGGCGAGTATCGCCGCAGAGGCGCGACGACGTTATGCTCGCGGCCTTGATCATCAGCATCCACATGATGGATCATCATCGTCTTCTTCCAATCGCAGTTCGGCTGCTTCTGGACAGTCAGAGGTTATGAATTTGCCTTGCTGTGGTGCCTCCTGTGCATCGCAATCGTCTTCCGAGGTGGCGGTCGCTACTCGGTCGACCGGTTGATCGGCAAGGAATTTTGATCCGATCGATGTCCTCCCACGGCTGGGGTCGATCGGTGGCAACGATTGATGATCTCGGGCGACGTCACGTCACATCGGCCTGGGAGCGCCGAACTCAAACCGGGCCTGGAGCATTGTGTCTCTGATGCGCGGCAAGCAGGTATTTCTCCGCTTTGGGTCACAAATGGCGGTAAGGGCAAGCGCGGCCCCGTGTCCGGTCCGCGCCCAAGAGCCGACATTGCGTCAGGCTTGTTCGGCCAACGGTCAAGAGCAGCCGCACACATAGGCTGGCGTTGGCGTCCGGTCTGCCACTGAGAGCCGACATAGCAGGGAGTCAAGCGACCTTCGGCTTCGGGCCAAAAGCGGTAAGTTGGAAACAAGCAGCCGCCCGCAATGGAGCCTCGTTTATGGCGAACCGGCTGCGACCAGCTTGCGGCGCTCCGCGACGAGGTCAATGAGCCTGGACCGATCTTTCTTGTATGCCCTGTCGAGTTCACGCGCGTGGCCGAGCAACACCATGGCGCCACTCTCCCCAAGGGCTTCATGACCTCGGCAGTCTGCTCCTTCCGGACTGAAGCCCGCATCTTCTGGTTAGAGAAGAAAAACATCAGCGAATACGAGCGGCGGGTCGGTATTACGCCGTACATCAGTGTCGTAGTCGTCATACTGTAAGCATAGAGCATGTCCAACAGCGGTATCAGTCGGAATCTAAACCAGCCTCTTTGCAACACGCGCGTCTCGGTCATCCGCACGTGACCGCGAAGCTTCGCGGCGCACGAAGAGTAGCGACGCGCCAAAGGCGGACCTGCATAGTGCATACACCGATTGTTGGGTACGCTGCTTCCGCGCGAATCAGGATTGAGCGACCGCGATGTATGTTCTCAAACAGGGCATTAAGGCGGACCCGCATCGACGGTGGTCACTGCTGGACCGCATCTTCTTCGGGTACGGCGCCTGTCATATCCTTGCTGGAGTTTTCTTGGATCAGCCTCCGCTTCCCGGCTTTTATGCAGAGCGCGTGATCTCGGCCGGAAGATTCTTAGGATCTCATGTCTACCTAACCAACGGCGTCATTGCGTTCGACTATCACGGCTATTCTATCCGTGACCGGCTCTTGGAGCATCACAAGCGAGTATGGTCTAGCCAATATGACGGCTGGCTCTGCGCAATCCAAAGGGTGGATTTCAATCTGCTTTCTACGGCGGACTTGAACAAGCGACAGATGCGCGGACCAGATCAGTATCTGCATGATCCCATCCCTCGCGCTCGTAAGTTTATCGAGCAAAGAGACCACGTCATTGCATTCGCCAAAGCGCTTGCGACCGCGTAGCGCGGAAGTCAGCTTCGGGTCATTCGCGTCGATTTGCTTGCGTCTGCCCGATGTCCGGTCTGGCCTCGACTGCCGACGTGCCGGACACGACGGCAATCTCCGCCTTCGGGCCACTTCCAGACATCGCCGATGGGGATATAGGATCATCGTCCACCCCGGAGAGCAGCAAGTGGCCCGAATGGAAAGCTTCGTATGGATCGTAACGACTTTCATCATCATGATGGGCGCCACTCCACCACGGGCTTTAGCCGCACCAGAAGCGTCTGCATGCGGGTACCTCGCTGGTCTGATCGATAAGGCACCGCCGGGGCCGTTGTTCTTGCCCAGCTATCCGACCGTGGAATCGGGGCCTCTCCACGGCGCCGCATACCTGTATGACAATGCGGTGGCCGCCATCGCGTTAGGCGGTTGCGGCGAGCGAGACAAAGCACGTCGGATCGGCGCGGCGATTCTCTGGGCCATCGATAACGACCGGACCTGGCATGATGGACGGCTCCGGAACGCTTACGCCGCGGGTGTGGTGGCGAGTGGCTCCGCCAAACTTCCGGGCTGGTGGGACAATACTCAGAACAAGTGGTTGGAAGACCGCTATCAGGTGGGCAGCGACAACGGCAATGTTGCATGGGCCATGTTGGCTTTGCTGTCGATTGACGATGCGAGCGCCAGCTCCGGATTCCGCGATGGCGCGGCACGGCTTGGCACCTGGGTCGCGCAATGGGCCGACACGCGCGGTACTGGCGGTTTCACGGGCGGCACTTTTGGGCACGAACCGACGCCCGACGTACGGACATGGAAATCGACTGAACACAATACTGACCTCGCCGCCGCGTTTGGCCTTCTTGCAACCCGCACAGGTGATTCGCGCTGGCGTGACATGGCAACAGCTGCCGAGCACTTCGTAGATACGATGTGGGATCCGGCGTGCGCCTGTTTCGCAGCAGGCACCACTGAGGACGGCGTCACGCGCAATCCGATTTTGGCCCTGGATGCTCAAATCTGGCCCTTAACGGCGCTCCCCGGAGCGGCCAAGAAATTTGCATCGGCAATGACCACCGCCGAACAGCGAATGAGTGTCGACAAGGGCTTTTCTTACGGTGAAGACCGCGATGGTGTGTGGACCGAAGGGACGGGCCAAATGGCTCTCTTGCTGGAATTGCTCGGCAGGACTGGGGAGGCAAAATCGTTGCTCGCTGTCATCGAATCCCAGAGATCGCCGGATGGCGGGTTCTATGCCACGAGTGTCCGAGGGCTACCGACGGGGTTCATGCTGGACACCGATCCGGCCAAGCCACGACTCTATTTCCGATTGCCGCATCTTGGCGCAGCTTCGTGGGCTGCTCTTGCAGAACGCGGGTTCAATCCCTTTACGGCGACAAAAGCACTTCCGTAGTCACGTCAGGACATGAGCGATATGCCGGCTGCCGTAAGAGAAGCAGCGCGAGTCTTGGAACCGGGCGGCCCCTGCCGCGAACAGCGCGGCCCTAAACGCTGGCCGCGAACAGGTCCCATCGACCCGGCAGGCCTTTGAGTTCGTGTGATCCACGCTCTGAAAATTGCAGGCCAGCGCCGGCGGTGAGGTCGGTCACTACCTTGGACACGAGGACCTCGTCTGGCGGCGACTGCGCCATGACCCTCGAGGCGGCATGAACGGCGATACCTCCGATATCACGGCCTCTGACTTCGATCTCCCCGGTATGAAGGCCGGCGCGAACGCGCAATCCCATTTGATTTGAGGCCGCGCTCATCGCCAAAGCACAGCGCACCGCGCGGCCTGGTCCATCGAAGATCGCCAAAAACCCATCGCCCGTGGACTTGATCAATTTCCCACGGTGTCTTTGCACAAGTTCGAGCGAGAGCTGGTCGTGACTGTCGAGCACTTTCCGCCAGGCAGCATCGCCCTTCTCGGCAACGGTGCGTGTGGAATCGACGATATCGGAAAATAGAACTGTTGCCAGAATGCGCTCGGAGTCGTCCGGCGATGTGTTGCGATGACCAGTCACAAACTCTTCTATATCTCCGAGCAAGGCTTCGACGTCACCGGCGGCCACGGCGTGATCTTGACCGGGATACTCGATAAATTTCGCTTCCGGCATCAACGACGCCAGCTCGCGACCGAGCGCAATGGGAACTTGCTTGTCATCGGTACGATGAAAAACGAGCGTTGGCACTCTCACGGTCGGGAGAATTGACCTGATGTCAATCTGGCTATTCAGCCTCATGAAGGATTTGACCGCGCCGGGACTCGCCGAAAGCCGCTCGAACTTCGCAAATTGCGCGATCGCATCCGGCGAAATTGCCGAGCTAGGGGCGACAATCCGCATCAGGGCACCCGTGCCCCAGAACTTCACGCGTTGTTGCAGCCTTTCCTCCAGATCGGCTGACATGTCCCTCCGGTTCGCATAGCCGCCGAAAAGCAGAAGCCTGGACACGCGATCCGGATAGGTCGCGGCAAATAGAGCGCTCATCGCGCCGCCCTCGGAATTACCGAAGAGAACCGCGCGATTCGAACCAACCGCATCCATCACGGCACGGACGTCATCCATCCGTTGTTCCAGAGACGGCGCGTCCGATACCCTGTCCGACAATCCCTGTCCGCGCTTGTCGAAAGTGATGACACGCGCGAACCTCGAGAGGCGGCGCAGGAACGACGTATATCCCGGCAGTTCGTGCATGAACTCGATATGCGACATGAAGCCGGGCACGAACACGAGATCAATGGGGCCGTTGCCCATCGACTGGTAGGCGATATTGAGCTCTCCACTCAGCGCGTAATGCGTCTCCGGAAGATCGAAGTCCTTCATTCGCCTATCCTGCTGGACTTATCGCCATCTTGCTGAAAGGGCCTGAATCATTCAAGCCCCTTTCTCCCGCCGAAACGCAGGGCTGTCGCATATAGCTGCAGCGCGCGCCTCGTCCTTCGAGCCCGCCAAAGCGGGCGTCTCGTCCTTCGAGACGACCGCGGAGCCTGTCATCGGGCCGCGCTTTGCGCGGACCCGGTGGCGATCTCCTCAGGATGAGGCTAAGCGGCATCGGCGCCCGCTGAAACTGCCACCGCGCACTCCACCCTCATCCTGAGGAGCCCGCCAAAGCGGGCGTCTCGAAGGATCGGCCACACGGAGATTGCTCGGAAATGCGATAGCCCTGCGCCGAAGCGTCAGAACGATATTCGATCATTGGTCGCATCACGCCTGCACGGTCATCGCACTATACGAACGCGTGTCCAGCCGGCAGGTCAGCACGAGCTTGAGCAAACTAGCTCCGCTACAGCCTCGCTTTGGTCCGCCGGAACCGCTGCAAACCGATATTCAGTTGTCCCTTGAGCTGCTTTGTCGGCAAGTCGCCGCCGGCGACCCACAAGTTGAAATCGACGTCCAGCATGTCCTCTTCGAGAGCGGCGGCATCGCCGCCAATGCCGATCAGGATCCGCCGCTTCGCCGGCTCGGCGACGATGGTGTGCAGTGTTTGGGCGTTGCCGTAGTTGTGGAACGCCGGCGAGACGGAGAAGTTCAGCGCCATGAACATCTGTGCGGCACTCAGCTCTCGCGCCGCCCAGCCTTCCAGCGGTGGCAGCCGGCCAATCGAGTGCGCGACGCGGCGGTTCAGGCGCCTCAATTGTGGGGACTGGAAATGATTGGTGCAAGCAAGCCAGTCGCCCGCGCGCACGGCAACTGCACCGGCTCCAGCCTCGACCACCGCAGCCACACCGCCGGCATCCAGCAGCGAATAGTTGTACTGCATGGCGTGAGGCGTGCGACGCAGAAAGTCGACGGCCTCCGCGGTGGTCGCGCAGCTGTCGAGGACCCGCCTGACCAGCAACGTGCTGGTGAGGCCGGGCGATCGTGGGCGGACCTTCACAAGATGCAGTCCGATGGCGAGCCCGTGCTCGTTCATGCCGTCCAGCCGCCCGGTCAATTGGTGGCTGCCGCCGATGCTGGCGTAGCTCCCGCGTGCCTGCACCAGTGCGAAGCGTGCCTCGTAGCCTCGCGGCCAGAAGTCATAGTTGCGGCCATACACGCCACCGCTCATGAACGGCCGAACAGCCGCCCGTCGGCATCCGCAAGCCATCATTGCCGAAACAAACGACCGCTTGCTCCATTGGGATGTGGAGCCCATCTGCGATCCCGGCGATCTCTTCCCACAGAGCCGGACCATAAGCCCTGAACGCCCGCTCCTCCGTCCGAATGTTGAACCACCAGGGCAATCTCACCTTCTTGCGGAGAAACGCCTTGCCCTTGCGTGTGGCGGCAAAGGCATCAGCCTGGGCGCGGCCGACCTCATAAGGGGTGCCGCGACATTGCACAAAGGTGACGGTGAGCATCTTGGCAGCGGAGGCCATCGTGATGCCTGTGTAGTCGAAACGCGAACGGGGGACCACTGCCTCTATAGCGCAGGCCCGACCGGTCGCAAGCCGGCGTGGGAGCGTGACGCAATTTTCAGCACGCACCGTGAATGTCGGTTAGGTAGAGTCGAGGATGGGCGCGGTAGCTTGGGGCCTATGGCCAACGCCCCGTTTCCCATCCCCGCTCATCAAACCGG
>NZ_JBVVOZ010000050.1:0-28564 GCF_055807395.1 Bradyrhizobium sp. Kon10 | reverse complement strand
ATCCACCCCTTCAACAAAGCGCTTCATCGGACCTCCCCGCAAGTGCGGGGAATCCTATCGCGCGAATCACCGGAAACGGAACGTTTTCACACGGCCTGGGTCAGAGGACTAAACCGCTCGCGCGGTAGGGCACGACAGCCGGCAGCACGGCTGAGAGGATAGCGCAACGAGGCGTCCTGTCTTGAGATGAGGGGTTCGCAACCTTCACCCAAGACAGGAGCATCCCCATGACCGACGAGGCCATGAGCCCATTGCGGCGGCGCATGATCGAAGACATGACGATCCGCAAGCTAGCGCCGAAGACCCAACATGACTACGTGCAGAGGGTCAAGAACTTCGCAGCGTTCCTCGGGCGATCACCCGATACGGCGAGTTTTGAAGACGTGCGCCGCTACCAGCTCCATCTGGCGGCGAGTGGTGTTGGCGTGCCGACCATCAATCAGACCGTTTCGACGTTGCGGTTCTTTTTCCGGGTCACGCTGAAGCGCCACGAGATCGTCGAGCACACCCATGTCATTCACGAGCCGCGCAAGCTGCCGGTGGTGCTGAGCCCCGAGGAGATGGCGCGGCTGCTCGATGCTGCGCCGGGACTGAAGTACAAGGCGGCGCTGAGCGTGGCCTACGGTGCGGGCCTGCGCGCCACCGAGGTGTCTCGCTCAAGGTCTCCGACATCGACAGCCAGCGCATGATCATCCGCGTCGAACAGGGCAAGGGCGGCAAGGACCGTAACGTCATGCTGTCGCCTGTTCTGCTCGACCTGCTGCGGACCTGGTGGAAGGCGGCACGGCCACAGGGCTGGCTATTCCCGGGCCGCGATCCGGCCCAGCCGATGACCACGCGCCAGCTCAACCGCGCCTGTCATGCCGCCGCCCAGATGCGGAGATCAACAAGCGGGTCTCGCTGCACACCTTGCGGCACAGCTTCGCCACTCATCTCTTGGAGCAGAACATCGACGTGCGCGTGATCCAGGTTCTGCTCGGTCACGCCAAACTCGACACGACCGCGCTCTATACCCGGGTCGCCACCAAGACGATCAGCGAGGTCATGAGCCCGTTGGAACACATCGCGATCAAGCTGAAGGAGGCCCGGCCGCCCGGCTGACGCGGCGCCGGCGTGTCTCGTCCGGCTCTGGAGGTTGCGGATATCTTCCGCGACCGTGGTCTGGCATGGCGGCAGGCCCATGCCGGCCACGTCAGCCTCGACCAGTCGAAGGTGATGTCGGCGATCGAGAACTGCCGCACGGCAGCTCTCGGCGGCCATGTCGCGCGCTGCGAGGACTGCGCCTACACCTCCATCGCATACAAGTCCTGCCGCAACCGGCACTGCCCGAAGTGCCAGGGCGCCGCGGCGAAGCAGTGGCTCGCCGATCGCCAAGCCGAGTTGCCGCCGGTGCCGTATTATCACGTCGTGTTCACGCTGCCGGCTCGGATCGCCGAGATCGCCTACCACAACAGGGCTGCCGTCTACGATCTGCTGTTCAAGGTCTCGGCCGAGACGATGCTGACGATCGCCGCTGACCCGAAGCATCTCGGCGCCAGGATCGGCATCACGTCCGTGCTGCATACCTGGGGCTCGGCCATGACCCACCACCCGCATGTGCATATGATCGTGCCGGGCGGCGGCATCTCGCCCGATGGCCGGAGCTGGGCGTCCTGCAGGCCGGGGTTCTTCCTGCCGGTGCGCGTGCTCTCACGCCTGTTCCGGCGGCCTGTTCCTGGAGCGTCTTGCCGCCCTCCACCAGGCCGGACGCCTGAGCTTCTTCGGCAACGACGCTCATCTCGCTGGAGCACAATCATTCGCCGCATTGCTTGCAGCCTCCCGCAAGACCGAGTGGGTCGTCTATGCCAAGCGCCCGTTCGGCGGTCCCGAGGCCGTGCTGGCCTATCTGTCGCGCTATACTCACCGCGTGGCCATCGCCAACAGCCGCCTGATCGCCTTCGACCGGCACAGCGTCACCTTCAGATGGAAGGATTACCGCGTCGAGAGCCGTGACCGTCAAAAGCGGATGACGCTTGCGACAGACGAGTTCATCCGCCGCTTCCTCATCCACGTGCTGCCAAAAGGCCTTCACCGCATCCGCCATTACGGCCTGCTGGCACGGGGCGTCTGCGCCGACAATGTCGCCCGCGCGCGCGAACTGCTCGCCGTCAGCGATCGTGAGGATGAACCGACCGAGACCATCGTCGACAGCGGCAAGCCGCCGTGTCCATGCTGCGGCGGCCGCATGATCGTCATCGAGGTTTTTGAGCGAGGTGCAATGCCGCACCGTCAATCGACCGCGCCAATCAGCGCCATCAGGATCGACACCTCATGACCGCGCAACCGCGGAGCGGACGCGTAGAACTTCCGGCCTCAGGAATCATCCTCTGGGGCCGGCCTTTTGCCAATTGCAGGACTTTGCGCGACGGGCGGGCCACGCTGGCAGGCTTGATAATAGCACTTGGGGTGCGCATCGCCGGCCTCTATTGCTGCGACGCAACGAGCCACCGCTTCGGGCTTGACGATCGCCACTGCGACAATATCGCTTAACCTAAGTTGTCGCGCCAGCGGTTGTCTGCGTTACAGTCAGTGATTGGAGTCCGCATGATTACGGCCGCCCAATGCAGACGTTTTGCCGAGCATTACAAGACACTTTCCTCCGCCCCCAACGCTTCCGAAGATCGAACTTCTTTGTTGAGAAACATTGCCAAGAGCTTTGCGGGCGTAGCTGGTCAATTGGATCGACTCGACGCTCTGGTGAGAGACGAAGAGAGCCGGAGGCTCCGCCGGGCCGGCTAGCAGCCGTCCCACATAGTTTTATTGCGTCCTACCGAACGGCATGCACGATGGGCCTGCGGTCGGCTGCGGCGTCGACGCTCGGTCCCGTGCTTGCGGATTCAGGTGCGGACCTCCTAAGCACGGGGCCGACTATCTCCAGACCGGAGCCGCTCCGCCAAGTCAGGCGCTGAGCCGACAAATATCAAGCGGCGTCCCGTGCGGGGATTCGCAAGGCGCGCAGATTGCAACCTCAGATTCCTAGTCGTCATCTGCCAAGCATGAGATAATGCTGCATATTTGCGTTTCGGAGGGAGAAGCCCGATGCGCTTGGCATTGCCTTATGTGGGAATTGTTCTCTGCGCGTGCCTGACGGCCTGGCTGTCTTCCACGCTGATCTACTGACGCGCGAGCAGATCCTCGCTGGGTCAACAGCCGCACGCAGGTGCAGCTCTCGTGCACCCGAGTCGCCCGCGCGCCAGTGAGAGGGACCCTTTCGAGCAGCCGGTGGTTATTCAGGGAAAGCTCAGGCGAAGGCCCCAACGCCGTGCTCTTCCGGACCGTTGTCTGCGCCAGCGCGGAATCGAGTGCGATGTTGCGGTCGACGTCTGGCACGGTCTTCAATGTTCCCGAATTCTCGTCTTAGCCCGGTCCGCATTCCACGACATAGACGAGCCTCCTCAGAACGAATAGACGTCGAGCTCGACGCCATGCTTCACGTTCGCTTTCAAAGGTCCCCGGAACGTTTCGGGGGCGATGCCGGCTCGGAGGGCAAGATCGCGAAGATCAGGGCTAACTCGGACCTGACCAAGGTCGGCGCATTTCGCCTGCTCGTACCTCGCCGCCGTGTTGACGGTCGCGCCGAGTACGGTCACGGCAATCCTCTGCTCGGCCCCGAAATCGCCAAACGCGACGTCGCCGGCGTGCAAGCCGATGCGGATTCCGACGTCGAGCTGATTATCGGTAACGTAGCGCCCGATCTCTTCTGCGATCGTTGTCGCGCACCGGATGACGGCGGCGGGCTCGATTCGCTCGCGCTCTGCGGTGTCGATGAACCAATAGGCCATCACGCCATCGCCCATGAGCTTGTCGATCTGCCCGCCAGCCTTCCGGACCAGATCGATCTGGAGCGAACAGAGCCGGTGAAGGTGAGATGCGACTTCGCCGGAATCCTTACCGGCCGACCAGACGCTGAAATTGGCGATATCGCTGAAAAATACGATCGCCTTGCGGTTCTGGATCGGCGGATTCTGTCCAGCCGATGCGACCTTGACGAGGCCGAGCGCATCGCCGTCGGAGAAACGCCGCAGAAGGTGCTCCTGTTCGGCGACCGAGTTGCGCAACTTCGAACGTCCCTGGGTCGCCTCCGCCAGCTTCATGTTGACGACGTCGGCGAGCGTCAGGACCCAGATGGTATTCTCGGGGTCCGTAAGGCGCTGCTGAAAGGCGGCGTCGATGAAGAACAGCCGTACTGGGCCGATCGCCTTGACGTCTGCCGTCCGGGAGCCATCCTTACCGGCAAGGAAATGCAACAGACCCTGTTCGCCGAATATCTCGTATTCGCCGCGGAAGGTGACGCTTCTATCGTCGGCCCGGATTTCCACCCGGCCTTCAAGAACGAGCCAGCAACCGCTGACGCGATCCCCGCGGCGGCAGATCACCTGATCAGGCAGATATTCCTGAATCCCGCAGAGCGGCTCGCGAAAGATAGCCGCCCGGATCAGGTCCGGCTTCGGGCAATGCTGCTCGAGAAACCGCTCGAGCACCCGGTCGACATCGGGGGCAAAGACCATAATTTACATTCCCAGCGCGCAGAGGGGCCTGTCAGCGACTCGCTTTCCGTGCCACAAAAAATACTGCTACTCCGAACATAGGAACCTGTTGCCGAGAGTCAAGGAGGGGATATGCTGCTATACCGAACAATCAAGGGCGAATTGCGTGGCTGACACCGTCCGCGATCGCATTAAGGCACTGAGGAAAAAGGCGAAATTGACTTTGGATCAGCTCGCCGACCGAGCTGGCCTGAGCAAATCCTACTTATGGGAGCTTGAAAATCGGGAGCTGCCCCGCCCGTCCGGCGAGAAATTAGCCGGCTTGGCAAGGGCGTTGGACGTGACCATCGACTACCTGCTGGGTGGTGAGGATCTCGAATCGGCGGAGGACAAGGCCTTCTTCCGCGAATACCAGGCGATGTCGCCGGAGGCGCGTGCTCGGCTCCGAAAGCTGGCCAAGGCATTGGACGAATAGGTCGATCATGAAGTTGGGGGGTGGGGACCTCGACGGTGGGCGAGCCATTTCAACCAGATGCTGAAATCTGGCGAACCCACCTGATCGCTATCGGTTTGACATCGGAGCGCTTGCCATGGAGACGTCGCGCTCCCTCTTCCATGAGGATCCCATCACCAACATCGCTGCAGAAGAGCTCGACGGTTTCGCTGGCGCATTGGTGCCGTCCGAGTTGAAGACCAAATGGGGAATCGTGTTCGGCGTTAGGCAATTGCGCCGATCGGTATGATGTGTCGCTACTCGCCGCCATCCTTCATTGGCTGCATTACACGGAGCGAAGGGCGCTGCTCGTGGTCTCGGTCGACGGCTTCGGCAAGTGGTCGTGGTCGAGCAAGCCGGCCCTGACGACCGGAGCATTCATACGCAGCAGCCGAGGCCCGGTAGAGTTACCAACAGGATCAGCAGTCGGTCAGGAGCAGTTCACGCCGGAGGCTAGGACCGGTGTCGATCACCCGAGCGGCGTCTGGTTCGACGAGCCGGCGCGCGAACACTCGTTCAGAAGCGAACGCTACGACGCGGCCTACACCCTTCTTCACCTAGGTGACGATCCCGGCTGGGGCGGCATGGCGCGGCGCCTCCCGATTTGAGCTGGGGGCAAACGCTTCAGGCAATCCGTCCAGTATGAAATGAGGAACGACGCCACCCTCGTCGATCGGCCGAAACCGGCATGTGATCAGCACCGTCCGATCGTTAAGATGCGAGGCAACAGACCTCGCAATCGCGAAAAGAATCCAGATTTCTTCCCTTCGACCAAGATCACGACTGATTCTGGAGATAAACCGGCCCGGAACAACGTTGCCGACATCTGCAACGACTTACGAAGAAGCAGCCGGACGATGACGAGGACGGCGAAATTCGTGCCTACCTCGGGGTCTCCGACGATCTGATACATCGCTTGGATATCGCTTCGGCTAGGCACGACCTCGAACGCCGGATGCGAATGCCACTCTCCGATATAGTTGAAGCGACGATAGTCGCCGCCTGTTCTAGCGAAGAAATCCGATAAAAACGTTTTGCTCTGCTCCGGATCCCGGACGAAATGCATCGCCGTACCGCCCGACCTCTGTACCGAAAGTTCGACTATCCGGAAGGTCTCGCCACCCACGTGCTCGGCGACCATCACGCCGCCGATCTCGTTGCGTCGCCCCCGCAGCTCACAGCGCAAAAGGTCAGTTATCTTGCGGGGAAGAATCAGCTCCACCGATCTTGTCCTTCAGTAGTTCGAGCAAGGTGGCTATCTCCGTGACCTTTTCCTGGTCGGAGAGCTCAATGACCTCGGGCTCCGTCGGCGGCGGACCGACATCGATCGGGTAGGTCTCGAACGGCTGAGAAAACACCGAATCTGCGCCAAGACCGATCGCGTAGACCGAGTTGGGAAATAGAGATGGAGCGCGATCAATCAGCAGATCGATGGCGAACCGGGTAGCGTGGGCCGCGATAACGGACACGTCCGCGTCGTCGGCGATCATGGGCACGTCGATGCTGGTGTCAATCGCTTCGTACGGCCGATGCGATCTCCTCGGCATGGATCCCTTTTCGCCGAACCAGTTCTCGATGGCGCGCCGCATGAATGGCGGTGGCGGCTCGATCCCAGGTCGATATCTGGCGATCAAGCCGCCGAACCCGCCGCCGAATACTTCCGCCCAGACCATGGGTTTCTTCGCGAACCCGGCCACTGCCGAGAGGAGGTTCAGCACATTGGGGTCCGCCGTCGCATCGAGGACGAGGTCACATTCGGATATCTTTTTTAGCATGGCATCGGCGCTCTCGTTCGCGTCCTGCCCGCCAAGAGGCACGCGCCATTGCAAGACGTCGACCGACGGATTCACGAACTGCAGACGTCGAGCGAGAGCCGGCACCTTGTGCACTCCGGCGTCCCCCCAATCGAGGTCGTTCCGGATCAAGTTATCGGGAAGCAGAATGTCATCGTCGACGAGCACGAAACCGCCGACCCCGGACCTCGCGAGCATGGTCGCCGCCTTGCTGCCGAGGGACCCGCATCCTACTATCGCGACCCTCTTTGCCGCGAGAACCGAATGAGCGGCATCGAGACGCGTCGCCTCCGGCGGAGGCGATATGACGGCAACGTCCGAGACAGAGTTCTTTGTTCTGTTGAGGAAGTAGACCGACAACTCGGAGCCGCGCACGATCAAACCATACCGTGCTTCCAGCACGTTTCCGACGGCAGCAAACCCACTGTCGAAATCGTTCACACTTTCCGTCGAGGGTGAGGTATCGGTCTCATCCCATCGGCATATCGGCACACGACGTTCGGTATATTCGGGCCCCAATTGCGACGGAACGGTGGGGTCCGTCCATTGTGTGCCATCAGCCAGCAGCACCTTGTCGACCACATGGACGACGGATTCTTTATGATAGAGGGAAACAAGGTTGACTTCGAGCGGAACGCGCAAAGGTAGTCGGCCGAGCAAGGCGCAAAAAGGACGTGTCAGCAGATAGCGGCTGTATCGGATGCGAAGGCTTTGTCCGAGACTTTCGACGTGACGCGACGGCGCGTCTCCTAACTCGTCCCCTGGATTCTCCGTCACGAGCAGCTTGTAGCAGCTCTCTATCAGATCTCTGCCGTTGTTGTTCGCCGTCCATGTGTCCGGACCGTATTCGAGGCAGAGCTCACCTCCGGCACCGAATTGATGTGCCGACCATCTTGCAGTATCCCCACGCGGGAACACCGACGGCGGGGTATGCGGAAACATGTCGGGATATTGGAGGTAGATGGGATAGACTCGGCCTCCGGCTCCGATTTCAGCATCCAGTACCAAACGAAGGCGATCATCCAGCCGCCAAGTCTTTACCGCGAACCAGTCAACTTCTTGA
Organism: Bradyrhizobium sp. Kon10; assembly: GCF_055807395.1. Taxonomy (NCBI): domain Bacteria; kingdom Pseudomonadati; phylum Pseudomonadota; class Alphaproteobacteria; order Hyphomicrobiales; family Nitrobacteraceae; genus Bradyrhizobium; species Bradyrhizobium sp. Kon10. Next base: position 20,689 of record NZ_JBVVOZ010000050.1, on the reverse strand, counting down.
GCCAGGCATTCGATCGCCTGGCGCTCGGCACGGAATCGGGCGACGTCCGTTAGATACCAGCTCACGCAAAGCCGCCCGGCTTCGTCGGACCTGCCGGTCGGTCGGGGAAGCTGAGCGGCGCTGCGGGAGACGATGCTGGCTTCAGAAGGCTTGCTCCCGCAGCAGACTTGATCGCGCGCGCGACCGAGTCGTTCTTTCCGGCCATCCCGTTGACCGCCGTCTCGTAATCCAGGTCGCCGCGGATGCGGATGTCGCCAAAGAGCGCATGTACGCCGTGACTGGCTTTCGAATAAGCGTTCGTCCCTATGGCGGTTTGATTGCCCTTGCAACGGCCCTGCTCCTGCTCGGAGTTCAGGATCCCTCGACTGACGGCGCAGCGGATGAGGCCGCCCTTCATGCCAAGGCGCGTGACCGTAATCGGCCCGTACTCGAAGCCGATCTGGAGCCCCAGGCTGGACGCATCGGTCCCCTTGTCCTTGAGACGCTTCAGCGCGATGTTGAAGCTGCTCCGCATCGCCGCCGCGCACAGGGTCATGCTGCTGATGGTTTCAACCCCGTCGGTCGTCTGTGCGGTGCCTTCGGCCAAAACGCCGTGGATGCAGTCGCCGATGAACCTGATCTTTCGACCCTGGAAGTCCTCGTGCAGCACGGCGTCCAGTTCAGATCGAAGGACGTGCAGCGCGCGCACGACGTGCTTTGCGCCGGCATCCGTCCCCATGTTGGCTCCGACGTAGGCGGTGAAGCCGTCCAAGTCGCCGTAGATCGAGGCGGCATCCTGCCGGCGCGAATTCTTCACCGACAATGTTTCGATATCCAACGTCGAAAAAGGAGGCGTATGGCCTGAAAATACGAAATCACCGATCGGGCTGTTCTTCAGATCCTCTGCCCAATCCTTGACGATCCCGTCGACCGTCACATCGAGTTTGGCCGCTTGCTGGCTCTTCGCGATTTCCTCGGCGCTCAGCGGCGTCCTGTCGACATCACGCGCTTCGGCGAAGCCGATCGCCTTGCGCGCCTCGTTGGTCAAGAAGATTCCTTGTGCGGAGCCGCCGCCCGCACGCTTGGCGGCATGGTTGGCGGGCCTTCCGAGAAAGAGCGGCTCCCGGTGGCCCCGCCTTCCGTTGTTGACCGCGAGCGCGTTGCCGGTGTCGATCCCGACCCGGACCTTGGCCGCCGGATGATCGGCATCCTCGCCGGTGCGCGCCAGAACGTCGATGATTAGCTGCGCCGTCGCCACGGCACGATGAACGCGCTTCGCTTCGTCGTCGTATGGCTTGGTGAAGACGGTGTGAAGGCGCTGGTTATGGAAATCGACGAAGATCGATTCGACGGCGCTGATGATGCGGTGTGCTGCGCGGTAGTGCATGTTTAGGAAGCGGAGCGTGCGCTTATGGCAGGTCTCGCCCTCGACCGCGGTGACGTTCAGAATGTCCTTCAAATTTAAGATGTCGGCATACAGATGGACGCCGTCGACGCGGTAGGCCGTGCCGCCGGACAACCCCGACAGGTCGGTTTCTCGGACGTATTCCTTGATCTCGATATCCTTGAGAGGCAACGAATCGATCTTCGCGTCGATCCGCTTGGTCGCGCGGTCACTATTCCAAGTACCCATGGCTATTTGGTATCCCCTTAAATATCACCCGCACAGGCATCGGGTGCGGAACGGTCAATTGCGATCATGTAGGTATCACTCGGCGAATTGCCAAGGACACTGCGGACGGCAAGATGCGCTGTTGCGCGCTCTCGGCTGCGTTCTCATATGCAAGCCTTGATGCCGCCATTCGCTTGATCTGCGAGTGGTCGGTGAGCGAGGAGACTACGCGCCGTTCGTCCGATTCGCACGCCACAGTACGTGTCGTTAGTGGAAATGTGAACGCAGACCTCATCAAGGACGGCGCGCAGAAGTGTGGTGGTTGCAGGATCAAGCATAGGAGCCCCGAGGGAAAACCTATCGTAGCGAAATCATACTGGTCCACAATTCAAGAATGTTAAAGCTTGCAAACGTCATAGAGAGTCTAATTTCAATCTTCGCAGTTGGCAAACCCGGAAAATGCTCACGCGCTGCAGGGCAGCTTTTCCTAGATCGACTCTACTGAAACTTTCCGCCGAGCCCGTGGGGCTCGCCGGGCCCGGTACTTCCGTTCGCACCATCCAGAATGAGCGTGTGGATTGACGCATAACAACTGAAGTGTGGCCAGACGGTGCCTCTGACTGGAAGGCATGAGAACTAAGAGGCCCCGTCGAGCGGAGGTTGGCCATTTAGACCTGCGTCCTCCCCCAAAGCATCCGGTGGATCGGACCTGCTTTCCAAGCACGTCTTCGCTGCCGACGAAATTACCTGCGTCACAAATCCACCGTTTGCGGTGGCGAACGAGGCGGCAGAGCCGACGCCGGTCGGCCCTCCATCCTTCATCGCTTCGTAACGCGACGTCATAGCAGCCCTCTTCTCAACATAACGATGTCTTGCCTAGTCTCTGAGAACAACAAGGGGCCACGCGCGAGCTCTGCACGTCGGCAGCCGGGCTAGCTGGCTTTCTCGCCAGGTTCGGTCGCAAGTACAGGAATGGCCTCATGGTGCGATCCCGACCACAAGTTGGAGATCCGCGACCGACACATTTCTGTGTCGCCTTGTTGCGTTCCTCTATTATCGTGAAAAGCAATGCAGACTCTGCAGCCATGATTTTCTCAACAAACCCGCCCCGGTCCGTCTCAAACAATTAGTATCGGGGCTAGGAAGTTGTATTTTGCCTATTTCCTCCAAAAAGAGCAGCAATTGTGCGTTCAAGAGCCAAAGTCTGACGTAGCTCGTCAGAAGGGAAACCGTCTGCGTGAGTGATTGTCTTGAATGATTTGCCTTGGCAAAGCAGGCGCTACCGACGAATGTACACCACCGATCCCGGGACGCTCCTGCGCGAACGGGCGGATCGGCGGCAGCACCCTCGTCGCGAGCGCGAAGATGGGCTTGATTGTTTTGACTGCGCGACGAGCCATAGTATCAACTCGAGAGAGCATCGCTTTGCTCCGGCATCGGAGTTCGACTCCAGCAGATCCGGAACCGGCCGAATCAGGCAGCCCTGGCTGCCTGAGGCCCTGGTGCGTTACCGCGCCGGCGGCCGCGACCAGTCGACAGATCGCGAGCGAGATTGTCGCGACTCGTTGCGCCATTCTGCTTGTCATCGATCGCATAGTACTGGGCCGCACGATTGTCCCAAATGGCGATGTCTCCGAGCTTCCACTTCCACCGAACCGCATTTTCCGGCGCAGTGATATAGGACTGGAGCAGACGAAAGAGCTTCTGGCCGGTATCCTCCTGCAGTCCGACGAAACGGGGTGCGAAATCGCCGAGTGCGAGAACGCGCTCACCCGTCTCGGGATGGATTCGAACCACCGGGCGGCCGATTTCACGTCTCGTTTGAACGACCCCTTCGTCCGGAGACTTCGTGTTTGCCTCCGCAGCTCTTGACACTCCCGCTTCCGAAAAATCATTGCAATAAGTGGCCCATAGGTCGTCAACCAGCTTACGCAGCGGCAGCGGAAGGTCGAGATATGCGGCTCGCATGTTCGACCAGGCCGCCTCACGGCCACCGGGCGCGATCGCCGCCGACCGTTGAAGGGAGAGTCCTGAAGCGACGTGGGCGGTGATAGTTGTGGACGAATCGCCATCTGAACCAATGGCCTGGCCGAGCATAGCCAACAAGCGCTCGTGCCCAAGGTGATCAAGATGCTTCTGGTCACGGAAGAAGATCACCTTGTGCTCACGCACGAGTTGGCGGATGGCGCAGAGAACATCCTGAGAGATTTTGGCAGAAAGTTTGACGTTCACTATCTCGGCACCAAGCCGAGGCGAGAGCGCTATGATGTTCGCCCGCGGATTAAACGTGTCAACGATTGGCGCAGTTCGCATGTTTTATCCTCATCCTATGATCCAGTAGACAACACTCCGCGATCTCCGATCGCTTGAGCGATCGTCGAGTCGGCGTTTCCTGGTCCAATCGAATAAGTTTCTTTTCCGAGCAACGCCGCCCGGAGTTTATTGGGGCATGATGCCTTCGCTCTGACGTCGAAAATGTAAGACCCATCTTTGCCTAGTCAATGAAACGAATTCGTTTTTGTTTCTGATGACGTGCAATGTTTCCTTCACGACCGTTGCTGTCGGTGCAATATCTGTTTGGACCAGCGCGGAAGCTGCGCCGACGATATTCATTTCTTCCTGGGTTTGACTGTCTCCGGCGACGATCTCCGCCCCACACGATCTGAGCTACCGATAAACTGATACAGAGTCATGACGAGAGCACATCAAGTTGAACGTCAAGGCGATCACTTCGTCCGGTCGGAGCCAAAGACACGCCGTCACGCGCTGAATCGGTCGTGGCCCTTGGCACTCGCGGGATCTTTATTCTTGCGGCGCCGGCAAGCCGGTTCGTCACGCATCGAACTCAGTCAAGACCAGCGCTGCATTACCCCACGCCAAAAAAACCGAAAGCAACTCCACTGAGTCGGATCCGCGAATACACGAGCGACGTGTCCGATGCGGTCGACCAACAGCGCTCGAAATTCGAACAAGTAGCAGTTGCTGCGACCCCGGGAACATTTGCGCATAAAAGCTGCAGCATATCGCGGCGAACGCAGCCAATGATCCGAAAGAAATGATTATCCGATGTCCGCTTGCACGATTTGACGACGTTTCGTGCAGGATTGGAGTGCCAGGGAGTTCATTTACTCGCTGGGCTCCTATTCAGTGCCCTTCGGGGCGTTTTCCTCCCTGACTCGGCCGCGCGGTTTCTCGCGCGGCCTTTTTTCGCCAGTTTCGGAAAACCGGATAGCTCGGATTCGACAGCCCTAGGAGCAACGCGATGACCCCGACCGCCTCCGCACAAGTCAAGCAAGGCTCGTCGAACCTGCGCGACCGCCTGAAAGACCCATTGCTTCTGCGGGAGGCCTGCTACATTGATGGCGCTTGGGTCGGCTCACCTGCCCTTGCCGTAAATAACCCGGCAACCAGCATCGAGCTTGCCAAAGTGCCGCAGCTCTCCAGCCACGATTGCACGAGAGCGGTGGAGGCTGCTGAACGTGCCTTTCCCACATGGGCGAAGCTCACGGCTAAGCAAGCTCCACCATTCTGCGCAAATGGTACGAACTGATCGTGGTCAATCGCGAGGATCTCGCGCTGATCCTGACCTCCGAGCAGGGCAAGCCGCTTTCCGAGGCGCTTGGGGAAGTGGATATTGGTGCGGCCTATATCGAGTTCTTTGCGGAAGAAGCGCGCCGCATCTACGGCGAAACGATCCCGTCGCCGCGCGCAGATGCAAGGCTGCTTGCGATTAAACAGCCGATTGGCGTCTGCGGCGCCATCACCGTGGAACTTCCCGAACTCCATGATCACCCGCAAGGTCTCGCCGGCGCTCGCCGCGGGCTGCACCGTGGTGTTGAAGCCGGCCAGCGAAACGCCACTCTCAGCACTGGCGCTTGTCACGCTGGCTGAGAAGGCGGGCGTGCCAAAAGGTGTGTTCAACGTCATCACCGGGGATTCGCGATCGATCGGTAAAGTCCTGTGCGAGCATCCTGCGGTTCGCTTCGTCGGGTTCACCGGTTCGACGGAGGTCGGCAAGATCCTCTATCGCCAGGCTTCCGTCGGCGTGAAGAAACTCGGCCTCGAGCTCGGCGGCAATGCGCCCTTTGTCGTGTTCGACGACGCCGACATCGATGCAGCGGTCGAGGGCGCCATGGTTTCGAAATACCGCAACATGGGCCAGACCTGCGTCTGCGCCAACCGCCTTTATGCTCAGGCGGGCGTCTACGACGAGTTCGTGCAGAAGCTCTCGAAGAAGGTTGCGGCGATGAAGATTGGCGACGGCACGGAATCCAAGTCGTGCAGGGGCCGCTGATCAATTTGGAGGCGATCGACAAGGTCGAGCGGCACATCGCGGATGCCGTCAAGCGTGGCGCCAAGATCGTGACCGGCGGCAAGCGCCATGCGCTGGGACGCTCGTTTTTCGAGCCGACCGTCCTGTCCGACGTCAATCCAGATTCGCTGGTCGCGCAGGAAGAGACCTTTGGCCCCCTCGCGCCGGTGATCCGCTTCAAGGACGAAGCCGACGTCATCAAGATGTGCAACGCCTCACCCTTCGGGCTTGCCTCCTATTTCTACTCCCGGGATCTCGGCCGAGTCTGGCGCGTTGCCGAAGTGCTGGAATCCGGCATGGTCGGGGTCAACACCGGCCTGATCACGACCGAAGTCGCGCCGTTCGGCGGCGTCAAGGAAAGCGGCCTGGGCCGCGAAGGCTCGCGCCACGGCATGGAAGAGTATGTCGAGATCAAATACGTGATGATGGCGGGGTTGTGACCCAACGGTCGATCGCTGTGCAGCCCGAGACTTGCGAGCCCCCTGTTTGGGCCCCGCACCACATCGCCACGGTTCCTCTCACCCGTCTATATCGATCCAATAGCCTCGATACCATAGCTACTCTCTCCTGGTGAACGGGTCCGCTTTGTCGGCCATCGCGGCCTATAATCTGGGCTACCGACTCACGACGTTGCCGTCCGCATCTCGCTTGCACCTAATTATCGGGAATCTAGGTGAGAATGTCACGTTGGTAGCGGCATCATGATATTGTCGATCAGCCGAGTTGAGCCGACATAGGCAGCAACGCACAGCACCGCCGTACTCCTCAAAGGGCTGTCAGCAGGTTTAAGATCACCGCAATCGACTAGGTCGAGGTACTCTAGCCGATCAACGGCAGCCAAATGCTGTTTTGCGATCGCGAGCAGCCGGCCTACGTCTCGTTCTCCTGCTTGAAATTTTTCCGCCGCAGCGAATAAGCCGCGACTGACGGCGAGCGCCCGCTGACGCTCTTGCTGACTGAGATAACGATTGCGGCTACTCAGTGCCAGCCCATCGGCCTCCCGCACCGTCGGTATGGTGATGATCTCTATCGGCAGATCAAGACTCAACAGTCATGCGGCGCACCACCGCGCATTGCTGAAAGTCCTTCTGTCCAAAAAATGCAACATCTGGCTGTACCATGTTGAACAGCTTGCAGACGACAGTCGCAACTCCACCGAAATGTCCCGGTCTAAAGGCTCCGCAGAGCGGCTTTGCGATCTCGCCGGGCTCAACGAAGGTCTCAAATCCAGCCGGATAGATTTCTGTTGTACCCGGCGCAAAGAGGATTCCGACTCCGGTATCTTGACATAATTGTTCATCGCGCCAGGAAATCGCGAGGATAGGTGCCGAGATCCTCGTTTGGACCGAACTGGATAGGGTTCACGAAAATGCTCACGACGTTGACATCACACTGCGCTCTGCTCCTTCGATCAGGGCCCGGTGTCCCTCGTGCAGATAGCCCATTGTGGGAACGAAGCCGACCCGCTTGTTCGGCCTGCGAGTTCGGATTACTGCTTGCCGAAGCTCCGCGACGAGCTATCGCCAAATTTTGGTGACGGCGGGGGCCGGTCAGGCGGCGGCGGTTGCGGGCTGACGATCATTCGGCTTTGCGATGACCTCGATCCCGTTGTTGAATGTCACACCGAGAACGAGTTTTGGCAACTGGTTATGACCGTCGAGACGGCGCCAGCTTTTTTGGGCGCCCTCGATCAGTTTGAAGACAGAGCCGGCTCCGCAAATTTGAACAGGTCGGTAAGTGGAGTTTCTGCCTGACAGCGGGCACGCCGGTGCCTGCGAATCAGGAGCGACGATGAGCAGACGAGCACGCCGGAACCACACACCGGCTTTCAAGGCGAAGGTGGCGCTTGCCGCTGTCAAGGGCGACCGGACGATAGCTCAGCTGGCCGAGCAGTTTGACGTCCATCCCAATCAGATCACGGCGTGGAAGGCTCAGCTGGAGGGCGGAGCTTCCGGAGTTTTTGGACTTGGCAGCGCTGCGCAGGCCGTGCCTGCGATCGACGTGAAGTCGCTGCACGCCAAGATCGGGGAGCTGACGCTGGAGAACGATTTTTTAGAAGGAGCGCTCACCAAGGCGGGATTGCTGAGCGCAAAGCGATGATCGACCGTGAGCACGATCTGTCGATCACCAGGCAGGCGGAAGTTTTGCAGATCAGCCGCGGCAGCGTTTATTACCTGCCTCGGCCGGTGCCGGACGCCGATCTCGCGATCATGCGGCGTCTCGACCGGCTGCATCTGGAGTTTCCCTTCGCCGGTTCGCGCATGCTGAGAGGCCTGCTGGCTGCCGAGGGGTGCAAGATCGGCCGTCGGCATGTGAAGACGCTGATGCGGCGGATGGGGATAGAGGCGCTATATCGCCGTCCGCGCACAACGAAGCCGGAGCCCGGCCACAAGATCTATCCATACCTGCTGCGCGGCATGGAGATCACGCGACCGAACCAGGTCTGGGCGATGGACATCACCTACATCCCGATGGCGCGCGGCTTCGTCTATCTCGCCGTGGTGTTGGACTGGGCAACCCGTCGTGTTCTGTCGTGGCGGCTGTCGATCACGATGGAAGCAGCCTTCTGCGTCGAGACGCTGGAAGATGCCTTGGCTCGTCACGGCAAGCCGGACATCTTCAACACCGATCAGGGCTCGCAGTTCACCGGCCAAGCCTTTACCGACGTGCTCGCCGACAACGGCATCGCAATCAGCATGGACGGCAAGGGCGCATGGCGGGACAACGTGTTTGTCGAACGGCTCTGGCGCAGCGTCAAATACGAGGAGGTCTATCTGCGAGCCTACGAAACCGTCGGCGAGGCACGACATTCGATTGGCCGGTATCTCGATTTTTACAACGGACGACGTCCGCATTCGAGTCTTGACGACATGACCCCGGATCAAGCCTACTTCAACCTTCCGCCGCTCCGCGCGGCGGCCTAACCCCGGCAGAGGCTCCACTTATCGACGCGGAGATTCTGTTCAGACAAACGGGACCAGCTCAGACCATCGTGAGCGCAGTCTTGTTAGATAGACAGCCCTTCGATCGGATCGTGCGGTGGCGCACGGTGGCGAAGGTGCTTTCAATGGGGTTGGTGGTCCGTAAGTGTTTCCAATGCTCGGCCGGGAAGTCGTAGAATGCCAGCAGCGTATCCCGATCCTTGGCCAGGCAGTCGGCCGCCTTGTCGTATTTCAACGCGTAGCTCTCGATGAAGGCCTCGAACGCCAGTTCGGCGGCGGCCTTGATTTCGGCCATCCAGATCTCCTGCAACGCGCGTTTCGCTTTCGGTTGCTGGCTCTTCGGCAACTTGGCGAGCACGTTCGCGGTCTTGTGCACCCAGCAGCGCTGCTCGCGCGTTTTCGGCCAGACCTCGCCGGCGGCCTTCCAGAACCCGAGTGCGCCATCGGCGATGACGAGCCGCGGGGAAGCATCGAGCCCGCGCCGCTTCAGATCGAGCAACAGATCGCGCCAGTCGTGCGCGCTCTCGCGGGCGCCATCGGTGAAGCCGACCAGTTCCTTGCGGCCTTCCGGCGTCGCGCCGATCAGCACCAGGATGCACTGCCTTTCGTCCTCCAGGCGGGCTTCGAGATGGATGCCATCGGCCCAGATGTAGACGTAGCGTTTCGCCGACAGATCGCGCTTCTGCCACGCGGCGTGCTCGTCGAACCAGCCGTCCTTCAGGCGACCGATGGCCGATGCCGACAACCCGGCAGCATCATTGCCGAGCAGCGCCGCCAACGCCTCGGAGAAGTCGCCGGTCGAGATACCCTTCAGGTAAAGGATCGGCAGCAGCGTCTCGATCGACTTCGAGCGGCGCATGTAGGGCGGCAGGATCGACGGCGAGAACCGGATCCGGCCGGGATCGCCGGCGGCGGCTTCGCGATCACGCACACGCGGCTGGCGAACGGCGACTGGACCGATACCGGTCATCACCTCGCGCTCCGGCAGGTGACCGTGGCGGACGATGCGCTGGTGGCCGTCCGCGGTCTTCAAATCGGCATGCTTGCCGAGAAAGTCTGTGACCTCAACCTCGACCGCCTTGGCGAGCAGGGCACGTGCCCCGTTGCGCAAGATTTCGGTGAGTTGATCGTCGAAGAATCCTGGCTGAATCAGTCTGGTGACGTTATCGTTGGGCACGGCATATCGCTCCTTTGGTGGAGAAGTGGAGGCGTCAAGCACCCCCACGATATGCCGCCTTCCCGATTCCCGCCGTCACCAACTTTCGGCGATGGCTCCTCCGCGACCGTCCTAATGGTTTGCATCTGTAGCTCTTACGTCCGATTCGAAGGCGTCCATTGTGCGATCGGCTCGCCAAGGCCCTCAGCAAGCCGGTAAGATTCGTCTGGGCTCGGATACGAACCCTCTCGCACATCGGCGACCCAGCGCGACAACGCGTCTTGCAAAAGCCCAAAGCCATCCGCATAAGTGCGAACGAATTTGGGGCGGTGACCTGCGGTCAGACCCAGGAGGTCATGGAATACGAGCACCTGGCCGGAACAGGAGGGGCCCGCGCCGATTCCGATCGTTGGAATCATCAGGGTTTCGGTCGCACGCGCTGCGAGATCGGCTGGGATACCTTCAAGGACTAGGGCGAAGCATCAGGCTTCCTGCAAACTATGGGCGTCATCCAGCAAGCGCAGGGCTTCATCGGCCGTTCTCCCCTGCACCTTAAATCCGCCCATCACATTCACGCTCTGCGGGGTGAGGCCGAGATGACCCATCACGGGAATTTCGCAATCGGCCAAAGCACGGATCATTTCGACGCGCTTGGCTCCCCCTTCCAGCTTCACAGCGTCTGCGCCACGCTGCAGGAATCCGTCAGCGTTTCGGATCGTCTCCTCCGGGCTGAGGTGAAAGCTGAGGAATGGCACCGCCACAAGCAAGGCACGAGGCCTCGTGCGGGCCACTGCCTCCAGATGGTGGTTCATCCTTGCCACGCTGACTGGGAGGGTGTTGTCGAACCCGAGACAGACGTTGCCAACGCTATCCCCCACTAGAAGGATATCAACGAGGGGATCGGCGATGCGCGCCGAAACGGCGTCGTAAGCAGTGGTCATCGCTACACGACGCCCCTCCCGCTTCCAGCGTCGTAAGACTGGAATGGTGACCCTTTCCGCGGTTGGAGACGAAATGTGACCCATTCTTCAAATCCATGTCCTTCGATCACCCGTATTTCGGAATAAGCCTTCGCAAGGAGGCGCATCAAGCTGGTTGCGACGACCACGACCCAACGCATCCCAGGCTTGTTCGGGAGTCCCTTGAGCCGCACCAATTTCGCGAATGATGACGGCCTTCTCGACCAGCCGCGAAGCATGACGCGTTGTCAACCGGGTGGATGGTCCGTCGCCAACTTCACAGGGATGTGCCGGTGGTCTCTTGGTCCGCCGCAGGCAATGCCATTAGGCAAAACGGCATCCAAGCCAAGAAAAGCGGAAAAAAGAAGAGTGGCGCGACCGCGCCTTCGAGCGCTGTCGAGGGCGGCGCGTGGCCTGCTGTTCTACACGAGACGCGCCTGTGGACCTTGAAAGTGCTAAAATCGATGATTGTCGCCGACATCTCTTACCTGTTGCTTCTGTGCTGCTCTCAACCATGAGGACGAGTTGAGACCTGCTCGATTGTAGCTGTGATCACGTGCCGCCCGCGCGCGCTGCACGCGAGCGGTCGGCATCACATTGTTCTGGACGATGTCCTCAAAGGCCAGGGCTTCGCCCGCCACCGCGACCAGACGCCCGCGCGAACAGTTTTGCGCAACCTGCGCTCGAAATCCGCGCTATCAATTTCCATGCGTGATCCCGCACCTGAGCGAAGCGCCACAATCAAGCAAGTCGCTGCGAGCGTAACCATTTGAGATTGGCTACCTGCCGCGCCTTGAGGCGATTGACGCATTTTCTGGAGCAAAGAGCCGTTCGCCAATTGTAGTAGCGGACCAAGCCAAACTTTCCTCCGCAAATCGCGCAGCACCGGGCTGAACCGTGGCGGGAATTATCGGAGCCATTGCGCATTCTCGCCTCCTGTAGACGTTATGCCTTCGACACTTCAAACTGCTTACATCGCGCCCCGATTTGCTTCGAAGCGGCTGTGACAGGGGTGCAGCATGGTCCGCCCGATTGGGCTCGCATCACCGCTTCTCCCGCGTGGCTCGATGCGCCGTCGGCATGCTCCACTGGTCTCGCCAACTTTACTCCCCGGCGACTCCCGATTGTTGCAATTAACGGGTTTGCGACGAATAAATCCTGCTCTCTTCACCGCATCTTCGATGGATTTAGATCGATTGACCTCTATGGCGTATGTAAAGCCGCAAACCTTTCCGATCGCCAGCACAAACCTCTGTGGCAGAACTCTCTGTTGCGGCTGAATTTAAGCGCACGTCATCAAGCCAGAAAATCGGCAGCTTCACTGGTGCCGGCGTAGATTTCGTCAAGATCTGCCGCTGTCGCACAATAAGGGGGTATCACATAAATCGTATTTCCTAGCGGCCGCAGCAGCAGATTCCGGTCTCTGAACAGGCGCTGAAGCTTCGGACCAACGCTCGCGAGATAACCGCTATCAGCCGATTTCAGGTCGAGCGCTGTGATAGTCCCCGTCTGACGGACATTTTCAAACCGACAGTCAGTGCGGAAGGGCGCGATCGCGCGCTCCTGCATGTTCGCGACCGACCTTACGCGCGCGCTAGGCTCCTCGTCCCGCCAGAGCTCCAGATTAGCCTTTGCGGCTGCGCAAGCGATCGGATTGGCCGTATATGAACTCGAATGAAACAATGTGCGCGTACGATCTGTTGAGTAATGCGCATTGAATATATCGGCCCGGCATAACGTCACGGCCAATGGCAAAGCTCCGCCCGTCAGTCCTTTTGAATAGCAGGCGATATCAGGCGTCACATTTGCCTGCTCGCAGGTAAATAGAGTACCGGTGCGGCCCCAGCCCGTCATCACCTCATCGGCAATGAACAGGACGCCCGAGGCTTCGCAAATTAGCTATCGCCAAATTTTGGTGACGGCCGGAGCCGGTCAGGCGGCGGCGGTTATGGGCTGACGGTCGGTCGGTGTGGCGATGACCTCGATCCCATCGTTGAATGTCACACCGAGAACGAGTTTTGGCAACTGGTTGTGGCCATCCAGACGACGCCAGCTTTTGTGCGCGGCCTCAAGCAGTTTGAAGGCCATCGCGAGCGCCGTCTTGTTGGACAGGCAGCCCTTCGATCGGATGGTGCGGTGGCGCACGGTGGCGAAGGTGCTTTCGATGGGGTTGGTGGTCCGCAAGTGTTTCCAGTGCTCGGCCGGGAAGTCGTAGTACGCAAGTAGCGTGTCTCGATCCTTGCTCAGGCAATCGGCGGCCTTCTCGTACTTCAGCGCGTAGCTCTCGATAAAGGCGTCGAACGCCAGCTCGGCGGCGACCTTCGTTTCAGCCATCCAGATCTCCTGCAATGTGCGTTTGGCCTTCGGCTGCTGGCTCTTCGGCAACTTGGCGAGCACATTGGCGGTCTTGTGCACCCAGCAGCGCTGCTCGCGCGTTTTCGGCCAGACCTCGCCGGCCGCCTTCCAGAACCCGAGTGCGCCATCGGCAATGACGAGCCGCGGAGCCACGTCGAGCCCGCGCCGCTTCAGATCGAGCAGCAGATCGCGCCAGTCCTGCGCGCTCTCGCGGACGCCATCGGTAAAGCCGACCAGTTCCTTGCGGCCTTCCGGCGTCGCGCCGATAAGCACCAGGATGCACTGCTTTTCGTCTTCGAGGCGTGCTTGGAGATGGATGCCATCGGCCCAGATGTAGACGTAGCGCTTTGCCGACAGATCGCGCCTCTGCCACGCGATGTGTTCGTCGAGCCAGCCATCCTTCAGGCGACCGATGGCGGATGCCGACAACCCGGCAGCATGCTTGCCAAGCAGCGCCGCCAGCGCCTCGGAGAAGTCGCCGGTCGAAATCCCCTTCAGATAAAGCACCGGCAGCAGCATCTCGATCGACTTCGAGCGGCGCATGTAGGGCGGCAGGATCGACGGCGAGAACCGGATGCGGCCAGGATCGGCAGCGGCGGCCTCGCGATCGCGTACACGCGGCTGGCGGACGGCGACCGGACCGATGCCGGTCATCACCTCGCGCTCCGGCAGGTGACCGTGGCGGACGACGCGCTGGTGGCCGTCCCGGGTCTTCAAAACGGCATGTTGGCCAAGAAAGTCTGTAACCTCGGCCTCGACCGCCTGGGCAAGCAGGGCACGCGCCCCATTGCGCAAGACTTCTGTGAGTTGATCGTCGAAGATTCCTGGCTGAATCAGATCGATGACGTTATCGTTGGACACGGCATATCGCTCCTTCGGTGGAGAAGTGGAGGCGTCAAGCACCCCCACGATATGCCGCCTTTCCGATTCCCGCCGTCACCAACTTTGGGCGATAGCTCCCGCAGCTACCCTTGGTATTGTCGTTAGTGCCGCGCTGCTAAGCGCTTTGCGGGTTGCAGAAGTAGATGTGGATACCGCATCGATCTTGAGACGATCGCGCTGAGCGATTTTCGGCTCCCTAGGTCAGCGCCCCCGGCCGGTGGGCCGGGGGCGTTCGATCCACCAACGCAAGTACCGATCAATATTTGAGCAAAATCGGACCACCGAACTTATAGTTCAGACGTGCAGTCATAAGATCTAAATTTTGGCGGATGCGATCGCCGCCCACTGGACCAGTAGCCGTGACAAAGTTGACGTCGGCATCCCGCATGAACAAGTGGTCGTATTCGACGCTCACCGACCAGTTCGGCGCGAACCCGAATTCGATCCCGGCGCCCACAGTAGCGCCCCAAGGGCTGCTATTGGAGCTCGCGAACTGCACGCCCGCGACTACGGAGTTGACCTGATAGGTGTTGCTCGTCACTGCGGCGCCACCTTTGACGTAATACAGTACGTTGTCGAACGAATAACCGATCTGCCCCGTGACCGTACCAAACGCATCAATTTTGCTCTGATTAAAATCCGCAAATGGGATGCTGAGATTGGATCCGCTCAGATCAGCCCAGTTCCCCTGGCCTTCGACGCCCACCACGATGTGGCCGATCTGCCATCGATAGCCGATCTGTCCACCTATGGTCATGCCGGGCGCATCATGGCAGCCCTCAGGCGTGCGGCCATTGAAATCCCAGCAATTCGAGCTTGAGCCCAAGCCTCCGTTCATACCTACGTAGAGGCCGCTCCAGTCCTAGATTGCAGCCGCGACCGCCTGCGGAGCGTTGTTGTAGAGAGGCAGGACCGGTGCAAAGGAGAGCGGCTTCGTCTATACATGCAGAAGAACAACTTGAAGGCGGCGTCAACCTTGATTATCGGCGATATGCCGGTCGAAACGGATATTGCACGGAATCTCGGACTCATAAGTATATCTATTACCGGAGGATTTGTTTCTGAGTTGCGCTTGCGAGCGGCGCATCCCGACTACACAATCAACAACCATCATGAGCTGTTGCCAATTCTGCAAGACCATGGCTTTTTCCGGAACGCATAAATCATGATTGGCGAGGAATGATCACACAACGTCGCTCCTAAGACAGCGGGACAGAGAATAGGCCTTATCGAAGTTGGACACATGGGACCGGGTATTGGCATCAGCATGTTGCGTCAGCAAATCGAGTTGCATATCAAAGCCAACAAAAATCGCTTCGGCGCCGATCGCTCGACTGGAGCGGGCGCCCATGATCATCCTTCAATCGCTGGATTTGCCCAGCATCTAAGTGCCGTCCTGTTATCCTTGCCGTCCAGCCGCGAGGTTGAACGTTGGAAAAGGGAAGCGCGATGTCGCTGGATGACGCTTGAACGCAGCCGCGACAGTTCGCTTCGCGCGGCTCAGGCAACTTGCTTTTCAACACGCCCTTAGACGAGCTCCAGGCTTGCCAGCGCCTCGAAAATCCTCTTTTCGGCGTCGGCCGACAACGGCAGGATCGGACCCGGAGGTTCTGCCGCGCAGAGCCCCTTGAGCTTTGCAATCGCGTAAATCACGCGCAGGCTTGAGAACGCCTTAAAGAGATGCCAGATGGGCTGCAGGCTGTCGTTCAACCGTCGCGCCTCTGCGGTGTCAGCGCTTTGCACCGAGCGAACGAGCGCCAGACAGGTGTTCGGAAAAATTCCTCCCAAAACGCTGTACCAGGTCTCCCCGCCCGCCAGCAGCGCATCCAGGCAATTCCAATCTCCGCTGTAGCCCAGCGAAAATCCACTCGGGACGACCTCCTGCAGAACCTTCAGATGACCGGCGGCGGCGGAAGCTTCCGGTGCGGGACTCTTCAGCGCGATGATTCCCTCCACCCGGCTTAACCGAGCTATCAAATTCGGCGTAAAGCAGATGTGCGTCGTGCCGGGATTATCGTAGATGCAAATCGAAAGCCCGCTCTCCCGAGCTACCGTGACGAAATGCTCGAAAACCTCCTCGTCAGTCAGCGGAGTGTAGGAGACGGGGGCCAAAAGTCCCGCGGCCGCGCCGGCGGCCGCAGCATCCCGAGCGAGTGTCACGGCGTCGTCCGTGCGCAAAGCTCCAACACCGAGCAGGATTGGTGCGCGCCCCGCAGCTTGGTCAACTACCGTTTCGACAGCGCGGCGCCGCTCTTCACGCGTGAAATAACGGTACGAGCCGGTGCTGCCAAGGAGACCGACGGAGTTTCGGATATCTAACCGTTACTTCAGAGGACATTGAGGTGTGGACGCGCTACCCCGACGCGACATTCACCTTGATCGCCCGGCCGACGACTGACCAATCGTCGGGCGAAGATTACCGTCTAGGCGCGTTCGACATCGGCAATCCTCAACAGTAGGACGGTCGGCCGTCGTCGCCTGCGGCACGGCCTCGACGCTGTCTCCAAGAGGATCGCGATCGGCGGTATCTCGCGGGTCGTGAACGGAAACCGTAGCGGTCAAGAACCCGACGCATTTGGCGAGGCTCGCACAGTCACAGCTCACGATGCATCTCGAAGTTTCGCAGCTGTTGCTCAGTCAGGAATTCCGACGCAGGCCCTGACGTTCCTTCTTGGCATTCACCGGCAAGTACATTCCGGTGGGGGCTTCTCGGTTCCCGAATTAACTTCCCGCGAGGAGATCAAGCTTAACTTGAAAAATTGACTGGAGCGGCGCATCGGAGGGTTAGCTTTGTGCACCGGACATTGCCCCCGTCCGGGTCCGCCCAGGCGAAGCCGGGTCGCGCATCATATTCGGCGTGGCGGCTTCGTTTGCCCGGCCGCGCGCGCGAGTGTGATTTTGAAGAGGCCGTCAAAACACGAAACGCTGGACCTCGTCGAGATGCGTCGACAGATTATCGCTCTGCGAACCCGGCACTCTGACAACGCCCGCGTCACGTATCTGTTGAACCGGTTGCTGATCAAAACTGCATATTTCACCGAAGCAGAGAGCGCAGCTCAGGCGATACGGCTGTGGGACGCATTCACCGAAACGATGGCAGATGTCGAGAAGATCATCACAAAGCGCGGCCAGGCGGCACCGATTAAGGCTAACAAGTAGATCCCGTTGCGTAAGGCGAGCACTGCGTTGATGTTACTCATCGTCGCGCAGGTGGCTGTGTCTCGCGTAACCGCCTCCTTCGCGGCAAGGGGCCGCCGCCGTCACAAGCTGCGGCCCCGCCCGTGAGCGGCCTAGTAAGCGCGCCGCACTACTCGGCACAGGGAGGGCAGCCTCGGAGAAAACCGCTGGGCAAGCGCGAGCACTGCGGCTTCGTCGGTTTCGAGCGCGATCTTCTGGGCGAGCATCACGTCGCCAGCTGCCAGGGCCCGTTCGGGAACGAAACACCACCCGATCTTAGGCTGTCGTTCTTCATCAAGCTCCAAATCATTGCTCATAGTGCCCTGATGAATTCGATATCGCCGGCCGGTGTGGAGCCCGTGACTTCGAAATAACTCTCGGCATCAAACTGCGCACGCTGATCCGGAGATAGCCAATCGCGCAAAAGACGCCGCGCTCGCGCCGCTTCCAGCCCATTTGCTCGAGGAAGGTCCAATACAGCGAACGCAGGGCGCGCAAACGCGCACTACTTCCGACGCGGTTGCGTCTGAAAAACAACCTTTGCTGTGCCGTACGGCCTTGAGATCGCCGACCGGCGACCGAGTAGGAGCGGTAAATCCACGACCCCGAGGGGCTGGCCAAGGCTGAGCGGTGTCGAGCGGCTCACATAGGCGCGTTTAAGTGCACAGCTCTGATTTCCCGCGCATGCTCATCAGCGTCAGAGGGAGCGCGATCCGTTTGCAGGCGCCATAGCATTAAGCGAGCTTGCCCGCTGGAGCGCGGCGAACTGTCCATCAATTTTACCGGAAAACTGCGCCGCATCGCGGGACCAGCAGGAATTGTGCGACTCATTTGGATAATAATCTAGAGATTGGCTGGAAAGCGAACGAAGCGGCGACTGCCGATCTCTATTTCTCGCCGCAGAGGTCGTTCATGGGCAGTCATGATCTAGTCTCCAGCAGTTTCCTAGGGCTGACCGCATTAGGAGTTGCGCTACTCTGCTCGAGCCTGCTTGTCTTCGTTTTCACATGAAGTGAACCGTCGCTCGCGTGGCCCCTGCTCATTCAGTTCATCGGCTGGACGGGCTGCTCCCCTGCATTGGAGGCTAGCATCAGCCATCGCCGCTTGAGCTGTGTAATCATGTACGTCAGCGGTTCGCCACGTTGGCGGCATCAAGCATGTTGCTGAGGACCTCGAGCAAGATGAAGACTGGCTGCCAGAAGCCGCCAATGAAATGGAGATTGAACCTGGCGCAATCTGGGGCTATGGCGCCGGAGAACATGGCATGCAGGTTTTCACTAAGTTCGGAATCTAAAATCTGATCGAACTCGTCCGGATGTATAGGAAAGCCCGGAGCCGCCCAAGCGCTCGCCGCAAGAATAAGGTGCTCTCCGACGCCGGCCGATCCTCGACGCACATTGCCCCCGTAAACGCGCACAACCTCAAGGTTGGACAATCGGATAGTTTATGTTGCGCAGGTTTAGGCTGGGATGTGTACTGAATGCTGCGATAGCAGGCCTTGAAGCCGGGCCCGTCGTGCGGCTTCTGAAAAAATACATCCGCTTTGCGCGCGGGGTCGACGAGCTGACAGTAGGCGAGAAAGTTTATGCGATCGCCGGGTTTTTGGGAATTGTTACGATCTTTCTCCTGGTCATGTCTGTCCAGACCGTGCGACTGCAGAATTCCTACCGTGATACGCAAACGTCCTCCGCTGAAGCGGCGATCAATTCCGGACTGGTCAACGCATCCATTTATGCGATCGTGATGGACTCGCGCGGCATCTACATGTCTACCGAGCGAGCCAAGGTGAAAGAGTTCGCGGACGGAATCCTCAAGCGCAACCACGAGGTTGCGGAGGTGATGAACGGCTGGGAGGCTACGGTACGTTCGGAAGACTTCGAAGAGTTCGTATCGCTCAAACGGCGGATTGCCGAATTCATCGATTTCCGCCAGGAGTTGGTGCGCCGGGCGGTGGAGATTAGCCCCGCAGCTGCCCGCGAGTTCGGGGACACCGAACCCAGCAGCACGGTTCGGAGCAGGCTGAATGCGGATCTGGAAGCGTTGCAGCGCGGCTACAACGAACGCACTCGCGAAGCAGATGGGCTCGCGCAAAAGAATCGCTGTGCGGCAGGGTACCTGTTCATGCTGGGTTTGGCGGCGCTGGTGCTTGCGGCGCTCAATGTTCTTGTGATCCGGGATTCAGTGCTGGCGCGGCTTTCAGACATTGCCCAGGCGACCGATCGTATCGGAACCGGGGACATCGGAAGCGAGGTGCCACATCTGCGAGACCACGACGAAATCGGGCACCTGGCGCGCGCCGTGCAGAAGTTCCGCGCTGCTGTCGCTCAAGTTTTTGAGCTCGAACAACTTGAATTGGACCTCACCAAGCAGCGCGACGCCGCAATGGCCGAGCGCGACGCTTTCAACGACGAGTACCAAGTTAAAAAGTGGCAGCTCTCCGCCGTCATCAACAGCATGCCGCAAGGCCTGATCATGGTCGATGGCAAGGCACGTGTGATTGCAATGAACAGCAACTACCGGCGCATGTATAATCTGCCCGAGACCATCGACTCAGGGGCGTCGCTCGGCGAGATCCTGCAGCACGGGCTGTTCAGCGGCGACATCAAAAAGTACGTTTCGGCCATTCTCGTTCGGATCGGAAAGAGGGAGCCGGCAGCTTACGAGGTAACGCTCGACGACGGCCGGATCGTCAAAATTTATGAACGGCCTATTGATGCCGGCGGCTGGTTCTCCGTCCAGGAGGACGTCACGGAACAGCGGCAGCACGAGCGTATTCTCGAGCGTACCGAACGCCTGCTCGCCACGATTGTCGAGAACGTGCGTGAAGGTATCATCGCCAAGGACGCGCGCAGTCTGCGCTATCTGTTCATCAACAGGGCGGCCGAACGGCAGATGGGGCTGTCGCGCACCGACATTGTCGGCAAGACCGCGCGCGAATTGTTTTCTTCGGAAACGGCCGAGCTGATAGAAAAGCGCGACCAGCAGCTACTTGCGCAAAGCCAGCAGCTTGAGCCTATTGTGTGTACTAGCTGCAATCCAGTTCATGGCCGCCGGGTGATCTCGTGGAGGCGTTTGCAGATTGGCGCCCCCGGAGAGGACTCACACATATTCGTGAGTATGGTGGAAGACCTCTCCGATCAGGCTGGGACCACCGACTAGCAGCTGGCATTACGTCACCCTCCGTGCAGGCGAATATGGGTACTGTCGCTCATTTCTGTTCTGTGCCAAATGGTTGACATCGTCCTCCGTGAAGAATTCCCAAGTCATTGATTTGGAATCTGGAAGCGGCGCATTAGCGTCATCGGGTTTGCCGAG
>NZ_JBVVOZ010000049.1:0-32116 GCF_055807395.1 Bradyrhizobium sp. Kon10 | reverse complement strand
GGCCCGCCGTGTACTCGCCCATAAAATCGAAATAGCGATGGCCGTCGACGTCGGACACTTCGCAGCCCTTCCCGCAATGGATCGTCAACGGGAACGGCTCATGGAACAACACAGTGCGGGTGTTACCGCCGGGCATGGCCTCGCACGCGGACGCATGCTGCTTCGCGCTCTTGGGATTGCGCGCCACATAGTCGCCGATGGCACCGCGAAGCGCCTCATCGAGGGCCGAATTGGCGCTCAGGGTCTCGACAACATTCATCGCTGTTCCTTTTCCGGCCGTCAGGAGCTTTACGATTCTATTCGGCCTACGAAGCCGAATTCTTCTAATGTAAGTTCTTACAGGGCCGAAATTATGCAGCTGATTGCTTCAAGGCGATGCTTTCATGCACTCAGGGAAGGACAATATGATTGGATGGTTGCGCGATCCGGTCGCGCCTCGTTGAAGTCCGCAAGGAAAGCTGCCCGCCAGGGCACGATATGGGTTGATTTTGCCAAGCGATTTGTGGTGCGCAGTACTGGTGGTAAGCACGCGGTTCAGGGACGTGCTCAAAGTGTGGGCCTTGGCGCCACGCACGCCCAGGCCGTCGAGAGTGGGAATGCCCAGTGCTCCCGTGAAGTTACCGTCGATGACCGGATCGTCACCATGGAAAAGCGTGCGGTAGCAATCGCCGGCCAATCCGGACGTTATGATGATGCGTCAGGCACTGGAGGATCGCGGTGTCGGCGTCGGCTATATGGTCACAACAGGAAACGAGGTCGGGCTAGAGACCCCGGACCTGATGGCAAATTTCGCCGCCGATCCCGTGCATCCAGCAGCGCTGATGCCGGGTGCCGGGAAAGACCTCGTCAAGCGCCTTCCAGAAGCCGAGCGCGCCGTCACCAACGGCAATTTCCGGGGCGATTTGCAACCCGCGTTGCTTCACGTCGATCAGGAGATCACGCCAGCTCTGTGTGCTCTCCCGGACGGGTTTGCCAGCAGCACGTGCTGCCTTGCAAGCATCTCGAAATGCCTGAGTATTGCGGACGCTCTCGAGATAAACCTGTAGCTTGGCTGATCGTTTTGTACGTTACTTGGTGGCGGTCAAGACCGAAAGTAACCAACGCCGCTTTGGAGAGCGCCGCTTAACGGCCAATCCTGTGGCGCGTTAACTACATCGCGCTACTAGCATGTGCCTTCATCGCCATCTGACTCGAGCGGCGCGCCTTCAGGTGCATAAAAAGCTCGTACAGCCGGCTTCGGGCACAGAATTTCGAACTCATACCGCGCTCCATTAGCAGATTTCGACGCTCAGCTCTTGGTAACATTTGTTTACAAGGAGATGAAGACAACACAACTCTGAGACGCAATTCTCTCATAAAAAGTGGATCTCCATAGGAGCAGCTGAATGACGCCCGCGTGCTGTGCGTAGGGTAAGGATCTTCACCTGGGGGCGAATCGATGGAGTTTGGTGCTTGGGCTCATGTGAGGGGCGATCTTGCGTCCGCGCGACAGAACGCTTCGGCCTTCCTGGACGGTTTATTGCCAGAGAATGATCGCGCCCAATTGGCTCGGCAGAACTGGGGCGCAACCTGGGCCGGGACCGGCGATGCTTATTGCCGCATTGCTGACCTCAACATAAACAAAAAGGAATACGATGAGGCCACGGAGGCTTGGCTCTGCGCGCTCACTGCCTTCGAGGTCGCCAGGAGGCTAGTCGCGGACGATGATCCGCGAAGGGCGCATGTTTCAGCCAAAGTCGAAGCTGGCCTTCAGAGGAGCGGACTATCCTTCAGCCATGAGGTGGAGAGCGCACGGATCTCGTGTGGCGATCTGGGGGAGTTTCGCGCCTACTATCTGCCTGCAGGAAATCCGAATTCGCGCGCGCCGGCGGTCATTTGCGTCAGCAACGAAGAAGAGAAGGGAGCGACGCTGCTCGGCAGGCTCTTGCCTGTGGCGATTGGTCGGGGGATGTCCCTCCTGGTTGTCTCTCACGAGAACATCGCAAATCACGCACGCGGTGGATCCGAAATCGTATTGTCCCATTGTTTGGATCATTTGTTGGCTCGACCTGATGTCGATAGTACTCGGATCGGCATTTATGGAGACGGGTTATCGGCCTCTTTAGCTACTGATTTTGCCGCCTACGATGGCCGCATTGCTGCGGCGGTTTGTGATGGTGGCATTTGGGATAGGACGCGCTCCTTAAGATCCATCGATTGGATGACATCGACCGATGACAGCACAGATGGGGAGATGATGTCGGCACATCGCTCACGGCTGACTCGACTGCCGAACTGTCCAATACTCGTGGTAGCCGGCGGGCGCGGCGTCGTCAGCGTGTGCGAGGCTATCAAATTACAGACTGTTTTTATGGCGGCGCGCATCGACGTGGACTTGGTCATGCCGCAGCTCATTCGAGGAGGCCTGGGCGAAGAGGTTGACAACTTCGTTAGCTCAGATGACTGCATCTTCAGATGGCTTGAGCAGAAGCTCGTACCAACTCCAGAGCTAGTCTAATTTAGCGGCGCTGCGGTTCTCTCCCGATCTTTTCGCAGGAGCTCTCATTAGATCGTAAGTTGCAGGCGAGGGGCTTGGATTCGTGCTCAGTGCCGTGGAGGGCGGCGATGCCGCCTACAGAAGCCCAAACGATGGGTCCTACCAAAATGAACTCAAGTGCGTGCTCGAGCCCGCCTCCAGCGTTAGCTGCAGTGAATCCGTCCATCTTGGTCGGGGGCGCGAATGATGGAAACGGCCAGGCTGATGCGGCCCTCACCCGTTCAGGCCTACAACAGGCCAAGACTCAGCTTTTGGGATGCCAATCGGCTATTGTTCGCGATCGAGGTCAGCCGCTTGTTGAGGTAGTCTAGTGACGCCTGGTCGAGCCCCTCCAATAGCGCGGAGTTCAGAGCTTCCCTCTTGCTCGACAGCTTTGAGATTTCTGCTCGAGCCTTCTCAGTCAGGGACATTTGAACGAACCTTGCATCATCTGGCGACGGCTCGCGCGTCAGAAACTCCAGCGCCTCTAGCTTTTTCGTTTGGTTGGTAACGAACGCGGGATGAATCCGGAGTTTGCTTGCAACTGCTATCCCTGAGACACCGCGACCTTGGTCGAGTTCGTCGATAGCCATGAGGATCAGCCACTGTGGCTCGGTCAAGCCCAGTAGCTCTGCCCAGCTCTTATGTATTTCCTCGATTTGGGAATGGATCTCGACAACATTCCAGATGAAATCCCTGATGCCCCTGTCGATTGTTGGTTTTTCAGCCATGTTGTTTGTTCCGCCAAACCCCAGCGAGGCATAAGCCGCTGCGACATTCCCTTTTGGTATCTGGGTTCAGCCGCCCCGGAAAGGCTCCGTCGAGCATGGATGGCATGTAAAAAATCAATTGATTTTGACAATTATTGCTCGTAACACTTTACTCAGATCGCTTGAGGGATTCTTCGGCGATCACCTGAAACCTCCAAGGAGAGCCTCTGGGATGCCCCCCGGGGGTTCTTTTTTTGCGATAAGCCCCTGATATTGCGTCTCAGAAGGGGCGGCTGTCGCTGAAATGCCACAGTGGGCCGCGAAAGCGTGCTTCACTTGATTAATTAATTGCAGCAATTGATGTCACGAATTAGATCTTGGACTGACGGAGAGGGGGCGCCTCGACGTCGTCCGTCAAGCACCCGCCCAGTAGGTGAGGCTAGCCGCAGCGGATCTTTGAAGGACGGAAACGACGTTTCCAACTTGGAGGTTCAACAATGAAATTGATGAAGAGCTTTATTCTCGGTTCGGCCGCAATGTTCGCTGGCGCCGGGGCTCAGGCGGCGGATCTTCCCGTCAAGGCCAAGGCAATCGAGTACGTGAAAATCTGCTCGCTGTATGGCGCTGGCTTCTACTACATTCCCGGCACGGACACGTGCATCAAGCTCGGCGGTTACGTGCGTGCTTCGACCCAGCTGGGAACGAACAGCGTCTGGGGTGCGGCGGCCAGCGGCCTCGGTGGCGCACACAACCGCCTCAGCAACTATTACACGGCGCAATCTCGTTTTGACTTCAGTACGGATACCCGTACGGCGACTGAGTATGGCGTCCTTCGCACATACGCGGAGTTGGCCTTCACCTGGACCGCGGGCGGATATGGCGGTGCCGGGACCACCGCGATCAACGGCGCTACTGCCTACAATGGAAGCAATCCAGCCGGCAGTGGCAGCGGGATGGTTTCTGGTGGTTCACTTTCTGTGTACTACGCCTTCATGCAGTTTGCCGGTTTCACCTTCGGCAGAGCGCAGTCGCAGTTCTCGTCGCCGTGGACGAACTATCCCGGTAACTCTTTCGACGGCATGCCCGGCGGCGGCGGGTGGGAGGCCGTCAACCAATTCGCGTATACCGCTGACTTCGGCCAGGGCATCACGGCTTCATTCTCGGCCGAAGATCAGGTCAGCCGTACGACTAACATCTGGAACGTCAGTGGTGCGACGGCTGCGGGTCTTGCCACCGGCACGTATGGTGCAGGCGATATCGGCGGCTCGCGCGCCCCCGATCTCGTAGCCATGCTGCGGGTCGACCAGGCTTGGGGCCTTTTCCAGGCATCGGTCGCCGCACACGACAATCATGCTGGGTATTATGGTGTCGATGAAACGACAGGGCATCCGGGCGACAAGTGGGGTTGGGCCGGTCAGCTTGCGTTGTCCATCAAGAATATCCCGACCGGTGCCGGTGACACCATCAACGTCCAGGGTGTCTACACCAACGGTGCCAGCATTTACAACTTCCAGTCATATACCCCGTTCACTTATGCCATCTACGGCGGCACGGGATTGGGAGGGGCTTACCAGAGCGTCGGTCTCGGCGGTGTTTCTGACTCCGTGTTCGTCGCCGGCGCGGGTCAGCAATTGACGACTACGTACGGTTTCAATGGCGCGTACACTCACAACTGGAACCCATACTGGAACAGTGCCATTTTCGGTGGCTGGGGTGCCGTGCGCTACAACGACACAGCCAAGGGCTATATCTGCGGCGCGTTCGTTGCGACGCTTGCGTTGTCGAGCGGCCTTGCTGGTTGCAATCCAAACTTCAACTACTCGGTTGTTGGCGTGGCGACGCGCTGGAGTCCGGTCAAGAACCTGACCTTCTCGAGCGAGCTCGCTTACACGATGCTTGACCAGAAGTATGCGAGCGGAAGCACGGTCACCTTGCCGGTCCAGGCTGGCATCGCCAAGCCTGCGGCTACCTACGAGCTGAAGGACCAGAGCAGCCTCCAGGTGATGTTCCGCGCGCAGCGCAACTTTTAAATCTTCTGTCACACACCAGCAAAGGAGAAGTGGCTCTACCGATTTAGGTTAACCTCCAAGAAGGCCTCCGGCATGCCCGCCGGAGGCCTTTTATTTTGCGCCCGTTGCGGCCTGAGCATGAAATGCGAGCCAAGCTCAGGCCGGCGTGCCTCAGAGGTGGAGAAGCGGGATATGACTTGTGTGCTGTTTTTCCGACGGAAATTCAGCCCGACTACACCGGATGAGGGCCGATGCCTCCAAAGGATTTGCTTTGGACCGCACCGCTACCACCTGGATCCGCCGATGCAAACGTCTCCGCCAGTCTATCGAGACGGAGCGATAATCATGACAGGGAAGCCAGCCCTCTCCCAATGCTCCGCACTCATTGAGCAGCCGATTTGCAGGTTTGCCTCGGCACCTACAGTCACTGGGAAGGGCATCGTCCGGCGAGCGATCCTATTAGCTGAAATGTCGACGAAAAGCGCTTTGCTCGCAGATTTAAGGCGTCCAGCCCGGTTGGTTGCATCTTTCCAGATCGAATGGCCGCTACAATCGGGAATGACACTTCCTGACCGCGGGTTCACTCAACAACAACTCGGGCATGACCGGTTGAGCAAGGAGCGCTTGCATGAACTCTGACACCATCGACCCTACGCCAGCATCGTCTGGCTGAGACAAACCGGCCAAAGGAATATTCGTCGATTGACAACATGCGCTTGTTGGATGCCATCGTCGATCTGCAGACCTCGGTACTTTCATACAGACCCAGTTATGCGCGGATCAGCCACCCGCTGTACACCAAGCCACCCCAGCGGTACCAGACATACAACCGACTGAACGCAGGATAAATCATGACGCAAAGCACGGCTTCTGAAGGCCATAACTCAGTGGGCCTCCGTTCACGGGAGGCGTTCGCGCGCGCACAGCGCGTCTTCCCTGACGGTACTACACGCGTCACCATCGATCGTGACCCAATCCCGCGGTATGTGGATCGCGGCGAAGGAGCTTATGTGTTCGACGTCGACGGGCGGCGTTTCCTCGACTTGAACGGTAACTTCACTACGCTAATCCACGGACACAATTTCGAGCCTGTGATTGCCGCCGTCACCCGCCAGTTGCGCTCAGGCACTTGTTTCGCAAACCCGACGCTCAGCGAAATCGATTTGGCTGAGTTGATATGTGACCGTGTGCCGGGCGTGGAGGCGCTCCGCTTCGTCAACACGGGTACGGAAGCCGTGATGTTCGCGATCAAGGCCGCCCGAGCATTCTCGGGTCGTCCCCGCATCGCAAAGATCGAAGGCGCTTATCACGGGTCCTATGACTGGGCGGAGATCAGTCTGGCGAGTGCCCCCCACAGTTGGGGGCCGCCCGAAACGCCTGCACCCGTTTCCTCCTATCGTGGTGCGCCGCCCTCGGTGTTGGGCGATGTCATTCCGCTGCGCTTCAATCAACCGAGGTTGGCCGAGCAATTGATTGAGGCGAACGCGTCCAAGCTGGGCGCTATCCTTATCGACATGATGCCTGGCCGGGCCGGTTATATCACTCCCACATCAGAGTTCCTGGGTGCGATTCAACGGGTGGCTCGCAAACATGGAATCCTGATCATCGCCGATGAGGTCCTGAATTTTCGGTTGGGCTACGAAGGGTCCGCTGCGCGGTATGGCCTTGCCGCAGACATCTTCACCTTCGGCAAGATCATCGGCGGAGGTCTCCCAATCGGCGCAATCGGCGGCAGGCGCGACGTGATGAGCGTCTTTGACGCCTCGAAGGGCAGACCCGCTGTTCCGCAGGGAGGAACGTTTTCCGCAAATCCTTTATCGATGTGCGCCGGTCTGGCTTCAATGAAGGCCCTTGATCGCGCGGCTTTCGCCCACCTCGAGACCCTCGGCGACAGGCTCCGTGACCAGTTGCGAACTGCGATCGCCCGCCGGGGAGTGCCCTTCTCGGTATCGGGAGCGGCATCTCTCTTCAGAATCCATCCGAAGCCTGTGCTTCCGAAGGAATTCCGTGAAGCCCTGGCGACGCCGAAGCAGGCTCGCGTGCTGCTGGAACTCGCGCGGATTTTTGCTGAGCACGGCATCAATATCTCAAACAATGCGTCGGGTTGCCTTTCCACGCCGATGACCAATGCGGATATTGATCTCATCTCGTCAGCTTTTGAACACTTCCTGAGTTCTGGCGATGAACTCTTCGAAAATCTCAGAGCTTGACGCAACCAAGCTGAATCTAGCGCGATGGTGCGTGCCTCGCCGACGCCGGCGGCAAAACGCGACTCCGTCATGGCCTGAGTGAATCTCTTCGCGAATCGACACGGGTGAACTAGCATGAACTTCGAGACCGTTGCAGTTGAACGGCGCGGCAACATTGCCTGGATGTTTCAAAAGCCGCCGGCGCCTACCCATTCGCGGCTAAGCTCCTTAAGCGCTCGCTGAAGCGAGTTGCGGACATTCAAGGTTTCCGGACCTCGCTTCAAAGCCATTTCGACACTCATCAACTATCCCATGTTACGGACGAGTACAGCCGCATGCGGGATCAAGGTATCGCCTCTGGTATTGCCCGCGGCAAGGATGCCTCACGCAAATAGCGAGCGTGCGGGAGCTTTCACGCACGATGCCCGTTGGCGTTTGCGACAGCATCGAACCGTGTATCCAGAAGATCCTTCGGAGTGACAATGCGCTCCTCAGTGTTGTGATCCGCGAAATGCAACGGCGCGCACCGTTGGCTTTCATACAGCACCATCCGGAATCCCATCGCGCAAGCACTCAGTCACAGTGTGGTGCCCAACACCTGCTGATTCACAGAAAAGCAAGGAGCTATCGTGACCGCCTACAGTGGACCTGTTTTTGAAATGGCCGCCAAGCAATTCGAAGTGATCGCGGAACATCTGTGCATACCGGAAGACGCTAGAGCGCGGCTGCTAATGCCCAAACGCGCGGTCACAGTTTCCTGTCCGATCCATCGTGATGATGGCACGACCGCCGTTTTTGAGGGCTATCGTGTGCAGCACCATCTCACACTCGGCCCGACAAAAGGCGGGACCAGGTTTGCGCCGTCCGTCGACCTCGGTGAGATTGCGGCGCTCGCCGTGTGGATGAGCTGGAAATGTGCCTTGGTGGGACTGCCTTACGGCGGCGCCAAAGGCGGAATTAGTGTCGATCCCTCGAGCTTGTCGAAGCGCGAGCTTGAAGCGCTGTCGCGCCGATACATGCAGGAAATGATCCCCTTTGTCGGCCCTCACACTGACGTGATGGCTCCCGACATGGGCACAAACGAGCAGATCATGGCCTGGTTCATGGACACATACTCGATGTATCAGGGGCAGACGGTCACCGAGATTGTGACTGGGAAACCTGTCAGCGCCGGAGGAACATTAGGACGTCGCGAGGCCACCGGAAGGGGCGTCGCTCATTTGATTCGTCGGGCCGCAGACGGGCTCAAGCTACATCTCGGTGGCGCCACGGCCGTCGTGCAAGGGTTCGGCAACGTCGGTTCGATTGCAGCACTCGAGTTGCACAATATGGGTGTGAAAGTGATTGCGGTTAGCGATCACACAGGCGCACTCTATCGATCTTCAGGGCTCGACATTCCACAGCTAGTCAGACACGCCTCGTCCCGAGGAAGCTTAGCAGGGTATTCCAACGAACTCGGATTGGACCCTGTAGAGATGTTGACCATCCCTTGCGATATACTTGTTCCAGCTGCAGTGGAACGAGTAATAGATGCCAAAATCGCCGCGGATCTAAGTTGTCGGATACTCGCCGAGGGGGCTAATGGCCCCACCACTCCCGAAGCCGATCGGATTTTGGAACAGCGTCAAGGCGAGATCTTCCTCATTCCCGACATCTTGTGCAACTCGGGAGGTGTGGTGGTGAGCTACTTCGAATGGGTGCAGGATCTTCAGCGATTGTTCTGGGAAGAGGACGAGGTCATGCGGCGGGAATATCAAGTCCTGGATCGTGCCTTCGAACGCGTCCTGGCGAGAAGCAGGGGAGACAGGGTGTTCAACCGCACTGCTGCCATGGCGCTCGGTGTGGAGCGCGTACGTGGTGCAAAGGAGACACGGGGGCTGTTTCCGTAGTGTCTTTGGTCCTGCTGCGGTGTCATCCTGTTTTGCGGTTGTGACCATGTACCGCTAGGTGAGAGGCGAGGCGGCTCCGCTCGGTCATCAGGATGTCGCTGCTGTTTGATTCGGTGCCGTTGTAATTGTCCAACGTCCTGGTTCAGCGGATATCAGCTCTTGAATCGGCAACTTGGGGCGCCGGTCGAAACCAAACCTGCTTGGCTGATTGTCGATGCAACGATCTGAGTCGCAGGCCAGTCGACGGGTCGCAAGCCGTTGTCCATCGATAGGCCAACTCTCAGCACTGCTGCGGCCTTCACCGTGAAAAGCGCGAACGCTAGTGAGGCAGGCGGCGGCACTGCCGAACGGAATGAAATCTGCGCAACTGCGCATAGGAATGTATATTTAACGCGCCTCTGGCCGCAATATAAGAACCTTTCGTCACCCTACTTCGCCGAGACTAAAGGCGAGGTGTGCTGCGCTGCCGATCGCTCCGGTCCTGGCTTGCGTGCTTCATCAACCAAAGGCGCGGTGACTCGCGAGAGACTGAGGCACGGCCTATCTATCGTCAACGCGAGCCGCATCCAGAACGTCGTGCGCAATGAGCAAGAGGGACACCGTCGATCGGTGGGATCGAGTTTAACCGGCAAAGCTATCTTGATGGCCGAGCTTCGGACCCTCGACAGCTGGGGTGGATGCGCGGCGCACCGCCGCCTTTAGAGAAGCGTATCAACCGAACTGGCGCTGGAGGCCGCGATCGCCAAACTCGAGACACGACCTCCTGATCCTCGACGACATCACATATGGGAGCAAGGATCAGGCGGAGACCAGCGTTTTGTTTGAGCTGATCGCCGCCCGCTATGAGCGACGCTCGCTCCTGATCACAGCCATTCGGCGAGTGGGGGCGTATCTTCCCCGATCAGGCAATGACGCGGGCGGCCGTCGATCGCCTTGTCCACCACGCCACGATCCTCTAGATGAATGTCGAGAGCTACCGTCGAAAAGTTGCTCTCGATCGAAGGCGCGGTCCAGGACGGCCACCCGTGCACGCCACTCCAAGCGAGCTCGACAAAGCGGTGATTGATGCTGGCAGTCCCTCTTGATTGTCGCGCAGCGTCAATCGAGGCC
Source organism: Bradyrhizobium sp. Kon10 (assembly GCF_055807395.1). Classification (NCBI taxonomy): domain Bacteria; kingdom Pseudomonadati; phylum Pseudomonadota; class Alphaproteobacteria; order Hyphomicrobiales; family Nitrobacteraceae; genus Bradyrhizobium; species Bradyrhizobium sp. Kon10. The sequence continues at coordinate 21,694 of NZ_JBVVOZ010000049.1, read as the reverse complement.
TGCCAAACCGGCGGCCAGCGTCAATTATCTCCTGACTCGGCCCCTTTGTCCCATCTTGATTGACGCGCCGATCTCATCCTGATTGTCGCGCCAGAGGCAATCCACCCGGACGCGCTGCCATTCGCGATGGAGACGATCCGCGCCGCACTGGTCGGCAATAATCGGGACGAACATGTCTTCGCCCTTGGACAATCGCTGGAATTCTACGAGGTCTATCAAGCGAAGATGCTGGACTGCGACCGCAAACTGGAAGCTCTGATCGGGGCACTGAACAATAGACACGTAAAACCGGTTGGAAAACTGTCCAAGCCACGCATCAAGACCAAGCAGGTCAACACACCTACCTTCGATATCAGGGCAGCACTTTATGGCGTGCTCGGTGTAGACCTGACTGAGATCCCTGGGTTGGGTCCGTTAGGCATCGATGTGTTCCTGAAGCTGCTTGAAGATCGCCAAAGAGATTGGGGTCCAAATGCGGCGTGACAGTTAGGATGGAAGTGCGTGTTGCCGCATGTAGCGACGTTCCTTGCTCTCGCACCAGGAGTTGGAGCCACGAGGTTGCTTAAAAGCCGGGATCCCAATTGGGTGCGTCGGAGGAAGGGATGCTGATGCGGAAGAGGCCACGGAGCCTGAGCCGACATCGCTCGCGCAAGTACCCTAAATACAGAGGCAGGTCATGCGTCTATCTGCTCTCGATCTACGAGACTACTCGCGTGAACGACCGCAGGCCACCTCCATGGCAGCATTGCGGATCGCAATGCTTCGTATCAAGGGCGGAGGTCGCTGGGAAACATCCTGGTGCGCAAAAGCCTTCGAACTCTCGTTTGCTTCGATGGGTTCTCCTGAATTTGCAAGTTTTGCCGACTTCAGAGTTTCGGTCAGTCGGAGTGCAGCATGCACACACTTTCACAATCACTTCGGGATCGGGATCAATAGTGTTGGGTCTGCGACAGCATGTGGGAAACTCGACATCCGCTAGAGAAAAGGATCCCTTTAATATTAAGTAACGCTTTTGGCACGGGACTTGAAGAGAAAGTCTCGTTTAACATCGCCAGGAAGGATTCAGGATGATCGGGCAAAAAGTCCTCGCCCCCGGGGCACCGTTTGCGGCTCATGTGAATTCTAGCGGTTCAGCGCTGCTATCGGTCTACGGCGCATTCGCTCATTTTGTGCGAACACGCGACGACGCTATTCGCTTCGCGTTGGTTGCACCATGCCGGTCGTCAGCTGTTCAGCTGTGCGCTCACATTTCCGTCTTGTTTCCCTAAACCGCGCGACGAAATCGATTCGCACAAAAGAGCGCTTGTTAGAAAGGGAGGTGATCCAATCCGTGGGAGAGACTACCAGACCAAGGCAACGGCCGATACAACCATCGAATCCTAGCTGCGTGACACGCGTCAGAGCAAGGCTGCCTACGCAGCATGTACCCGTCTCAGAATTGTGGCGAGATATGGAAGTGTCATTGAAGTGAAGCAAAGGCCTCTGGTCCGCAGAGGCAACGCCGGAAGCATGATGAGAAAGATGACCGAATCGAAGGCAGTGTCGGCCCCTCCGCGCGAATCGACGAGGGCGGGTGCCCGTCACTTCACTGTTGAGCTCAGGGAAACCGGGAAGCTAGCCTTGCCCATAGTACTGACACAGGTTGGACAGATTGCGATGATCACGACTGATCTTGCCTTTATCGGCCGCATCGGCGCGGAGGCGGTCGCCGCGGTAGCGTTGGCGAGCAGGGTCTATCTCATTAGCTTCACCTTCGGCGGGGGGCTGCTAGCAGCGGTCGTGCCGTTGGCAGCGCAAGGGTTTGGAGCCAATAATCTCGCCGTAGTACGCCGTGCGCTGCGCATGGGACTATGGGCGGCGCTGATTCTGTCGTTCCCAATTATGGCATTTGCGCTGCGAGGACAGCAAATACTGCTCGCGTTCGGCCAGGCACCGGACGCGGCTCGGCTTGCACAGCAGTATCTGGTCGGGATTGCGTGGGGCGTCGGGCCGGCGCTCGGGTTTCTGGCCATTCGCAGTTTCATGAACGCCGCTAGCCGACCGGAGCCGATCTTATGGATAACGCTCTGCGCCATCCCCACAAATGCTCTGCTCGTCTATCTGCTAGTGTTTGGAAAGCTTGGCCTACCACGATTGGAGTTGTTCGGAGCGGGCCTCGCGACTACCACAGTGAACTATGCGACGTGTTTAGCTGGATTGTGGTGCGTCACAACGCGTCGCCCTTTCCGTGACTACCGCATTCTTACACATTTCTGGCGCTTCGACTGGCGTGTGATGCGGCAGCTGGTCGTGATTGGGGCGCCGAGTTCAATAGCATCCATGATGGGATACGGTCTAGTATCGGTCGCAGCTCTACTGGCAGGCTTAATTAGCACGACCGTGCTTGCCGCTCATCAGATTGCGGTTCAGGTGTCCGCGATCTTGTTCATGATGCCTTTCGGCATCAGCATGGCAGCCACCGTCCGCGTGGGCTATGCGGTCGGCCTCAATGACAACCCAGGCGTTAAGCGCGCTGCGGCCGTCGCAATGCTACTCGGGGTGGTGATCGCTGCAATTCTAACGCTAGCCGTAATTGCAATGCGTGTTACGATTGCTGAGCTGTTTTTGGGCAAATCAGGCGATGCCGCGACGATTCAACTGGCCGCGAAGCTTCTTTTGGCCAGCGCTGGCTTCTTTATCACTGATGCAGTCGCGAGCATTGCGTCCGGCAGCCTCCGCGGGTTGAGGGATACGTGGGTGCCGCTTATATTCGCCGGAATCGCTTACTGCCTGATCGGTTTCTCCCTCAGTTACATTCTTGGTTTGAGGACCGGCCTCGAGGCGGTTGGCATTTGGACAGGCTTATCAATTGGGGCGATGATCTACGCAGGACTCCTTGTACTCCGTTTTCGGCTGCTGGTGAGCAGGCGCGCTCTTCACAATGCGCGCTCTAGCCGATCATGATTACTCACTTCGAAGCATCGTGATCACCTCTTCCTCGCGATCCCGGCTACCGCATGCGCGCCGCGGCATGGGGCACCGGCAGCCTTTCCGTGAAGGCAAGTACCGCTCACAGTTCTGCAGGCCGCCTCGATAGCTTGCGTAAGCGCTCGGGATACGATGCAGACCGAGAGGTTTTCCATTTGCTAGGTGCGAAGTTCTACGCCTGCACCAAAAAGACCGGCATGTCACAACCAGCCGCACAGGCCTGGCTCGCATCCCCGTTCAAGCTCGGTCACGAGCCCGAGACGCAGGTCGACACCATCCTGCGGTTCCGCATCGGTGGCGGCTGCGCCGGAGAGCGGCTGCTAGCCGTTGTACAAGCTCGATCGGGTTTTCGATATCCGAAGTCGGTGAACGCCTTCTCGATGAGCAGGTCGTTGAGCGGTACCTCCGACATCGAGGCGGCAGGCAGTCTATCCAAGCCGGTGACCGGGCAGCGCTCAAGCGATGGTTGTTGGTGCTTCGGGAGGAAGGCGCGAAGGCAATGTGCTGGGCGTTGCGCACCTTTCTTCTTTACCTCCATCATCGGGGGCTGAACGCGCGCCGTTGGCGGATTGCGTTGCATCGATGCGGCGATGGAAGCTCGCACCTCGGCGGACCTATCTGCCTGCCGCACAGGTGCGGAAGGCTCTCGACGGTGCCACCGAAAGACGGTGATGAGACGGCGCGATCACGCCATTCTGTTATTGCTGGCCGAGCTTGGCTTGCGGGCCGACGAGGTCGCGACGCTTGTGCTCGATCATATCTACTGGCGCGCTAGCGAGACACTCTTTCGCGCGAAGCGCCGACAGCGTGCACGGATCCCGATGCCGCCAGACGTTGGCGCGGCCATCGTTCCATATCTGCGCGTCGCCCAAGTCGTCGTGCCACTGTTTGTTCGTCCGCACACTCGCGCCTCACATTGGGTTTGCTTCCGGATGTGCGATCATCATGACCGCCAAGGCCGGCCTCGATCGGGTTGGAATCGAAGGTTGTGCACACCGTGGCGCCCATATCTTCCGACACAGTCTCGCTACCGAGCTTCTCCGATCTGGCGCGACTTGGCCGGAGATCGGACAGTTGCTGCGGCACGAGAGGCATAACACTAGCAGGATTTGCGCGAGGGTCGACATCGATGCGTTGAGAACACTGAGCCTGCCTTGGCCGGGAGGCGGCAATGACCAATCTGCGCACCACGCACTCGATAAGTACGTGAGCATGCGCAAGGGGGTTTGGATACAAGTACGAGCACCAGACCCGTCTCGCCTCGACGACCTAGTCGCTTCATGGAGAAGCGCAAAGCCATGATAATCACGACGAAGCTGGCCTTGGAATCGGGCAAGGCTGCCGCAAGATCGTAATGCATCCTGGGCGTTGCGATTGAGCGACCTGCGCGGGTTCGCGCATCATGTCGCCAACTTCGATCCGAGAACGGCGGTACGCCCTTAGGCATTCTGCCCCGGATGGACCTGCGGCGGGCTGAGCTCCTGGCGGACGGCCCGCCGCCGTTCGAGCGTTTCGCCGTTGATGCCTCGTTCGATCTCAAACAAGCCGTCGATCCGGCTTCTTCCAGCCCCGAAGGCGAACTCACCGCTGGCTTGTGGCCTGCACCTTGCGGCGCGCATTCTCCGCCAGATCAGTCATCACGAAGAAGGGCCGCCTGGCATGGACCCAGCTTGCGTCAGGATAAGTCCTGGAAAGGAGGAAGAATGTGATCTGAAACCTTTCATCGTGACCCAGAGGGTTCGACGCCCTCCGGCAAAGGCGGAGCGCGCCAGCCGGAAGCGAGTCTTGCATGGGTGACGGCAACGTCACTCGTGAAGCGTAGACAGCGGGTACCAAAGCGCTGTGGCAAGCCTCGAAATCATGGTCGTGCTGAAGCCTTCGCGCTGTTGGGTCCGGGGGGCAGCACCGGGAAAGCCGCTATAGTCAGGCTCATCGGTTCGACCGGGGTCTCCGAGCAAGGCAAAGGTGCGGGATAGGTCACCAGGAAACTTGAGAGATCCAGTTGGTGTCCTCATGGAATGCCGGCGCGAGCACCGGCCTCAACAACGCTCCAGCCCCGATGTCCCGACTTGGCGGACATGGGGAGCTCGTATGCGAACACGAAACACCAAGGCATGTGGTTCCGGAGACGAAGACATAAGATAACGGAGATACACAGCTCGGGAAGTCGTAGCGGCTTCGTGGTACTGAGAAAGGCGGTGAACTGGGCTCACCGGGACCCGCTCGAGGGAAGAGAGCCGCGACGAAACACGGGAGGGAACGCTGAGTCGCACAAACCTGTCCACGAAACGACAATGGATAGCCGATCTGGCGAGGAAAACATCCTGAGCGGGTGCTGACCTCGTTGCATCACCTGATTGACCGTGAATGGATGCTCGAAGCCTATCGCCTGACGCGCAAGAATAGCGCGCCCGGCATCGACGGCATGACGGCGACCGGTTATGAAGCGAACCTGGAGCCAAATCTTGAAGATCTCCTGGCGCGCATAAAATCCGGCCGATACATCGCGCCGCCGGTGCGACGGCACTACATCCCGAAAGCAGATGGCACCGAACGGCCACTGGGCATCCCGACATTGGAAGACAAGGTGGCGCAGCGGGCGACTCTCTTGCTGCTAGCAGTCTGCTGAAGAGCCCCTCGCCAGGGAGGAGACTTGATGATTCACTTTATCATCTCGAATCGGGGGAGGCGATCATGCGCGGCAGGTTTACGGACTAGGGCGGCCTGTTTTCGTACATCGCGCCCGATAAGCGTGTGCCAGCGAACCATCCGCTGCGGAAGGTCCGGGACCTTGTCCGGGATGTTTTGAGTGATTTGAACCGCAGCCTTGGTAAGCTCTACGCCAATGAGGGGCGTCCTTCGATCCCGGGGTGCTCTTGCTGAGCGCCTTGCTGCTGCAGGTGTTCTACGGCATCCGCTTGGAACGCCAATTGATGGAGCAACTGGACTACAATATTTTGTATCGCTGGTTCGTGGGACTGTCGCCGGACGATCCGGCTGGGACCCGACCACCTTCACCAGAAGCCGGGAGCGGCTGCAGAACGGCGATGTGTTCACGAAGTTCATGACCAGGCTTCTGAACCATTCTCAGGTCAAACCTGTATTGTCGGACGAGCACTTCTCGGTGGGTGGAACGCTGATCGAAGCGTGGGCTTCACCGAAGAGCTTTCGTCCCAAGGACGACAGCCGTGACGATGATGACGGCGCCAACTTCCACGCCCAGAAGCGTAAGAACGACACCCATGCCAGCACCAGCGACCCAGACAGCAGGCTTTATCGCAAGGCGGCCGGACGGGAGGCCAAGCTTTGCTACATGGGCCACGCCACCATGGAGAACCGCCATGGGCTGGCCGTGGCCGGTAAGGTGACGCATGCCAATGGCACCGCCGAACGCCGGGCTTCGGAGACCATGCTGAAGGCGAGACGCAAAGCCGCGGGCCGCCGCATCACCGCCGGTGAGGACAAGGCGTACGATACCGCCGATCACGTCGCTAACCTTCGCGACATCGGCGTGACGCCGCATGTGACACCAGGCCGTCACCAAAACCGGCAAGACCCGCCACAGCGCCATCGACGAACGCACAACGCGGCATCCAGGATATGGCATGTCGCAATCGCGCCGGGCGATCGTCGAGTGCATCTTCGGATGGGGCAAGCAGCACGGCACCATGCGCAAGACCAAACATCGCGGCATCGCTCGCGTCGCCGCCGACTTCCTGCTCAAGCTGATCGCCTACAACCTGATCCGCATACCCAAGCTGCTTGCCACTTAGCCACCCCCCATCAGGGGACTCCCAACAGGCTAGAAATTACTCCAACTCCACCGCGTCGCCCCAACAACGACCAGCCAGAATAAGAAAAACTCTCATTTCAAGTTTTTTCAGCAGACTGCCAGAGCCGATCTATCAGACGGACTTCTTGCCGTGCTCCTACGGCTTCCGACCAGGACGGTCGGCCCATGAGGCCCTGCACGCTCTACGTAATGGGTTTAATGGGGCAAGGGCTGCGCTGGGTGGTGGACGTCGATATCTCGAAATACTTGGACACCGCTTCATATTGCCCTTGGTTCATGAGGTTTGATCGAAGAGTTCGGATTGCCGGGTTATCACCTTGATCCGGATTCCCTTTTTCCTGCCGTTCGTGACGCGCACGACTTCGAGCTCGCCGCGCTTGACACGCTGCAACACGGTTTGGCGCGAGATACCGAGCTTGCGGGTTGCCTCGTGCATGGTCACGAAGTCGTCCCCAGCAGTCTCGCTGAATCGGGCGATGAGGTCATCGGTCAGGCGAATGCGCCATGGTGCGCCGGGCGTCAGCTGCTCGCCCGGAATGATGCCGTCGTTGAGCCAGCGGTGCAAAGTCAAAGGGGCGACGCCGAGCACGTCCGCGGCCTTGCTGATGGTAAGCAGTTCGCTTCGGCCTTCGGCTCGAAGCACGGATATCCCAGTGGCGACGCAGATTGCCGACGCGGCTTGCCTCGAAGCGATGGCCGTATGCTGTGGTGCGCCCCTGGCGATTGAGAATGCCGGCGATCACGGCGTCGGGATAATGCCCCGCCAGTCGGCGGACGAGCGCCATCGGGTCCTCATCGGTGCGTATCGTGGCCGGCCGCGAGCGCGGCAGCGCGAGATTTCGTTGAGTGCGCCGCCCTTGCAGCGCAGCTTGAGGTGGGCTGAAGCCTTGTCGCGCTCGACCTTTATCATGACCTCCTCGAGCAATGCTCGCAGCAGCTCTTTCCTGTCACGCGGCGAGGTCGTTGCCGCGTGACAGACGCTGGCAAGATCGGGCCCGAGCGCGAGCAGACGGTCGCGCTCCTCTTGGGACCGCACGCATAGACGCTCCCGTTCGCGGCGTGCAAGCTCGGCCTTGGCGGCTTCGAGTGCGCTCGAGCTCTCCTCCCACTCGCGCTCCAGGCCACGAGCGACCAACCGGTTGTCTCGATCGACGGCACGGTAGCGGCGCTGGGCGCGGCTCGCTTCGTAGCTTGTTCGCCCACGCCGAGACGCCATTGCTTGAGCGAGATCTCGCGATCGGCTTCAAGCCGCTCGGCAGCGGCGAGCGTGGCAGCGAGCTTGCCGGCTTCGATGGCGACGATGAAGGCCCGCGTGATGGCTTCGTCGATCTGAATGCCGCCAATGTTGAGGCAATAGAACCAGGATCTTGCCGGGGCAATGATACCCAGGTGCGGAACTGCGCCCGTGATCGTGCTGTGCAAGCGGCGTCCGCAGTGCCCGCAGCTGGCAAGGCTTCGCAAGGGCGCTGCCCTCCCTCACGGCGCCGCCCACTTTGTGCGGTCCGGGGCGGCCCGCTGCATCCAGCATCGTCTCCTGACGCATCTGCAGAGGGAATGTGAGCCCTTCCGAGCGAAACCATAGCCAGACGCGGCGCGCCGAGCCCGTCTCGGCGAAGCGTGCGAAGACGTTGCGGATGGCGGGTGACAGTGGCCTCGTCGAGGTGGAAGCGGACCTCTCCATCGGCCTCGCCCCAGACAAAGCCGACCGGCAATCCCCTGCGGAGTTCATCGCGTGCTGCCTTGTTGCGAATGCCGCCGTTGAGGCTGGCCCTCAGCACATGCAGTACGGCCTCCCTCATGGTGCCCTTGAGCCCGAGCAGGAGGCGATCATTGAAGAGGGCTGGATGATAGATGCCATCTGCGTCGCCGATCAGCGTGTCGGTGAGGCCTCCGAGTTCGATGACGCGATGCCAATCGGCGTTGTTGCGCGCCAGGCGCGAGACCTTGAGTCCGAGCACGAGGCCGACGTGGGCGAGTGCGACTTCGGCGGTGAGGCGGGCGAAGCCCGATCTCGCAACAAAGCCGGAACCGCAAAGCCCGAGGTCCTCATCGACGACGATGATGCGATCATTGGGCCAGCCAAGTTCACGGGCTATGGCGGCAAGCGCATACTGTCGATCCGTCGACTTGCGATTGTGCTCGACTTGGGCGGCTCGACTGGCGCAGTTAGACGGGACAGATGGCTGGCCGTGATCTTGGCGCGTTCATTCATCGCCTCGTCGACCTGGCCGAGATCATGCGGGCGATGAAACGTGCGAGGATCTCGAGCGCTGCGACGCGCGGGGCTCGTCGAGCTGCTCCCACGCCGTCACCGACGGGGCTGCTAGAAAGGGGGGAGCGGTGGAAGATCGGGGCGATCGAGAAAGGCCAGGTTCAGTTGCATGGTTGCTCTCCTTGCACTGCACCGACTCGACGGGTCGGTCGTAGAGAGCGTCAATGACCTTGCGCAGGTGGAGCAAATCGTCGAGCCGGCCGAGATCGTGGGCACCACCAGCATCGTTCGCCGGCGTTCGCCTTGGCTGCTCGGCGTTCCAATCGGTCCAATTGGCTGGAATCAGCGAGCGGCTGCCGTCTGGCAACACCACGAGAACGAGGAGGACGCCGCGCCGCCCGATGCTGCTGATCACGGCCAGCGATTGGCCTTCGAAGGCGTGGCGCTCGCGGGTGATGGTCAGCGAATCTGGAATATCAAATGGCTGAAGGCGGAGTGCTCGAAAAAGGTGTCCTGCGCCGCACGACTGGTGGAGCGCCCAAAGGCGGCGTGATCTCGCCACTACTTGCAAACATCTACCTGCACTGCGTGCTGGATGAACGGTTCGAGTAGGTGGCGCGACCGCGGCTCAAGGGGCGATGCCAACTGATCCGATACGCTGATGACGCGGGATCGCCCTCGAGGACCATCCCGGCTGGTCGTGGCCGAACTCTCGAACCGCACCATCGCCAGCGAGCTTGGCTCCGCCCAGCCGCGGGCAATCATATGGAACGGCACCGGGGGCCGCCTGATCTTCTCGCACTCCCGGCAGCTGAACCTCTCCCGGACGCGTTGGATCACCTTCCAGGATTTCGGGATCACCTCCAGCGTCTCGGTGATGTCCTCTGCCGCAGCAGGCGCACGACGTCGGCCCTGAGACGATCACGCGCTCGAGGGGTAGATGCTCCGGGAACCTGGTGAGTTGGCCACTTGCGCCTGAACGAGGCCACCTTCGTGGTCTCGGCCGGCGGCCAGTTCATCCTCTGTCGCTGAGATCGAGCTCCTCCAGCGTCAGTTCGAGCCGATCCAATGCCGCGCGGTACACTCCGAACAAGGGCCATTATGATCACGGTTCAGCTTATCTGCAGCTTCAGGTGAGCGATCAGCGCCTGGTCGTCGGAGTGTTGGCCGCGAACGCTGGCAAGTTCGGCGCGCGTTGCCAGCAACGCCGCCTGGAGCGCCTCAACGTCTTCCGGCAGCTTCTTGGGACCGTCACCCATGCACCGATGGAACCACAAAGCCTCCGATTCGGCGCACCCTTTTTTCAATATCTCTGGAGATTGCCGAACCTCGCCGGCGCTCTGCGGCCGCCAGCTGTGTTGAGGGTTCCGCGGATCGATCGCCTCCAGCAAATACCCCATCTGAGCTACGTTCAGCGACACAACACCGTCCACCTTCGCCGGCCAGATGAAGCGGCCTGTCCAGCCTCTTGGCGGAGAGCGACAGCCCGACGACCCCGTCGTGCAAAGCGCCTTGATTAGCGTGCCGACACGACTACGGAACACAATACGTAGTCAGCAAAGGGATCTCGCCCGAGGCGCTGCTTCACCAGCAATGCATGACCCCTGGATGCCTTGTGCATATCAGCGTGACCGGTTGCGATCCAGATTCTCGCTCCTGCTGCGATCGAGGTCATCGCCGCTCCAGCAGATCCCACACGCGAGACGACGCGGTCATATCGACGTCGGCATCCACGATCACTCGATAAGCTTTGCCGGAGACAACCTCCATGCATCCGCTCGTTGACTTCGCTAGACGGCCGCCGCGGGAAGACGTTGTACAACTCGGTCGCTGCGATCTTGAAGAAGGGCATCGATACGACCAGCCCTCTAATCAACGAGAAATCCTTTATGCTCGCGATCCGCTAGTCGACTTTTTTATTCTCTCGAATCCTGCACCGGCCGATGCTTTCGTGCTTCAGCTGACCTGCCCCATCATATACCTTTTCACTCGACCAATTATGCGCAAGTCGCCGAGAACCCTCTGCGGGTTGCCGATCAACTTACATAGCTCAAGTAGGGTCGGTACAACGGAAAGGTGATCGCTTCAGGTATTTCAGCGACTACGGCCAACGCTGTGATCGCATTATAATAAGCTACTTCTCTTGGCATTCCCTTGGATGATTGCGTAAACGCGTCCAATACGCTCCGGTCCGTGTGCCAATCGATGTTGAAAGAAATCGAGGCCGACAAGCTGCGAACATGGTGGAGGGTTCCAGGCGGCATATAGAGCATGTCGCCGGCATTTACGTTAATCACGACAGGGGTTGCCTCCCGATACTTCGGAAAGCGCACATAGTCCGGTTGCTCAGGGTCCACGTCAAACCACCTCCAATCGCGACGTCCACAGAACTCAGATTGATTCGATGGTAAGATTGTGAACCTCTTTGCACCGTAGATTTGGAAGAAGAGATTGTGAGTAAGTAGGCTGTCGAAGTGAAGCGGAGTAACGGTGCCTCCTGGGCCCATGAAGAATTGCGAGTAGCGCCACCAATGCTGACGATACGAGGGACTAAGGAATTCCGTCGGAAACGGCTGACAATCTCTTGCTAAACTTTCCACTAGCCCCAGTAGCGGAATGTCGTGGCAGTACGGAATTGCCCCTGGGTCCATCGACATTTCAGTCCCGACCCGTGGCTGCTCCATCATAAACCGTATGTAGTCTGCAAGGCGCCAAGAAGACACCCTAATGCCCCCGCTGCTAAGGGTTTTGACAGGCACTGTAAATGAACCAGCGACCTTATCGAAATACTGAGGAGACCAGTGTTGGCAGGCGCTCCAAGCCGCGCAGCCGCCACGCAAAACCAGTGGCTGCATTGCATCTCGGTAATTCATCGCAAAGCTCGATTCTGATAGCTCAGTCAAGCTAGCGACGGAAAATACGCGAGAATCTACTTGCGTGTACAATGATCGATCCCCTAACGGCTGCGGTGATATTGTTGCCTCGATATCAGACATTATTGCCTCTCTTCTGACGTGACTAGATTGAACCAGGTCCCTTCGGCAGCGGCCAGCGAACCCGATCGGTAACTAACGGGAAAGAATTCGTGCAAATCGCATGATTTGCATGCTCATTCCCGCCCGCCACAACCTTGGCATATGGAGCTGCCGGCATCTGCAACCGTTGCGAACGCCGCATAACCTTATGGTCAAGAGTCTGCACATAAACCCCCAAATAAAACGATCAGGGACCACCAGCGAGGGCGGGCGAGTTCAATGTACTCTGCAGGTCGGAAGTTGGCCACGCCCAGCTTTGGGAGGTGAGGCGGTTCAATCTGATATGGCGTCGACCTTAGGCCTACCGCCGTGTACGGAGCTCAGGTCGTGGATTGTCACGTTCGGCGCTTTATCTCCATTCCGCATCGTATGGTTCGGGCAGGAGAGTGATCCTGCCCGCTGCCGTATCTCAGTATTGCAGCCAACTGGATTTTCCAGCCGAGGCGTTAGTCGTAAGCGCTTAGCCGCCACCCTATTCGCGCGGGCTTGACACCTTGCGGAATCGCCACGGCATGAGGCCTTCGATCGCACTACGGGGATGGCCGTCGAGGATCGCCTCGAGTGTTTCTGTGATGTAGCCGGCTGGCTTGACGTCGTTGAGCTTGCAGGTGGCCACGATGGATGCAAGCAAAGCCCAGTTTTCTGCCCCTGACCTGCCCCTGCCGATTTCCTCCAGTTGAAGTTAAAGTCCGGCCTTCTGAAGGACGGACAAATGAAGCGAGCTAGGTTTACGGAAGAGCAGATTATAGGCGTGCTGCGCGAGCATGAGGCCGGTGCGAAGACGGCCGATTTAGCACGCAAGCACGGCGTCTCGGAAGCGACGCTTTACAACTGGAAGTCCAAATTCGGCGGTATGGACGTCTCGGATGCCAAGCGGCTACGGCAGCTTGAGGACGAGAACGCCAAGCTGAAGAAGCTATTGGCCGAGCAGATGCTGGATGCGGCGGCGCTGCGTGAGCTTCTTTCAAAAAAATGGTAGGGCCCGCCGCCAAGCGCGAAGCTGTCGCGCATCTGCAGGCCGAATTGGGACTGTCAGAACGGCGGGCCTGCATCATCGTCAGCGCCGACCGCAAGATGATCCGTTATCGGTCGAGCCGGCCGCCCGATGCCGAACTGCGGGTCCAACTGCGCGAACTGGCCAACGCCCGCCGGCGCTTCGGCTATCGGCGGTTATTCGTGCTGCTGCGTCAGCATGGCGAGCCGTCCGGGCTGAACCGTATCTACCGGCTTTATCGGGAGGAAGGCCTCAGCGTGCGTAAGCGCCGGGCTCGCCGCCGCGCGGTCGGCACCCGGGCGCCGATCCTGCTCGAGGCCCGGCCGAATGCCCGTTGGTCGCTGGATTTTGTCCATGACCAGTTTGCCAATGGGCGCCGGTTCCGGATCCTCAACATCGTCGATGACGTGACCCGGGAATGCCTGGCGGCGATCCCCGATACTTCGATCCCGGGACGGCGGGTGGCGCGCGAGCTGACGGCGTTGATTGGTCGCCGCGGCAAGCCTGGCATGATCGTCTCGGACAACGGCACCGAGTTCACCTGCAACGCCATTCTGACTTGGTCAGAGGACAACCAGATTGCCTGGCACTTTATCGCGCCAGGCAAACCGATGCAGAACGGCTTCTGTGAAAGCTTCAACGGCCGGATGCGAGACGAGCTTCTCAACGAAACCCTGTTCTTCGGCCTTGATCACGCCCGAACCAGGATTGCGGCGTGGGCCGATGACTACAATAGCCACCGCCCGCATTCGTCGCTGGGCTATCTAACACCCGCGGCCTATTCCGCCAACCTCACCGCAACGTGCGACCGGCTGCGCAACCCCGACCAGCTCCGCCGATCGCACGTTGTTCACCCCGCGCCAAACGGCGTAACATCCGCCGAGACTCTAATCGCCAATGGATGAAAGTTCAGCGGCAGGTCACCCCGATTTCATGGCCCGCGAAGAGCGCATTTTTTCTGGTTAGGCAGACCGGCCGGATGGCGTTCTCGACCAGGTTAGTGTCGAGCTCGAGACGCCCGTCTTCGAGGAAGCGGGTCAGCCCCTGCCAATGATAAGCGCATAGCGGATATCCTCGACGAGCGTCGAGCCGCTGGAGATCATCGACAACTTTTCTCGAACCACATTTTTAACGCCGCGCCGAGAGGCAACGAATGCTCTTTGCGTGCGGCCAGCCGAATGTCCGCCGATGAACCACGGACTATGGCTTCGATAGCGTAAAGCTGTGCGATGTGCCGAATGGCGGCCCCGGCGATCGTCGATTTGCTGTTGCGAGCCAATTTGACAAAACGCCGGCGCAAGTGGCTCCAACAATGCACGAGCGTCCACGGCCCTTGTGGTCGGGCGACTTCGGTTAGCCGGTCATGACCACCATAAGCATTGCAGGAAGCGTCCGTTGAAGCCGTGCAGGAACTCCTCGGCGAAGGCGCCACTACGACTGGGGGCATATCAGAACAGCACGATCGGCGGACTTGGACCGCTGTGGCCGCGGTCGTCGGAGACGATCGCCCAGAAGTAGCCTTTCTTCGTTTGGCCGCGCCCGGGATCAAGCATCGGCGCCGTGGTTTCGTCCATGAACAGTAGATCCGCCATGGCCAGGCGGCGGCGCATGTGGTCGGCGATGGGCTGAAGATGGAAGCCGGCGCGACCGGACCAGTTGCCCAGTGTCGCCCGATCAAGCCGGATGCCCTGGCTCGCATGCATCTCGGCCTGACGATAAAACGGCGTGTGGTCGTTAAACTTGGAGACGATCACATGCGCGATAGCCGCTTCGGTCCGCAGCCCGCCGGGCACGACGTGTTCCGGGGAGTGCGCCTGCGCGACAGGGCCCGCGCAGCGCCGGCAGATGTATTTGGGGCGGCGTGTGACCAGCACGCGCCATTGCGCCGGGATCACGTCGAGGCGCTTGCTGACGTCCTGGCCGATCTTCGTCATGGCGCCGCAACCGCACCGACAGAGCGTGCTCGCAGGCTCGATGATCCGTTCCGCTCGCGGCAAATGGGCAGGCAAGCAGCTGCGATTGCGATGGGACAATTGATCAGGATCGCTCTGCGATCGGCCCTGGATGACCTTCTCGGCTCTTTCATGCGCCGCGCCCAGGATGCCTTACGCGATCTCCACGTCTTCGGGCGGCAAAGATACCGATCTGGTCGTAGCTTCTCGGACTTCGACCGAACTTATCGGGTCGTAATTCGCCGAGAATGATCTCTAGCCGACGCCGGACCTCCTCCGACGCGCCCAGTGCCCCCTGATGCTCGCTCAAGGCCGCCTGGGTTTGCGCCAAAACGCGTCTTCAGGCGTTCGTTTTCGTCGCGCAGAGCCGCGAGCTCATGCGCTATTTCGAGCACATTGTCGCCGCGCATGCCACGTTCAAAATAGCTTCCGAGTCATTCTGCCGCAGTCATCCCGCCGCTTGGGGGCGTCGTGCTTCCTCCGGGCGGGCCAACCTCCAATCCAGACCCTCGAATAAGGCCGCGAACATCGCCGGCGACATGCGCATCACGCCGTCCGCGATCGCTGGCCAAACGAACTTGCAATCTTCGAGTCGTTTGTGCACTAACACCAGGCCCGTTTGGTCCCAGACCAAACTCTTGATCCGGTCCGCTCGTTTCGACCGGAACACGAAGGCTGCGCCACTGAATGGGTCAAGGCGAAACACCTCCTCCACCTTCGCCGCAAGCCCATCATGGCCACAGCGGAAATCGATCGGCCGCGTTGCAACGCAGATCTTCAGATCAGCATCGGCCGCAAATCATCGTGACGCTCGCAACGCGCGGATCACCCGGGACAGCTGTTCGGCATAAATGGCCGTATCCGTCCGCAGCACGACATCACCGATCGCGATCTCAAGCTTGATCGCCCGAGCCGGACGCTTCTCCAAACGCACCTTCCACGACCAGCGGCGCGAATGCCGGCTGCGACGCCTCGCACGGCGGCAACATGCCCCGCTGTCGAAACCGCCGTCGCCAATCGTGGATCTGCCAGCGCGTCGCTCCGTGCTTGCGCGCCACCTCGGACACCTGGGCACCCGGTAGCAGACTCTCGGCGACGATCCGAGCTCGCTCACCATCGGAACGGACGCGACGTCCCGAGCGCCCTTCAAGAACCTCCAGCCTGGCTCACCGCCCTTGCCGATGAGCCGTCCAAATGGACGTGCGCTTTGCTGTCCAAAACCCATCCCACATCTCCGTCCAAGCCGGAGGCGTCTTCGCACAGCTGTTCAGATCCTGAAGCAAGGGCTCCCGCTTAGCGCTTACCGTTAGTCGTTACACACGGGAAAGGAAATTGCTACCGCATCGGCTTGCTCATTCGCGCGGCCGGCGGATGTTTTGCACCGTGCGTCAGGACCAAGCGAGCACGGCCGCAATTTGCAGCCCACTTACCTGCTTGCCATAGGAATGATCTCAGGCGAGCTGGCGCTGCATGCTTGTGAATGCGTACACTCCTCAACGCCACCTGCTCAAACGCCACGTTTCCCCACCAGAGTGGGTAGGTGTCTCGCCTCTTGCTGACGCCGGGCGATCCATTACTAGTTCGGTGGACAGCAACAGCAGCTCATCACCATAGGAAAAGTGTAGCAATGAAAACCGTAGTCAATCCGTTGCAGGTCTCCCGATTCCTTCAAGTATATGACGACGCAGCCTTCCAAAAAGGCGTTAATGTTTCGCTGGGATTTGACTTTGAGGAGTATTTATCGATTACGCGGGCCACTCCAACAAAGGACCCGACATATCCAAACTTTCGGCCGGATCGCTCGCCAATAAAATTAGGCGAGGGATATTGGATCAAAGGCTCGGACAACAACAATGAGGTCGCGTTTTTAGCCGCTGCTCGACTATATGACCTTTCGGCGAGCAACTTTGCAGAACACCTTCAATCACTAAGAGCGTTCTACGCGGACCCCGCCATGCATGCACATCCTCAGGACCGTTGCGCTTGCATAGCACCAAGTGCCCAGAGGATAGCGGGGAAGGTTGCCTACCACGGCGATCTGTGGGTGCGGCGGGACTTTAGGGGAAGGGGCTTGCCCAAAATCATATCGGGAATTCAGCGCGGCGTGTCTTTTCATTTGTGGGCTCCTGACTTCGTATGTGCATTTGTCGCGCGCTGGCTACTTGATAAGGGCATCTCCCAAATGCCGCATTGCGAACCAGGAGGTTCGATATTACGGCTAGTGGAGCACGACATTCTCGACGACGAGTGGCTTGTTTGGATAACCGGTGATGAGTTGAGGAGCCTTGTTGATGACACGACAGAGCGTCGCGTTTTACCCTCATGACTTCGCTAGCTGACCAAGTATAACTAAGCTCGGGAGCGTTCGATGGTGACTAGTGAGTCTTGCCGGGACTAGGCTAACACGGCTCCCGAAGCTTGTGGTGTCAAGCCGGTCAGGGCGGTATATCATCGCAAGAGACTCGGCGCACCTGTGGGTGGTAGGGCCGATCGCAATCGGCCCGGTCGTGCAGGTTCGCGATGCCGTTTTCTGCCGTCAACCGCGTTACTGGCTGCTCTTGAGGCCGCTTCTCGGACGAGCAGCTGCTGAAGGCGGACTGCTTTCCTTTGGCGCGGTCGATGAAATCGGTGAGGTCGAGATGGTCGGCGAGTTTTGCAATGCGGTCGGACAATTGCATCACCGCGTAAAGCTTGCCGAAGATAGTGAGACTCTGCCGCACCGTGAGCCACATCGGCATATCGACATAGGGGCTCTTGAAGTTCATCCGCCCCTTTACCTGGGCGCTCTGTTCCGGCTTGGCGGTGGCCGAGCACGCGCAAGCGGCCGGAGGCCGGCAGCAACCGGCCCATGGTCATCGCGGTGGTGGTGGTCTTGCCGGCGCTATTGCCGCCCAGAAACCCCGTAATGGTGCCGCGAGGAAGCGAGAAGGAGATGCCGTCCACCGCGCGGGTCTGCTTGTAGACCTTGACGAGACGGTAGAGCTCAATGGCCGCGAACGAACTGCGATCCGCGACAGCCGCCGTTGAAGCATCATCGTTCTGAATCCTGCGTGCCTTTGTTTTTTATCGCTTGAACAGACAAATGCTGGAGGCGATTGCTCGGCGGTCCGCCTCTCAACGTGCTCCCATTGATGAAATAGCATTCTCGGTTAGATCGTTTAGCGCGTGATCTCGAGCAAACACCTTGCCAGACGCAACAACCGCGCCATGAGCCTTTCCTACCGTGAAGTTATAAAGTGGTGCTCGCGAAACGCAGCAACCGTTTCAACAGTGTCTCTGGAGACTCCCATGCTCGTCGCGTAGATCATTGAATGGCGTACCCGCGTTGCGGGTTTATCTCTATCAACTGCCCGTGCATGTGACCGACGTAGGGCGGCGGCAGCAATCGCTTAAGGGGCTGTTCGATAGATGTTCAGTCGTGCGAGCTGCCCGAGTATCTGCTGCCCGAAATGAGTGGGAACGTGTCGTCTGGTGGTGCCAGCGGCATCTTCAAGAAGCAACATGCTTGTTCCGCCGTCGTTCTGGTATGGTCAGAAGCGGTAGCTATGCCCAAGCTCTAGGTCTGAGACGAGGCGAGAAGGTGCTAGCGCTTTGACACAATACTGAGGCCAGGCGCGGACGCGCGTCGTTCCTACCAGAGCGCACTGGAGACCGTAATGACGACGATCTCCGACGGCCGCTTCAGTGTGGGGCTATCCCGTTGACGATCTGCTCCCCGGCAAAACAAAAGTGTCGAGGCGCGCAAATTGCCCCGACATGTCAGCCCTAGCTCGTCCTGTTTGCAAACATATCCAGTTCAATCTCGAAATAAACCTCGACAACGGCTTCTGAATTATGACCATTTTTGACACGTGCGAATTTGAGTGCTTGGGCCCTTGTCATGAAGAGACCTCCAAAACTCCCGCTCTGCTCGCGCACGACCAGTTGCCGCGGCTGTTTCTGCCAACAAAGACGATCGATGCTGTGCGGCTGCCAGAACGGTCGCGAATTGAGGCGCTGAACCGCCAAACTACTCGGTCCTCATTGGAAGGGGCGCTTTTCAAAGGGCACTTGGACAATCAAGAAGCTACCGACAAAGTTCTGGTAGCAGGCGCTCTTCACACCGGCGGCTCAGGAATTTTGGACACTGAAGGAAATCTTTGGTTCCACGGACGCATCACCGACAGCGTTCGATGCAAGGCGGAGAATGTCTCGGCTTGGGAGGTTGAGCACGTGGCAGCCAGTCATCCTGCTGTCGAGGATTGCGCAATAATCGGCGTCGCTGCGGAAATTGGCGAACAGGATATCAAGCTATTCGTGAAAGGCAAGACAGGCAAGTCGATCGAACCGGAACGTCTATCTGGCTGGCTTTCCGAACGTCTCACATCCTATCAAGACCCGCGCTACATCGAAATTGTCGGTGAATTCGAGCGTACGCCCAGTCAAAGGATCATGAAGCATTTGCTTCCGAACAATTTGGACAATTGTTGGGATCGGCTGGCGACGCAACATGCAAAACAGACCTAGAGGTGCGCACAGCCCACGATTTCGGAGTGATCTGAAAAGGTGACCGTTGTGTTTCGGAATGTGAGCGACCGCGAAGGGAAGGGCTAGATGGTTGGCACAGCGCCATCGGCAGTAGCCGATCGTTTGATTCTCGTCGATTGCGGCAATATGGGTTACGCGCTGTTGAGCGGCTGGTTAAGCTCAAAAGCACTTGATCCGAAGAATGTGCATGTCGTTAAGCCGGTTGTCAGTCTCCGCGAGCGAGCGGCACGATTGGGCACGAAAGTACATGAGACGCCGGACGGCCTACCGACCAAGCCGATCTGGTAGTTTTCGCTTTGAAGCCCCACTGAGGTCCCCGCTTATCATCGTTTTTCCAATCGGGCGGTTTTTGTCAGCATCGCTGCGGGTGCAACCACTGGCGAGTTGAGTGCACTTCTTGAGGGAGCGCGGGTCGTTCGGGCGATGCCCAATACGCCTACCGCGATCGGTAAGGGCTCAACGATCATCTTCCCGGCGAGGGTGTTTCGGACCTCAACCTAGACAAAGTGGCGTCCTTGTTTGCCGTCAGCGGCTCAGTACACCAGGTAGAGAACGAACGTTTATTGGACGCTGCTACAGCGATCAGCGGCTCTGGTCCGGCCTATGTTACCACGGCCGCGTGCGAACTCGGTCTCCCTGAGGAACTTGCGAAAAAACTTGTCAAGGAGACTGTTCACGGCGCTGGTGCCTTGGCGTTGCGAACCGAGGACGAGCCGGTCAAGCTCCGGCGGCAAGTGACGAGCCCCAAAGGGACGACAGAAGCAGCCCTCTCAGTTCTAACTGCTGAGGAGGAGTTCTTGTCTCTCATTCGCCGCTCAACGAAAGCGGTAGATCAAAATCACTTTCCGCGAATGCGTGAGTACCGCGCAATCAGTCCTCCCCGGTGACTGTCGTTGTCAATATCGCGGCGACAGCCACTTTCTTTCACGCGGCAGGATTGATTGAAAACCCTTCTGCGATTGCGAGGGCGGAGAGGCAAGGAGACGAGAAATAGAGACCGCCGTAAGAGTTCAATCGCAACCAACAAGCAATCTCTCATTCTTGGGCAGCGTCGAAGCGTACATGGATCGTGCGCTCGCTCAGTTTGCCTTGCCCGAAGGACTCGCCGAGCATCAAAGCGTGCAACTCAACCTACACCGTGAGGTTCGGAGTCAGGCTACGGGGCAGAATGTACAGCTTTACCGGATAGCGTTCCGTCCACAATGAACATGTCGAACCGGCGAAAAGCGGCATCCGGTACGACGCTAACTCCAATGAACAGGAAGTCGAAGCGCTCGCCGCGCTGATGAGCCTGAAATGTGGGCTCGTCGACGTTCCGTTCGGTGGCTCGAAGGGCGCCCTCAAGATCAACCCGAAGGAATGCGAGGTCCACGAGCTTGAAAGGATCACCCGCAGGTTCACACAAGAACTGGCAAAACGGGATCTCATCTCGCCCGGCCGCAATGTTCCCGCTCCAGATATGGGCACGGGGGAGCCGGAGAGGGCGTGGATGGCTGACGAATACAAACGCACCGGGCCGTCCGATATCGTCAATGCGAACGCCTGTGTCACAGGCAAATCAAAGATCTGCGCACTGCGGCTTATCGCATTGCGTTGAGCCGCGGTGCTGAAGCCTACAAGGCGATCGGCATTTGACACATTCAAGGGGTCGAATAGTGTCAAGGACAGAACAAGAACGTCGCGAAGTAGAACCGGGGCAAGCCTTCGCAGAGTTCGCTCCGCCGATCCGACTTCAGTCGCCTCTGCGCAAGGCAATTACGACAGCCTATCGCCGGCCCGAACCGGAGTGCCTGCCGCCACTCATGCAGGCTGCGAGGTTAGCCATGCATTCCCAGGACAATAAGGATCCCGCTTATCAGGCGAACGGGCAAAACGAATGTCTCATCTTGAGGGATTGCGGTGTTCAACGAGTTGAAAGAGAAGGACGGCAACCGTGCGAAGCTGGCCTTCAACACAGGAGGACGATGTTGCAGGCGGAGCGCCGCGCGCGGCAGTTGACACGCCTGTGCCCCGAAGGCTCTGGGTCTCCGCGAATTCATGCTTCAGACGAGAATATCAACTACCAGACTCCCGCAGCTGAACATTACCTTTGTGGGCAGATCACGTTTGATTGGATAAATGCCGTTAATCCCTACACTGCGGATTCCGATCGATGTCGCCCAGGATTCCGAGATGATCTCGCCCACCATTCCGATTTGAAGTCGCCC
The DNA here is from genome assembly GCF_055807395.1 of Bradyrhizobium sp. Kon10. Taxonomy (NCBI): domain Bacteria; kingdom Pseudomonadati; phylum Pseudomonadota; class Alphaproteobacteria; order Hyphomicrobiales; family Nitrobacteraceae; genus Bradyrhizobium; species Bradyrhizobium sp. Kon10. Next base: position 7 of record NZ_JBVVOZ010000049.1, on the reverse strand, counting down.
ACCCGTT
>NZ_JBVVOZ010000048.1:0-35041 GCF_055807395.1 Bradyrhizobium sp. Kon10 | reverse complement strand
CTGACAGCAAAAAAAGCCCGCGACGCACCTCAAGCGCCCGCTCGCCCCTCTGTGCAAAGCCCTCACAAGGGGAGAGGTGCACCGCGCGCTTGGCACTCGTTCACCCGTTCTCCACCAGAAACTCCACCCGCTCCGCCACAAAGCGCGAATGCTTGGTCACCAGCGGCTTGCCGTCGAGATCGTGGTCGGTGGCATCGACCACCAGGATTGGCCGGCCGAGCGGCAGATCGAGCCGCGCGGCATCGGTGGCGTCGACGATGCCGGCCGTGATCCGGGTCGCGCCGCGGCGATAGTCGCGCACACCGTAATGCGCGAGCAGCTTGGTCATCGAGCGGGTCGCCGCGAAGACGCTTCCCGCGCCCGGAAACAACTCTGCCGACAGCCATGTGGTGGAGACGCAGATCGGCGTGCGGTCGGCCAAGCGAATCGCTTCGATCCGGACCAGCGGCGCGCCGACCTTCAAGCCCAGCTCGCGCGCAAGCTCGCGGGTTGCGACGTCGTCGGAGGCCTCGATCAACTGGCCGCGCGGCTCGCGGCCGCCGGCGCCGACGATCTCGGAAAACCGCGTGCGTGAGCGCAAGGGATAAGCGAGGCGCTGCGCCTCGACATAGGTTCCGCTACCGCGTTCGGCACGCACCAGGCCGCGCTCGGCAAGGGCCGCGAGCGCCCGCCGCACCGTGTGGCGGTTGACCCGATAGGTTTCGGCGATCTCCATCTCGCCGGGCAGCTTGTCGCCCGCGGCGAAGCGGCCGTCGGCGATGCCGCGCTCGATGCCGTCGGCAACGAGGCGCCACAACGCGACGCCTGAAGAGGCGGTGTCCTGCATGCTCATATCGCCGGTCAGCCTAGCCCGAAAATCACGGCTTTGTCACGAAACAGTCATGGCGCTTCCGTATCAAGTTGTCTAGTATCATAGACAACTTGAATTCGGCAAGTTCGGTGAGATCGGTGACCCAGCACGATAATCAGCAAGCCCGGCGCAAGGCCGCGATGGCCGTGCTGGCGCACGCGGAGGCGGGCGCGATCGCCGCTCGCCTCCGCAGCCTCGCCCTGCCCAGCCATGAGGATCTGCGCGAGCCCGAAAACGGCCTCGTCATGCTGCGAGGCAGGGTTGGCGGCGACGGTGCGCCGTTCAACCTCGGCGAGGCGACGGTGTCGCGCGCCGCGGTGCGGCTTGCGAGCGGTGAGGTCGGGTTCGGCTATACGCTCGGGCGCGATGGCGACAAGGCGCGGCTGATCGCGCTGTGCGACGCGCTGGCGCAGTCACGGGATTTTAGCGCGGCCGTCGAGCAGGACGTTATCGCGCCGTTGCGTGAGCAGCTTATGATCCGGCGCAAGCGGGCGGCGGAAGAGACCGCCGCGACAAAGGTTGATTTCTACACCATGGTGCGCGGTGAGGGGTGAAGCGATGACCACGATTGCGGAACTGCCGCCGGGTTTCGTCGACAAGGTCTTGTCGGCGCAGTCGACCTTTCGCTCGGTCATGGACGCGATGGCGCGGCCGGGTTCGGTCCAGCGCATCGTGCCGATGGCGGGAACACCCGGGCCGATGATGCGCGGCACCGCCGCGATCGCGCTAACGCTGTTCGATCACGATACGCCGCTCTGGCTCGATGCACGGATGACGGAAAGCCCCGAATTGGTGAAATGGCTGAAATTCCACACCGGCGCGCCGGTGATCCAGGATTCTTCGATCGCGAGCTTCGCGTTGATCAGCGATGGCAATTTGCTTCCAGCGCTGGAGCGCTTCGCGCTCGGTAGCAACGAATATCCTGACAGGTCCACCACATTGATCCTCCAGGTCGACTGCCTGGATGCCGGCCGCAGTTTCGAGCTGCGCGGCCCTGGGATCGATGGTGTCGCGACGCTCCAGGCGACGATCAAGCCCGCCGATCTTTTCGAACGGCTGCGCCTCAACGAGGCGCTGTTTCCGCGCGGTATCGATGTGGTGCTGGTCGCGGATGACGCCGTGGTTGCGATCCCGCGCACCGCGCGTGTCGTGAACAAGGGAAGCTGAAGCATGTATGTCGCAGTCAAAGGCGGCGAACGCGCCATCGAGAATGCCCACCGCCTGCTGGCGAACGCGCGGCGCGGTGACAGAGGCGTTGCGGACATCACGCTCGACCAGATCTCGGAGCAGCTTGGCCTCGCCGTGGACCGCGTCATGAGCGAGGGCTCGCTCTATGATCGCGAGCTCGCGGCGCTCGCGATCAAGCAGGCGCGCGGCGATCTGATCGAGGCGATCTTCCTGGTTCGCGCCTTCCGCGCCACCTTGCCGCGCTTCGGCGCCAGCGAGCCGGTCGACACCGGTGCGATGCGGGTGCAGCGGCGGGTGTCCTCGACTTTCAAGGACATTCCCGGCGGTCAGATATTGGGGCCGACCTTCGACTATACGCATCGCCTGCTCGATCCGGCCCTCGCCGAGGGATTCGTGCCCGAAGTGCCGGCAACCGCAGAAGCCTCGACCGCACCGACCCCGCGCGTGACCGATATCCTGGGTCGCGACGGGCTGATCGAGTCCTCGCCGCAAGCCGAAGACGGCGCCAGCGTCGGCGATCTCACCCGGGAGCCGCTGAACTTTCCGGCAGACCGCGACCTGCGCCTGCAAAATCTCGCGCGCGGTGACGAAGGCTTCCTGCTGGCGATGGGCTATTCCACCCAGCGTGGCTATGGCCGTAACCATCCCTTTGCCGGCGAGATCCGCTTCGGCGAGGTCGAGGTCGAGTTTTCGGCCGAAGACGTCGGCTTCGCCGTGCCGCTCGGCTCGATCGAGCTCACCGAGTGCCAGATGGTCAATCAGTTCAAGGGCTCGGCCACGGAAGCACCTTGCTTCACCCGCGGTTATGGCCTCGCCTTCGGCCAAAGCGAGCGCAAGACCATGTCGATGGCGCTGGTCGATCGCGCGCTGCGCGCCCGCGAACTCGGCGAGGAGGCGCTCGCACCGGCACAGGACGAAGAATTCGTGATGTCGCATTCGGACAACGTCCAGGCGACCGGCTTCGTCGAGCATCTCAAACTGCCGCATTATGTCGACTTCCAATCCGAGCTCGGCCTGTTGCGCAAGCTGCGCCAGGAATTCGCCGACGCCAATGCGCCCGATGCCATGAAGGAGGCCGCGGAATGAACGCGCCTGCCTACAATTTTGCCTATCTCGACGAACAGACCAAGCGGATGATCCGGCGCGCGATCCTGAAGGCGATCGCGATTCCCGGCTATCAGGTGCCGTTCGCCAGCCGCGAAATGCCGATGCCCTATGGCTGGGGCACCGGCGGCGTGCAGGTCACCGCCGCGATCCTCGGGCCCCAGGATGTGCTGAAGGTCATTGACCAGGGCTCCGACGACACGACGAACGCGATCTCGATCCGCAAATTCTTCGCCAAGACCGCCGGTGTCGCCACGACCACGGCGACCGAGCAGGCCACCGTGATCCAGACCCGTCACCGCATTCCGGAGACGGCGCTGCACGCGAACCAGGTGCTGGTCTATCAGGTGCCGATCCCGGAGCCGCTGCGTTTCCTCGAGCCGCGCGAGACCGAGACGCGGCGGATGCATGCGCTCGCCGAATACGGCCTGATGCATGTCAAACTGTATGAGGACATCGCCCGTTTCGGCCACATCGCGACGGCCTACGCCTATCCGGTGAAGGTGAATGCGCGCTATGTGATGGACCCATCGCCGACGCCGAAATTCGACAATCCAAAGATGGACAATTGCCCGGCGCTGCAACTGTTCGGCGCGGGCCGCGAGAAGCGCATCTACGCGATCCCGCCCTACACGACGGTCGTGTCGCTCGATTTCGAGGATCATCCCTTCGAGCCGTATCGGTTCAACGCGCCCTGCGCGCTGTGCGGTGCCGAGAATTCCTATCTCGACGAGATCGTGACCGACGACAAGGGCAGCCGCATGTTCGTGTGCTCCGACACCGATTATTGCGAAGGCCGCCAGGCCGCCGGCCATCACGGCAGCCTGAGCGCCGCGCCGTACGAGGAGAAGGCGGGCACACATGGCTGATCCCGACATGCGCGTGAACGACGAGCCATTGCTGGTCGCAGAATCCCTCAGCAAGTCCTACGGCCGCATCGCTGCCTGCCGTGACGTCTCGTTCTCGCTATATCCCGGCGAAGTGCTGGCGATCGTCGGCGAATCCGGCTCGGGCAAGTCGACGCTGCTGCAACTCCTGTCAGGCCAGCTCGCCGCCAGCGGCGGGCAAGTGTTCTATCGGATGCGCGACGGCGCCAGCCGCGATCTTGCCACGCTCGGCGAAGCCGAGCGCCGCTTCCTGTTCCGCACCGATTGGGGTTTTGTGCATCAGGATGCCGCGCAGGGCCTGCGCATGGCGGTGTCGGCCGGCGCCAATGTCGGCGAGCGGCTGATGGCGGTGGGCTGGAATCACTACGGTCGTATCCGTGACACGGCGTCGGACTGGCTCACGCGGGTCGAGATCGACACAGCGCGCATCGACGATGCGCCGCGCACCTATTCCGGCGGCATGCGCCAGCGCCTGCAGATCGCCCGCAATCTCGTCACCGAGCCGCGGCTGGTGTTCATGGACGAGCCGACCGGCGGGCTCGATGTGTCCGTGCAGGCGCGCCTGCTTGACCTGCTGCGCAATCTCGTCGCCGAATTGCATCTCGCCGTCGTCATCGTCACCCATGATCTCGCGGTCGCGCGGTTGCTGTCGCATCGTGTGATGGTGATGAAGGACGGCCGCGTCATCGAGACCGGCCTCACCGACCAGGTGCTCGACGATCCCCGCGAGCCCTATACGCAGCTCCTGGTCTCCTCGATTCTGCCGGCATGAGTGTTCCGATGACCAGTCCCGCAATGATCGACATCGCCAATGCGAAAAAGACCTTCACGATGCACCTGCAAGGCGGCATCGAATTGCCGGTGGTGAGGGGGGTGACCTTTGAAGTCAACCCGGGCGAATGCGTCGTGCTGTCCGGCCCATCCGGTGCCGGCAAGTCGTCGATCCTGAAGATGATTTTCGGCAATTATCGCTGCGACTCCGGCCGCATCGGCATTCGTCATCGCGGCGCGCTGATCGACCTCGCCACCGCCGAGCCGCGGCAGGTCCTCAATGTCCGCCGCGCCACCATCGGCTATGTCAGCCAGTTCCTGCGCGCGGTGCCGCGGGTTGCGACCATCGACGTTGTTGCCGAGCCTCTGATCGTCAACGGTGTGGCCCGAGCCGATGCGCAGGGGCGCGCGGGTGAACTGCTGCATCGTCTCAACATCCCGGAGCGCCTGTGGCAGCTTCCGCCCGCGACCTTCTCCGGCGGCGAGCAGCAGCGCGTCAACATCGCGCGCGGCTTCATCCCGGAACTGCCGATCCTGCTGCTCGACGAACCCACGGCGTCGCTCGATGCCGCCAACCGCGCCGTCGTGGTCGAACTGATCGCCGAGAAGAAGCGCCAGGGCGTCGCCATGGTCGCCATTGTCCACGACGACGAAATCCGCCATCTGATCGCCGACCGCGTCATCGACGTCACCAGCTTCGCCGCCGCGGCCTGAAGGACATGGAAATGAACGCCAAGCCAAAGGACATCGTGATCGCCAATGCCAGGATCGTACTGGCTGACCGGGTGATCGGGCAGGGCTGGCTCGCTCTCGCCGGTGGACGCATCGCCGAGATTGGCGAGGGCAGGGCGCCCGCAGGTGCCGAGGATGCCGGCGGCGACCTGATCATGCCCGGCCTGATCGAGCTCCACACCGATCATCTCGAAGCGCATTACGTGCCGCGGCCAAAAGTGTTCTGGAACCCGGTCGCAGCCGTTGTCTCCTATGACGGCCAGCTCGCCACGTCAGGCATCACCACGGTGTTCGATTCGCTCCGGGTTTGGCGCGAGGACGGCGCCGAAGAAGTTGATGGACGCGCCGGCGTGCTCGCCGCAGCGATCACGACCGCGCGTGATGCTGATCTGCTGCGCGCAGACCATTTCCTTCACCTGCGCTGCGAAATCCCGATGCCGAGCGTGGTCGAGGAGGCCAAGGAGCTGGTCGGCCGTCCCGACGTGCGGCTGATGTCGCTGATGGACCACACCCCCGGCCAGCGCCAGTTCCGCGACGAGGTCAAGCTGCGCGACTATTATCGCGGCAAGGGCGGTGGCAAGACCGATGCCGAGCTCGACGAATTGTTCGCGAAACGTTTCGAATATCAGAAAGCCTATGCCGCGACCAACATGCGGCAGATCGTGGCGTTGGCGCATGGGCACAAAATTCCGTTGGCAAGCCATGACGACACCACCGAGGAGAACGTCGCCGACGCCGTCCGCGACCGCATCTCGGTGGCGGAATTCCCAACCACGCTGGAGGCCGCGCGCGGCCTGCACCAGGCCGGCATCGACATCCTGATGGGCGCGCCGAATGTCGTTCGCGGTGGCTCGCATTCCGGCAACATCGCCGCGGTCGATCTCGCCCGCGAAGGCCTGCTGGACATCCTGTCGTCCGACTACATCCCCTCCAGCCTCTTGATGGGCGCGCTGCAATTGCCGGAGCACGTCCCCGCGATCGGTCTGCCAGCGGCGATCCGCACCGTGACGAAGACCCCGGCTGAAGCGGTCGGGCTGTCCGATCGCGGCGAAATCGCGCTCGGCAAACGCGCCGATTTGATCCGTGTGCATATCGCAGGCCACGTCCCCGTCGTCCGCAGCGTCTGGCGCGAAGGGGGCCGCGTCGCGTGAGCGAGACCGCGACCACGGCCGAGGGTGAGGCGGGCGGGATCGGGCCCGGCCGGCTCGTGCTCGTGGTCGGCCCCAGCGGCGCCGGAAAGGACACCTTGCTGCGGCTGGCGCAGGCGGCCTGCCTCGACGATCGCGATATCGTCTTCCCGCGCCGTATCGTCACGCGCGAACCCTCCGCCGACGAAGACAACATTGCAGTGAGCGAGGGCGAATTCCGTAGCGCGCGCGAGCATGGCGATTTCGCCGTGCATTGGGAGGCGCACGGACATTCTTACGGCCTCCCGATCGAGATCAACGACGATATCCGCGCCGGCCGCGCCGTCGTCGCCAACGTTTCGCGCACGGTGATCGGCGCGCTGCGCGAGGCCTACGCCAACGTCGTCGTGGTCGCGATCGCCGCGCCGCCGGAGGTGCTGGCGCAGCGGCTGGCGGCGCGGTCGCGGCATAGCGACGGCAACATCGCCGATCGCCTCGCCCGCAGCGTTGAGGACGCGACAGCTCACGCCGATGTCACCATCCTCAATGCCGGCAGCGCCGAATACCACGGCCGCCAGCTCGTGCGGGTGATCAGGAACGAAGGCTGGCAGGACTAGCCGGCGCAACAAGGGGTCTGGAATGTCGATGATCGAAACGGTCGAACAGTTGGAGGCCATCTACGGCGCCGTCGGTGATGCCTCGACCGTGAAAGTCGCCGACCATGTCACTCCGCTCTATCGCGTCTTCATCGAGAAGGCGCCGTTCGCGGCGCTCGCCACCATCGGGCCGGAGGGCATCGACTGCTCGCCGCGCGGCGATCTGCCCGGCTTCGTCCGCGTCCACGACCCGAACACGCTGATGCTGCCGGATCGCCGCGGCAACAACCGGGTCGATTCCTTGCGCAACATCGTGCGCGACCCGCGCGTGTCGCTGATGTTCCTGATCCCCGGCTCCGGCAACGCGGTCCGCGCCAACGGCCGCGCGCATCTCTCGGTCGATCCCGAGTTGCTTGGGTCTTTTGAGGTCGCGGGCAAGGCGCCGCGCAGCGTCATGGTGATGAAGGTGGAGGAAATCTACTTCCAGTGCGCCCGCGCCATCGTCCGCTCCGATCTCTGGAATCCCGACAAGCGCATCGACCCGAAGACGCTGCCGACACCCGGGCAGATCCTCGCCGAGATGAGCCAGAACAAGATCGGCGGCGACGAGTATGATCGCATCTGGCCGGAACGTGCCGCCGCGACGATGTGGTGACGCCTCTTCCCTCTTCCTTGTGGGAGAGGGTGGCTCGCCGCGTGGCGGCGAGACGGGTGAGAGGTCTCTCTGCAATCACATCTCTCACAAGTGAAACTCGCGGAGACAACCCCTCATCCGGCGCTTCGCGCCACCTTCTCCCACAAGGGGAGAAGGGAAGCAGGGAGAACGTGCTCTCCGAACGGAGCCGGCGCGCGAACTGATCAGCTCCGGCGGCGCGTCCTGGTGCGTGCCGCCTTTTTTGAGGCGGTGGAGCGGGCCTTGGCGCCTTTGGTGCGGCTCGCCTTGCGCGCGGTGGCTGAACGCGACGCGGCCGTTCGTCGGCTTGCGGCACGCTTGCCCTGTTTCGACAATGCGCTGCGTGATGCGGTCGAGCGCGGCTCCTTTTTCAAAACCTTTTCGACGGCCCGCGACACGCGCGGCCGGCGCTTCGGGGTGCGCTTGCCCTGACCGACCTCATAGGCATATTTGGCGCTGCGACGCGTCGCCTTCTTGGCGCGACCTTTGCGCGGCGGCGGCAGATCGACTCCGGCACGGCGGGCCTCGGACAGACCGATGGCAATTGCCTGCTTCGTCGAGCGCGCGCCGTGCTTGCCTTTGCGGATCTTGTCGATCTCGTCCTTGACGAATTCGCCGGCCTGTGTGCTTGCCAATTTACCGGCACGCTTGTCTTGCCTGGCTTTGCGAATGATTTCCTGTCTCGGCATAGGTCCAGTTCCCTCCGGATTCACAGGGATGTCTGACCGCAACGCGCAAGATAGACGATTGATCCTGTCAGTTCCTGAGCGCCGCCAGCAATTCATCCGGACGCTCGGCCATGATCATGTGGCCCGCGCCCGGCACCACCACGGTCTTCGCATGCCTGATCGCGGCGGCGAGTGCCTTGCCGGCCTTGGCCGGCGTCATCATGTCCCGCTCGCCGAGGATCAATGTCGTCGGCACCTTCGCGCTCGCGGCAGCGGTCAGCGCATTCGCATAGGAATTGCAGGCGGACAGATCCTTGAACAGCACGCCGGGTTCGCAATGCCTGAGCACGGCCTGCGCGCCGCCATGCATCCACAGCCCAGGCGCGAGGCTGCCGCCGAGTTCGGCGTTGAAGCCGAGGCCCCAGATCGAGACCATGTCGATCGCGTCCTGATCGTTGGCTTCGGCCGCCTTCAAGAGGTCCGGGCCGACACTCATGGTCGCGGCCGTGCCGATCAGGCTCAGCGCGGAGACCTTGCCGGGATGCCGCGCGGCGGTCTCCAGCGAGATCAGCGAGCCCATGGAATGGCCGATCAGATGCGCCTTTGACACGCCGGCCGCATCGAGCAGCGCGGCGGTCCAGTCCGCCATCTCGGCGATGCTCGCGAGCGAAGGCCCAACCGAGCGGCCGTGGCCGGGCAGGTCCGGCGCCAGCACGCCAAAGCCGTGATGGGCGAACCAGCGCGTATGCAGCGCCCAGCTCGAATGATCGAAGCCGGCGCCGTGGATAAAGACCACCGCGGGCAGGGATTTGTCGAACTCGCGGCCACCGGTCGCGACAAACACTTCGGCGCCGTTGACGGTGAGCTTCATGGCTTAACCCTTTTGCGAGATGCGCAGCGCCTGCGCGAGATCGTCGATGATGTCGGGCGCCGTCTCGATGCCGACCGAGAGCCGCACCAGCTCCTCGCCGATGCCGGCGGCCTTGAGTTGCTCGGCATCCATCTGCTGGTGCGTGGTCGAGGCAGGGTGAATGACCAGCGTCTTGGCGTCGCCGACATTGGCGAGATGGCTGATCATGCGCAGCTGCTCGATGAACTTGCGGCCTGCGGGCCGTCCGCCCTTGATGCCGAACGAGACGATCGAGCCGGCGCCGCGCGGCAGCAGCGTCTTGGCGAGCTGATAGTCGGGATGGGTTTCCAGCGACGGATGCAGCACCCACTCGACCGCCTTGTTGGCCTTGAGCGCCTCAAGCACGAGATGCGTGTTCTGCATGTGCCGGTCCATGCGCACGCCCAGCGTCTCGACCCCCTGCAACAGCTGAAACGCGTTGGTCGGCGACAGGCAGGCGCCAAAATCGCGCAGGCCCTCGGTGCGCGCACGCATGATGAAGGCGGCGGTGCCGAACTGCTCGTCGAAGACGATGCCGTGATAGCCGCCATAGGGCTCGGTCAGCACGCCGAATTTTCCCGATGAACGCCAATCAAATCGGCCGCCATCGACGATGGCGCCGCCGATCGCGATGCCGTGGCCGCCGATCCACTTCGTCGCCGAATGCATCACGATGTCGGCGCCGAGTTCGATCGGACGACTGAGATAGGGCGTGGCAAAGGTGTTGTCGATCAGCAGCGGAATCTTCGCGTCGTGCGCGACGGCCGCGACCTTCGGAATGTCCAGCACTTCGAGCCCGGGATTGCCGATGGTCTCGCCGATCACGAGTTTCGTGTTCGGCTTGATCGCCGATCGGAATGCGTCGATGTCGCGCGGCTTCACGAAAGTCGTGGTGATGCCGAAGCGCGGCAGCGTGTGCGCGAGCAGGTTGATGGTGCCGCCATAGAGCGAGCTCGACGCCACGATGTGGTCGCCGGTGTTCAGGAGCGTCGCGATGGCGAGATGCAGCGCGGCCATGCCGCTCGCGGTGCAGATGGCGCCGACGCCGCCTTCGAGTGCCGCGAGCCGCTCCTCCAGTACGCCCGTGGTCGGATTGGAGATGCGCGTATAGATGTGGCCGGCGCGCTCCAGATTGAACAGCGCGGCGGCGTGATCGGAGTCCTGAAACACGTACGACGTGGTCTGGTAGATCGGCACCGCGCGGGCGCCGGTCGCGGGATCCGGATGCTGGCCCGCATGCAGGCTCAGGGTTTCGAACGCAGGCGGTTTCGGCGCGGGCATGCTTGGCCTCGTTGGTCCTTGATAACATCTGCACCTTTGCCACAGATTGGGGCGCTATGTCAGCCGTTGGCAGGACAATTCCTGGCTCCCTGCCACGGGTCGTTCACCTCTCCCGCTTGCGGGAGAGGTCGGCGCGTCCCGGGCGATGCGAAGCATCGTCCCGCGCGCCGGGTGAGGGCTCTCTCCGCACGGGGGTTCTCGCTTGCGGAAACACCCTCTCCCCAGCCCTCCCCCGCAGGCGGGGGAGGGAGCGCATCGACTTCTTGGCGACCATCGAGCCCAATCTCATCATGCTCGAAGGACGTGTTTCGCTCGCATCGCCGCTCACCCCGCCAGCCGATCCCGCACCTCGGCTGCGATCTCGAACGAGCGCAGCCGCGCAGCGTGGTCGTAGATCTGCCCCGTCGTCATCAGCTCGTCCGCGGCGGTGTCGGCGATCAGCGCCCTGAGCTTCTCTTCAACGATGGCGGGCGAACCGACCGCCGAGCAGGACAGCGACTGGCCGACCATCGCCTTCTCCGCGGGCGACCACAGCGCGTCCATGTCGTCGACCGGCGGCGGCAGCGGGCCAGGCGTGCCGCGGCGCAGATTGATGAACTGCTGCTGGAGCGAGCTGAACATCCGCTGCGCCTCGACGTCGCTGTCGGCCGCGAACACGTTGACACCGACCATCGCGTAGGGCTTGTCGAGCTGCGTCGACGGCTCGAACCGCGCCCGGTACTCGCGCAGCGCCGGCATCATCATCTGCGGCGCGAAATGCGAGGCGAACGCAAAGGGCAGGCCGAGCATGGCCGCAAGCTGCGCGCCGAACGTGCTCGAGCCGAGGATCCAGAGCGGCACCTTCGTCCCCATGCCGGGCACGGCGCGAATGGTCTGGTTCGGCTGCAAATCGCCGAGCAGCGCCTGCAATTCCAGCACGTCCTGCGGAAAATTCTCGGAGCTGGTCGCGAGGTCGCGCCGCAGCGCCCGCGCGGTGAGCTGGTCGGTCCCCGGCGCGCGCCCGAGCCCGAGGTCGATCCGTCCGGGATAGAGCGATTCCAGCGTGCCGAACTGCTCGGCGATGATCAGCGGCGAATGGTTCGGCAGCATGACGCCACCCGAGCCGACGCGGATCGTCCTGGTGCCGCCCGCGATATGCCCGATCACCACCGAGGTCGCGGCACTCGCGATGCCCGTCATGTTGTGATGCTCGGCCAGCCAGAACCGCTTGAAGCCCCACGCCTCGGCGTGCCGGGCGAGATCGAGCGAGTTGGCAAACGCCTGCGCCGCATCGCCACCCCTGCGGATGGGAGCGAGGTCGAGCACGGAGAAGGGGATCATGCGTGGGATACCGGCTGGGGCGCGATGTGCGCCGGGGCTTCACATATAGGGACCGGAGCGCGGGCTGCGAGGGAACCGATGCCGCCTTCAAGGCTTAGCAGGCATTGCTGCTATGCCAATCTGGCGTCGTGCCAAACCCGCGGGAGGTCAGCATGCAAACGAACATCACGAACATGGTGGGAGCACTTTGCGCCATCGCAATGGTCGCGAGCGCGCACGCCGCGGTCAGGGAAGAGCCGGTCGCCTACATGGACGGCGAGGCCACGATGAAGGGCTTCGTCGTCTACGACGACGCGACCCAGGCCAAGCGGCCCGGCATCGTTATCGTGCCGGAATGGTGGGGCATCACCCCGCATATCCACAATGAGGCGCGGAAGTTCGCCGAGCAGGGCTACACGGCCTTCATCGCGGACATGTACGGCGACGGCAAGACCGCCGACAACCCGAAGGACGCCGGCGCGCTCTCTGCGTCCGTGATGAAGAACGCGAAGGTGATGGAGCAGCGCTTCAACGCAGCGCGGGACGAACTCGCCAGGCAGGCCTCGGTCAATCCGCAGCGGATCGGCGCCGTCGGTTACTGCTTCGGCGGCGCGGTGGTGCTGAATATGGCGCGCGCGGGCGCCGATCTCGCTGCCGTTGCCGGCTTCCACGCGTCCCTTGGTCTCAACACGCCGGCGCCGGCGCCGGGAACCGTCAAGGCGAAAATCCTTATTCTCAACGGCGCGGACGATCCCTTCGTGAAGCGCGAGGAGTACGATGCGCTGAAGAAGGATTTCGACGCGGCGAAGGCCGATTATCGCATCATCCAATATCCCGGCGCCGTGCACGCCTTCACCAACCCCGAAGCCACCGAGCTCGGCAAGAAGTTCAACCTGCCCCTCAGATACGACGCCAAGGCGGATCAGGAATCAAAAGCCGAAGCAGCCAAGCTCTTCGCCGCGACGTTGAAAAAATGAAGAGAGGGCCACCGACATGGTGGCCTTTTTCATCTGGCGCGGGTTGAGCTCGCGGCAGCCACCTGCTGCGTGATCCTACTCACAGTCGGAACGACCGGCTTTCAGGCAAGGTGCGGCATCAACCCGATGGGCGGGATGACTTTCGGATGGAGAGAAGATCATGTGCGCGATGTCCAACGCTGATGAACTGTCCCTCGACTGTCTTGATGACGTTGTGGGAGGATCAGGTAATTTCGGCACATCAGGACATGCCGGAGCTATCGCTTGGGGGACGAAAGGCAACGGCGGTATGGCTGTTACGTGGCCGGGTAGCCTTGGCGGTGTAAACGGTGTTTGGTCGGTTTCTTCGGACGGCGGTGTGCAGTGGCATGGCAAGCCCTAGTGAAGTCGAAGGAGAAGGGAAATGACCCAACCATCCATCAGCAGCTAACGGACGCCGACTTAACCCTTGTGTCGGGAGGAGCGCTAAAGGAAATCTTTCAGCAAGCCGAGCGTCAGATCATGGACAAGGTCAATCAAGCTTCGCTCCTGTGCAACCCTGACACGGCCCTGATGCGGATGGACGGAACGCTTACGTCAGATGGCCCCGGCTGTCACCGGACCTAGCTCAGCGCGCAGGATGGGTAGAGCACTTGCGAAACCCGTCATGTCTCGTCGTCACAAGGCCGCGATGGGTTTCGCTTCCGCCTTCGCTCTTCGAGCTACGGCGGACAAGTCGCTCTACCTATCCTACGCGCTATCCGAAGAAGCAGCAGTGGCTGTCCTCTCGAACCACATCGAGGAATTCTTTAATCGAAGCCGCTTCCAAGTGCGGCTGGTAACCGTGCCACTTTAGATCAGCCCGTGGCCAAAAGATCTTCCACATTTTCTTGCTCTTGTTAAAGGTGGCTTTCGCAATTGGATGTTCGATCACCTTGCCTTTGTCGCGCCAGTGGGGCCGGATCGTATATATCTCGACGCTCTGACCGGTGATACGGAATGCAAAGTCGAGTTTGGCGCGGAGATGTGCCGGCGGTCTCCGCTGCTCGACGAACTCGGCAAGCAGCTTCTCGCAACGCTTCGTTTCAAGTTTTGACAGTGTCATGTTTCCATCGGCGCCGAGTGCTGTCTTCCTGTCAGTTCAAATTTGCACCTCGCATCTCGATTGAGATGATGAGGACACCTCGTCGATTTGACGAGTTCATCGAGTCATAGTTGCCGGCTCCCACCAGCCTATCGGAAACTTGGTCTAAATCAACGACGTGGATTTGACCCGTCGGGCAAAACACCCGCTTCGCGCGAAAACCCGTCAACCCTCCGCCCCAAAAATATTCCGCTTTACCGAAATTCGGAATTGCGTTATCCATCCGCCATCCCGGTCCTCGAAGAGGGGCGATCGTCCGTCGTAACGAACGTGGGCCGGGGGTGCGGTGGACGTGACAGCGTCGGGCACGCGAAGGGGATCAGGGCGAGATGAACCTCGTGAGATCTTGGCTGGCGTGCGGACGAACGGCGCTCAATTCCTGCGGAGCCCCTGGGCGAAGCAGGACCGTTGCGTACGGCAAAATCGTGTGGTCCTGGCCGTCGTTGCTACGGTCAAGCCTTGCGGAGATGGATCGGGGCTCTACCGGGTCTCGAGCCATCGTCAATTCGCAAGGTGACGGTGACAAAAGGGAACTCGTCGCCGGGGAGAGCAGGCATAAGCCGTCAACCCACTGCGCAGGGAAGGCCGAGTGTTCGGCTACACCTGTATGCTGCTGTGCGGTTTCCTCTGCGCTACACGCGCACAGTGGACCGCGGGTGCCAGCTGGCACCCGGTCTTCCCTGCGCCCTCTTCACCGAAGAGGGACACGGAAAAGCGCAAGACTCGGGCATTTCCTGCCGCGAGAATGCCGATGCGTGCTCTGAAGATGAAATGGTGCTGCCAGACAGGATTGAACTGTCGACCTCTCCATTACCAATGGAGTGCTCTACCACTGAGCTACGGCAGCATGTGCTGGGACAAGAATCGGCCGCCACGAGGGGCCTACCAAGCGGGCCGATATCTGCCACAGGCCTCCCCTCTGTGCAAGCTTGCCAGCCCCGCGAAATCGATAAAATCAGCCCTGTTGCGCGCCGAAATCGGTCGTTTTGTCCCGAAGCCACCGGTTTCGGCTCGATTTGGTTCCCGCAAGATCCCCAGCCAATCGGGCAGTTGGCCGTCTCAGCGAATTCGGTCAAATCTGCCGGCTTCGTTGTCGCGGCCGTCCTCACCCCTCTTGAGCTCTGATAATTCGGTGGCATCCTGCGGCCGGCCATGTGACGGGTTCGACAATGATCGACGAGACCGACAAGAAACCAGCGGCTGACTCCCGGCAGGACCGGCTGAAATCGGCGCTGCGCGAAAACCTGAAGCGGCGGAAGTTGCAGGCGCGCGAACGCGCCACAATTTCCGACCCCTCGCAGAATGAAGATGCTTCCCTGGATGAGGGAACCGCCGGCAAGGCCGGCGGCTAATGTCTTGGCAATGTCTTGGAATGAGTGAGAGTGGCAATGGGGCAGGACGAACCGGAACACAGTGAACGAGACGCGATGATGTCGCGCTTCACGCGCCCCGAGCAGACCTTTCCGACGCTGACAGCAGCCGAGATCGCGCGCATGCAGCATTTCGGCGAAGTCCGCACCTATGCGCATGGTGAGCTGCTGTTCGAGACCGGCAAGCCTGGGCCGGGCATGTTCGTCGTGCTGAAGGGCCATGTCGCCATCACCCAGCGCGACGGGCTCGGTCATGTCACGCCGCTGATCGATCAGGGGCCGGGGCAATTTTTGGCCGAGCTCGGCCAGCTCTCCGGTCGGCCGGCACTGGTCGATGGGCGCGCCGAGGGCGATGTCGAAACGCTGCTGCTGCCGCCGGAGCGGCTGCGCGCGCTGCTGGTCGCCGAGGCCGAACTCGGCGAGCGCATCATGCGCGCGCTGATCCTGCGCCGGGTCAATTTGCTCCAGGGCGGCATCGGCGGTGTCGTGCTGATCGGGCCGTCGCATTCCGCCGGCGTGGTGCGCTTGCAGGGCTTCCTCACCCGCAACGGCCAGCCGCATCATCTGCTCGATCCCGATCGGGATCGCGACGCCGCCGAATTGATCGCACGCTATTCGCCGAAGCCCGAAGACTGGCCGCTGGTCGTCACGACCGGCGGCACGGTGCTGCGCAATCCTCCCGAGACCGAGCTTGCGCGCGCGATCGGCATGATCGGCGGCCCGCGCAACGACCGCATCTACGACGTCGCGATCGTCGGCTCCGGACCGGCGGGGCTCGCCACCGCGGTGTATGCGGCGTCCGAGGGACTTTCGGTCGCCGTCCTCGACACCCGCGCCTTCGGCGGCCAGGCCGGCGCCAGCGCGCGCATCGAAAACTATCTGGGCTTCCCGACCGGCATTTCCGGCCAGGCTCTGACCGCGCGCGCGTTCAACCAGGCGCAAAAATTCGGTGCCGAGATCATGATCCCGATGACGGTGAAGTCGCTCGACTGCGCGCGCAGCGACGGCGCATTTTCCGTCGAGCTCGATGGCGGTGACGTGCTGCGCTCGCGCGCGGTCGTGGTTGCGAGCGGCGCGCGCTATCGCCGGCCCGATATCGACAATCTCGACAGGTTCGAAGGTCGCGGCGTCTGGTATTGGGCTTCGCCGATCGAAGCGCGGCTCTGTGCCGGAGAAGAGGTGGCGCTGGTCGGTGCCGGCAATTCGGCCGGGCAGGCGGCCGTGTTCCTGTCCGGTCATGCCAAAAAGGTGCTGATGATCATCCGCGGCGGCGGCCTGGGCGCGAGCATGTCGCGCTATCTCATCGAGCGCATCGAGGCGACGCCGAATATCGAACTGATGTTCAACACCGAGATCACTGCGCTCGAGGGCGACGAGGCGTCGCTGCTGCGGCGCATCCGCTGGAAGAGCCGGCTGTCGGCGGACGAGGACTTTGCAGATGTCCGCAATCTCTTCCTGTTCGTCGGCGCCGATCCCGCCACCGGCTGGCTTGACGGCTGCGGCGTGACGCTCGACCGCGGCGGCTTCGTCGTCACCGGCGCGCAGTCCGAGCAAAATCTCGGCCGGCTCGTGGCGCCGCTGGAGACCTCCGTCCCCGGCGTCTATGCCGTCGGCGATGTCCGCTCCGGCTCGGTCAAGCGCGTCGGCGGCGCCATCGGCGAGGGTGCGCAGGTCGTGGCCTCCCTGCACGGCTATCTCGGCGACGCCGCAAAACCGGCGCTTTAGTCAAGGAGAAGACAGGGAGATGGCAGGACGAATCTGACTTGCCATCTCGCCGTGTGCCACAGACTATCCCTCATCCGGAGGAGCGCGCTCTTGCGCGCGTCTCGAAGGATAGAGGCCGATCTGTTAGATCCGGGCCGGCATGGTTCGAGACGGCGCTGATGCGCCTCCTCACCATGAGGGTTCGGCACAAAACCAAGAACTCAAATGGGAGGAACTAAATGGCTGAACTCGTCGTGCTCTACAAGACGCCCAAGGATACTGCTGCCTTCGACAAGCACTATGCCGAGACCCACATCCCGATCGCCAAGAAACTTCCCGGCCTGACAAAGTACGCCGTCAGCAAGGGGCCTGTCGGCTCCCCCGCCGGACCATCCGGAATCCACCTCGTCGCCATTCTCAGCTTCAACAGCGTGGCCGATATCCAGGCGGCATTCGGCAGCGAAGCAGGAAAGGCGGCGGCCGGCGATGTGCCGAAATTCGCCACTGGCGGCGCCGACCTGCTGATCTTCGACACCAAGGAAGTGTGAACCGCACGCGAGAGCGGCCCGGGCATCGCGGGCCGCTCTCGCCAAATTCGATTTCAAGTTTCGTGAAAACTCGTAGCCCGGATGGAGCGAAGCGCAATCCGGGACTCTATCCGCGTACGCGAAGGCCCGGGTTACGCTGCGCTCCATCCGGGCTACAAACTGCCGTCGTTCGTGGCAGCCTTTTTGACAGCGCTGCAAAAAATTCAGTCATGCGTTTGTCGAGATGACGTATGGCTTGATACGCATGTGTGATGCCGAGGCATGTAGCAATCCGACGAGGACCGTAATACCAATTCCTGGATCTCAATGCAGAGAGTAGGAGAGATGTCATGGTTGTTGGGTTGAGCCTGCCCGCCTTCACATTGGTCCATGTCATCATCAGCCTGATCGGCATCGCCGCCGGTCTCGTCGTGATGTTCGGCCTGCTCGGCTCGAAGTCGATGCCGGGCCTCACAGCGATTTTCCTGCTGTTCACGATCCTCACCAACGCGACCGGCTTCCTGTTCCCGTTCAAGGAGCTGTTGCCGTCGCATATCATCGCGGCCATCTCGCTGGTGCTGCTCGCGATCGCCTGCATCGCGCTCTACGGCATGAAGCTCAAAGGCGCCTGGCGTCCGGTCTACATCGTGACCGCCATGGTCTCGCTCTATTTCAACGTCTTCGTGCTGATCATCCAGTCGTTCCTGAAAGTGCCGGCGCTGGCCGCACTCGCGCCGGCCGTGCCACCGGCCCCGCCCGCGGGCCCGGTGTTCGCCGTGGTGCAAGGCTTCGTGCTGGTGTTCTTCGTGGTGGTGATCATTGGCGCCTGGCGCCGCTACCGGCCGATGGCGTTCGCCTGATCCACCGTCCGTCGTCATTCCGGGGCATCGCGCAGCGATGAACCCGGAATCTCGCGCAACAATCTCTGGCTTCCGGGTTCACGCTCCGCGTGCCCGGAATGACGCACTTACTGCAGGAGCTTCCCCAATGCCCATCATCACCACCAAAGACGGCGTCGAGATATTCTACAAGGATTGGGGCTCGGGCCAGCCGATCGTATTCAGCCATGGCTGGCCGCTGTCCTCCGACGACTGGGACGCGCAGATGATGTTCTTCGTGACCCGTGGCTATCGCGTTGTCGCGCATGACCGCCGCGGCCACGGCCGCTCGGCGCAGGTCTCAGACGGTCACGACATGGACCACTATGCCGACGACATCGCGGCCGTCACGGCGCATCTCGACCTCAAGAACGCGATTCACGTCGGCCATTCCACCGGCGGCGGTGAGGTCGTGCATTACATCGCCCGCCACGGCGAGAGCCGGGTGGCGAAGGCTGCGATCCTCTCCGCGGTGCCGCCGCTGATGGTGAAGACGGAGGCCAATCCCGGCGGCCTGCCGAAGAGCGTATTCGACGATTTCCAGACCCAGCTCGCCGCCGGCCGTTCGGCGTTCTACCGCGAGATCGCCGCCGGCCCGTTCTACGGCTACAACCGCCCCGGCGCAAAGCCGTCGGAAGCGGTGATCCAGAACTGGTGGCGGCAAGGCATGATGGGCGGCGCGAAGGCGCATTACGACGGCATCGTCGCGTTCTCGCAGACCGACTTCACCGAGGATCTGAAGAAGATCAACGTGCCCGTGCTGGTGATGCATGGCGACGACGACCAGATCGTGCCTTACGCCGATTCCGCGCCGCTGTCGGCGAAGCTGCTGAAGAACGGCACGCTGAAGACCTACAAGGGCTTTCCGCACGGCATGCCGACCACGCACGCCGAGGCGATCAACGCCGACCTGCTGGCGTTCTTCAGGGACTGAGGATTGGATATTCTGGCACCTCCGCGCGTTGAGGCCTATCCGCC
Source organism: Bradyrhizobium sp. Kon10 (assembly GCF_055807395.1). Taxonomy (NCBI): domain Bacteria; kingdom Pseudomonadati; phylum Pseudomonadota; class Alphaproteobacteria; order Hyphomicrobiales; family Nitrobacteraceae; genus Bradyrhizobium; species Bradyrhizobium sp. Kon10. The sequence continues at coordinate 15,419 of NZ_JBVVOZ010000048.1, read as the reverse complement.
CCGAAGGAGAACTGTCGGCGATGTCTTCCCAGCTTAAGCTGATCGCGCTCGATGCCGATGATCTCGCCGTGATCTCGACTCATGTGCAGGATGCCCGGGTGCAAGCCTCCGACATCATCTGGCGGCAGGCCGAGAAGCGCCTGGTGGTCGGCATGAGCCGGCTGGACTGGGAGCAGACGCTGGACGGGGAGGCCGAGCCGCGCCGGCTGGTTTCGGCGCTCCGTTTCGACCGCGTGCTTGCCTGCAAGTCGCGCGACATCGATCTTGCGGCGCCTGAGGCGGTTCTGGACCTGGTTGGGATCGAGTTTCACCCCAAGGACGGCCGCGAGGAGCCCGGAGGCAGCGCGTTGTTGCTGTTCGCCCAAGGCGGCGCCATCCGCCTCGACGTCGAATGCCTGGAATGCGAGCTGACCGACCTCGGGGCGGATGATCTGGGGATCGGGGTCGAGATGGAGGGGGAGGGGTAAGGCCCGCTTGCGATATACCAGCGAAACTTGCTCCGGTGTCCTCCCGGCCAAGGGTTGACGCCGGGGGGCCGCCGCGCCATTGAGCAGGGGTCTTGCGACGCCGATCCGCCCCCGAAGACCAGCCAAAAGCTCATCGAAACATGCCCGTTCGCCTCGACCGCAGCAGCGCCGATTTTGACCAGCGATTCGTAGCCTTCCTCGCCGCCAAGCGCGAGGCTTCGGCCGACGTCGAGGCCGCGGCGCGCGCGATCGTCGACGATGTCGCCAGGCGCGGCGATGCCGCGCTGCTCGAGGCCACGCAAAAATACGACCGGCTGACGCTGGATGCGACCTCCCTGCGCGTCACCGCCGGCGAGATCGAGGACGCTGTGAAGGCCTGCGATGGCGCGACGCTGGATGCCCTCAAGCTCGCGCGCGACCGGATCGAGAGCTACCATTCGCGTCAGCTCCCGAAGGACGAACGCTTTACCGACCCGCTCGGCGTCGAGCTCGGCTGGCGCTACACTGCGATCGAATCCGCCGGCCTCTACGTGCCTGGAGGGACTGCGGCCTATCCGTCCTCGGTGCTGATGAATGCGGTGCCGGCGAGGGTTGCCGGCGTTTCGCGCCTGGTAATGGTGGTGCCGGCGCCCGACGGCAAGCTCAACCCGCTGGTGCTTGCGGCAGCCAGGCTCGGCGGCGTCACAGAAATCTACCGCGTCGGCGGCGCGCAGGCGGTGGCCGCGCTCGCCCACGGCACGGCGACGATCGCGCCGGTCGCAAAGATCGTCGGCCCCGGCAATGCCTATGTCGCCGCCGCAAAGCGGCTGGTGTTCGGCAAGGTCGGGATCGACATGATCGCCGGCCCCTCCGAGGTGCTGGTGATTGCCGACGACACCGGCAATGCCGACTGGATCGCCGCGGACCTGTTGGCACAGGCCGAGCACGATGCCAGCGCGCAATCGATCCTGATCACCGATTCCGCGCGCCTTGCCGCCGATGTCGAAAACGCCGTCGAAGCCCAGCTGAAGACGCTGCCGCGCGCCGCGATCGCAGGCCGCTCCTGGGCCGATTTCGGCGCGATCATCATGGTGGAAAATCTCAACGACGCCATCCCGCTCGCGGACGCGATCGCCGCCGAGCATCTCGAGATTATGACGGCGGATCCGGATGCGCTCGCCGCCAAGATTCGCAATGCCGGCGCGGTGTTCCTCGGCGCACATACGCCGGAGGCGATCGGCGATTATGTCGGCGGCTCCAACCATGTGCTGCCGACGGCGCGCTCGGCGCGGTTCTCGTCAGGCCTGTCGGTGCACGATTTCATCAAGCGCACCTCGATCCTGAAATGCGGTCCCGATCAGCTGCGCGCGCTGGGTCCGGCTGCCATGACGCTCGGAAAGGCGGAAGGCTTGGACGCCCATTCGCGCTCGATCGGATTGCGCCTCAATCTGTCATGACAAAGCCGCCCGAACAGGACGACTCGACCAATCGTATCGTCGCGGTCACCCTCGACGAGGAATCGATCGGCCGTTCCGGACCGGACATCGAGCATGAGCGCGCGATCGCGATCTACGATCTGATCGAGCAGAACCTGTTCGCGCCCGAGGGTGCCGACGGTAAGGGGCCGTTCACGCTGCATATCGGCATCACCGGCAGCCGGCTGATGTTCGACATCCGCCGCGAGGACGGCACGCCCGTGGTCGCTCATCTGTTGTCGCTGACGCCGTTCCGGCGGATCGTGAAGGACTATTTCATGATTTGCGACAGTTACTACCAGGCGATCCGGACAGCGACACCGGACAAGATCGAGGCCATCGACATGGGCCGCCGCGGTATCCACGACGAGGGCTCGCGCACGCTGCAGGAGCGGCTGAAGGGCAAGGTCCGGGTCGACTTCGAGACTTCGCGCCGGCTGTTCACACTCATCACCGTTCTGCATTGGAAGGGCTAGGGCATGGCCCGGAAAAGCGTGCAGCGGTTTGCCGACAACGCCGTGCCCTCGATCAAAGAGGGCTAGGCGGCGATGGCGGGTCCGCCACGCGCACGCGATCCGCAATCCGTGCTGTTCGCCTGCGCGATGAACAGCGTGCGCTCGCCGATGGCCGAGAGCCTGCTGCGGCACATGTTTCCACAAGGCCTCTACGTGAAGTCGGCCGGGGCGAGGAAGGGCGAGCTCGATCCCTTCGCGGTCGCGGTGATGGACGAATTGGGACAAGACATCTCCACGCACAAGCCGCAGACGTTCGAGGAGCTGGAGGATTGGGAGGGGCTGAATTTCGACCTCATCATCACCCTCTCGCCCGAGGCGCATCACAAGGCGCTGGAGCTGACCAGGACGCTTGCCGCCGACATCGAATACTGGCCGACGCATGATCCCACCACCATCGAAGGCAGCCGCGATCAGAAGCTCGCCGCCTACCGCGAGGTCTGCGACCAGCTCCTGATGCGCATCCGGCGGCGGTTCGCGAAGGTGGGGGCGGCGAGCGGGTAGTTCCCGTAACACCGGCGTCACAGACTGTGGGCACACGCATCCCGAGGTCCCCGAATCAGTAAAGTCCGGGTTCCCGGGTTGTGAAATCAGCCCCCTTCCGATAGGTTCCGCGCGCAATTCACCCCTGCTTCGTCCTCCCAAAATCACCTGATGCTTGGCCGCCCCAAATTCGTTCTTGCCTCCGGTTCGCCGCGGCGCCTGTCGCTGCTCAACCAGGCCGGCATCGAGCCCGATGCGCTCCGGCCCGCCGACGTCGACGAGACGCCGAAGCGGGGCGAGCTGCCGCGCGCCTGCGCCAACCGCCTCGCCCGAGCCAAGGCCGATGCGGCGCTCAAATCAGTCCAGCTCGACGACGAACTGCGCGGCGCCTTCATCCTCTCAGCCGACACGGTGGTGGCGGTCGGCCGACGCATCCTGCCCAAGGCCAACCTCGTCGACGAAGCCGCGCAGTGCCTGCGGCTGCTGTCCGGCCGCAACCATCGCGTCTACACCGCGATCTGTCTGGTCACGCCGCGCGAGGCCTTCCGCCAGCGGCTGGTCGAGACCCGGGTCCGCTTCAAGCGGCTGTCGGAAGACGACATCCAGGCCTATATCGGCTCCGGCGAATGGCGCGGCAAAGCCGGCGGCTATGCGGTGCAGGGCATCGCCGGGTCGTTCGTGGTCAAGATGGTCGGCTCCTACACCAACGTCGTCGGCCTGCCGCTCTACGAGACCACGACCTTGCTCGGCGGCGAGGGATTTCCGATCCGCTTCGGCTGGCTCAACGCTGTCGCCGTGTGAGCGTCAACAAAAAACGCGAAAACAACCCCATGCACAGTAGAATCGGCCCGCGCGCTCCGTCGCCATCGCGTGCGCCGCGATCCCGGGAACCTGTTTGCCGACAGGCTCTTGACCCCTGTCACCTCGTGTAAGCTGCCGCCCCCATGGACGACCCCCTCAAAAAGCCCGCCGGTCCCCTCAAAACCTGCCCGATCTGCGGCAAGCCGCAGTCAGAGGCCACCCGCCCGTTCTGCTCGTCGCGCTGCCGCGACGTCGATCTGAACCGCTGGCTGAAGGGCTCCTACGTCATCCCCGGCCGCGATGACGAAGTGGATGGTGAAGAATAACAAAGCAATGTCAGCGGTTTAGTTGATGGTCCGATCCGCCCCGAGCGAGCCGCGGCAAGCCCGCCCCACCTTGTGCACAGCCGGGCCGCGCCCGGCGAAGCCTCTTGGCGAAGCCGGGTGGACAGGCCGCTTCCAGCCCACTATAAACCGCCCGCTCCATAGGCCTTGACCTTCTCTTTGGCCCCTCTTTGGAGCACGCCCAGGTAGCTCAGTTGGTAGAGCATGCGACTGAAAATCGCAGTGTCGGTGGTTCGATTCCGCCCCTGGGCACCACGGCTCTTCTAAGGGCCTGATATCCAAAGCAATTCAGCAAATTCAACGGCTTAGCGCTACGGTTTTGGTACAAAACGGTGGTACAATGCCGCTTGCAATGTCACGTCCATGGAAGCACCCGAAAACCGGGATCTATCAACTTCGAAAGGTCGTCCCCGACGACCTGCGCAAGCTCATCGGCAAGCGCGAGGAGAAGGTGAGTCTGCAGACCCGCGATCCTGCAGAGGCGAAAGTCCGGCATTCGAAAGCGCTCGCCGAGCTGGAGGCTCGATGGGCCAATCTGCGCGCAGGGCCGAAACCTCTGACCGAGCGTGAAGCGCACCAACTCGCAATCGTCTCGTATGACCGCTGGTTGGAGCAGTACAGGGACAATCCCAGTCAACAAACCGGCTGGGACACCGACCTTGGGGATCGGCTCTTTGGCCCTCCGTCGGCCAGGGAAGAAAAAGATGCGGCTCGTGCGCAGTCGGTCGATCTCTTTTCTCCCGAGCCGGAGTTGTACAAGATCGCTCGAATGGAACAGGCCTGTTTGGAGGCCGCGGGCGGCTACCTGAGCGCTCACGGGTTTTCTGAGGATTGGCAAAATCGACGAACCATGGCTCGCGCTATTGGAGCTGCCATACAGCGCGCAAGTTTGGTGCTAGCCAAGTTGGGAAAAGGGGAAACCGTTCCAGAGTTTCCCTTCCCGAATTTGTCTGTATCGCAGGGCGGGTCAGTCGCTCGCTCGCCACAGCGAGCCGTCACATTCCAGGATCTTCTAGATGGATGGAAAGCCGAGCGGCGGCCGGTCGCAAAGACTGTTTACGAATGGTCACGCGTCATCCGGGAACTAGAAAAATATCTAGGGCATACAGATGCCCATCGCTTGACCGCTGAGAATCTCCTCGACTGGAAGCGCGCGTTGGTGGCCGCGGGATTGCGGGCGAAGACCATCCAAGGTTCGAAGTTGTCGCCAGTGCGGGCAATCCTGCAATGGGGACTACAGAACAAGCTGGTTAGCTCCAATGCTGCCGAAGGCGTTTCGCTGGATGTCAAAGCCAAACAAGGAGAGCGCAAACGAAGCTTCACCGATGAGGAGGCCAAAACCATCCTTCGCGCCGCGCGCTCCGAGAACGATCCGGTCAAGAGGTGGGTGCCCTGGATTGGCGCATACACTGGAGCGCGACTATCTGAGATCTGCCAGCTGCGGCGCGAGGACGTCCTGAAGGTCGAGGACATCTGGTGCATGAAATTCGTTCCGGAAGCAGGCTCGCTCAAGACTTCTGGATCAGAGCGAGTAGTCCCCGTTCACCCTGCGCTGATTGACAGCGGCTTTCTCAACTTCGTCGCCCAGGCCAAATCCGGTCCTCTGTTCGCCGAGCTTTCTCCAGACAAGTTCGGTAAGCGCGGTGGCAATGGCACCAAGATGATCGGAAGGTTCGTGCGTCAGCTTGGATTGAAGGACCCTCGACTGTCCCCAAGCCATTCCTGGCGCCACCGGATCAAGACGCTTGGACGAAAGCATGGGCTTGCGCAAGATATTCTGAATGCGATCACAGGCCATGGATCGAAGTCGGTCGCCGATTCGTACGGAGAATTTCCGGTCGAGGCCCTTTTCCGCGAGCTTTGTAAGATTCCAGCCCTCGACCTGGCTGGGGTTGCGCTGGGCAAGGAGGCCAACTAGTCCCCTCCGGCACGATCAACGACCAGAATCAGACTACGAATCTGAGGGTCGGACGTTCGAATCGTTCCGGGCGCGCCAATGTTTTCAATATCTTAGTTGGATTTTTGGCCTCCCTTGCTTACTACGATCTTCTCAAAGTAAGCGCAGAGTAAGCATTGGAAGGTCCGACGTTCGCCTTGTGGCGCCTCCCGTCGGATCGTGCCGCTGGTCGTCCGCCTGTCTACCGCTCTAACCGAGTAGATCTCGAACTGACAGCCTCGCGTTACAAGCGGTCTGCTCTCGCTCCGGATATGCGGGGGCCCGGGTCAACGAGATCACCCAGCTGCGTGCTTCCGACGTCAGGACGATCGACGGCATCGACTGCATCCACATCACGCCCGAGGCCGGCACGGTCAAGACCACGAAGGAGCGCACGGTGCCGCTCCACCCACATCTCGAAGAGATGGGTTTCGTGACGTGGGCGCGGCGCAAGCGAGGGAAACCTGCCGCGTCGCCTCCATCGATGCGCGGCAGCCCGCCGCCAACGAAGCTGCGCGACGATTGGCGAGCGAGGCAGCGGGGATGCCGTGCCGGTCCGACAACTAGGCCCCGCCTTCAATCGTAGCCGTACTTGTCTTCACGACGGCAGCATCGCTGGGATCTGGCATCGCTAAGTCTCGACAGCCGGCCGGACGTCATCCGCCGGATCGAGCCCGCAGCCCCGCTGCGCGACACGACGGCTTCGCTGGTGATGGAGCAGGCAGACGCTGATCGACAAGGTCTGGCGGCACTGCGAGGACAAGGGTTCGCGCGGCCGGACAGTGACGCTGAAGGTGAAGTTCAACGACTTCGAGATCATCACGCGCAGCAAATCCGTGCCCGTTGCAGTCTCGAGCCGAAGCGACCTCGAACGCTTGGCGGTCGCCCTGCTGCGGAACGAGCTCCCGTCCCCAAGCCGGTCCGACTTCTAGGGGGCTCGCTCGCGTCGCTGCAGACCGAGAACGACACAGAGCCGCAACTCGACTTAGCTTTCGCTACGCTGCGCGAGCTCGTAGACCCACGGTGAATGGTGATGCTCCTGGAAGACCAGGCTTAGCGATTTCCTGGGACGCGTGACGCCGACATAGAAGCTTCGGCGCGCCTCGCGAAGACCGTGCGGGGTCTGCCTGTCCCGGTTGTTCGGGAGATCGGCGGCGTTGACGCCGTACATGATGACGGCGTCGAATTCCCTGCCCTTCGCGCTGTGCAACGTTGTCAAGGTGACGCGGCCGGCACCTTCGATGCGCCCGGCGAAACGGTTGAGCGACATGTCGAGGTCGCTCCCCGGATCAGTATTCGAGATCATCTCGGAGCAGACGTCCCAATCCTGTTCCGAATTGCGCGTGATCGCCTGCCATGGCTCAATCAATTCACGTTGGTACCGTTGGAGCCAAACGTGCGTGCTCTCCCCAGTGCCCATGGAAGAGTTCAAAAAGGCGATAAGTCGGTCCGATAGCTCCTGCATTTCGTTCTCGCTCGCGTTCCCTCCATAGACGAGCGCGGCGGCGCGTGAGAGCAGGCGGCTGTAGCGAGGATCGGCGTCCCGCCATCCACCAGTCGCCCACCGTGCGCAATCCTCTATGAAACAAGCAAGCCGCGAGCTTCGTCGAACCAGTCCCTTGGGGTCTGCCCGGACGAACGGAATGTCGGCCTCTCTCAAAGCCTCTGCGACCTTGTCGCCATGCCAACCCGCTCGATAAAGGACGGCGATCTCGCCCGGCGGGATGCCCTTTGCGAGAATATCCGGGATGATGGTCGTGGCGATGGTCTGCGCCTGCTGATCGAGACCGAGCGGGACGGCGTAGAACGCCAACTCCCCGTCCGGCGCCCCGTCGATTTCCCGGTAGTCGCGCTCCTCGCCGAGCGCGCCGAGCGAGGCCCGGATGATCTTCTTGCCGGACCGGTAGTTGAACCGTAGCCGGATCGTTCGGACATCTGCACGCTCCGTAAGACCCACCAAAAGCTCCGGGTTGGCACCGTTGAATCCGTAGATCGATTGGTCGGCGTCGCCGACCGCGAATAGTCGGATGCCTCCGCCGAAGCAGAGAAGCAGCACGAGTTCGTGCAGCGCGTGCCCGAGATCCTGATATTCATCGACAAACAATACCGGGAAGCGTGCACTGATCGCGTCCCGTATCCACTCGTATTCCTTGATCATGCGGTAGGCGAGGAGCGGCATGTCGTCGTAATCGATGAGCCCTCGGTGTCGCAGTTCTGCTTCGTAAGCCTCGATGAAGTCCGCCAGTTCGGGGTTCAGCCCTCTCCACTCCGGCCGGCTGCGATGCACGTCACGGCGCCGCTTCTCGACGGCGAACTGCCAGCGCCGATGCGGATCTTCGGCGCCGCCGATCACTGCGGCGTGAGCGGCCTCCACCGCGGCGCGCGATTGCGCCCGCGTCGCGACCCTGAAGTCCGCGGGCAGGCCGACCGGTACGCAGCGCGCATAGGGCGAAATGACCTGGCTCAGCGCGAACCCGTGAACCGTGCCGATGAAAGCGCGGTCGCCCGGGCCGATTCCGAGCTTCGCCAGGCGGGTCTCGAGCTCCGCGACGCACTCGTTGCTGTAAGTGATGCAGGCGACGCCGCGCGGATCGACCACGTCTTCGATCAGAGCCCGCGCCATGGCGGTCGTGAGGGTCTTGGTCTTGCCGCTGCCGGGGCCGGCCAAGACGACGCAATGCCCTGTCTCACGAGCAGCGGTCAACTGCTCGGGGTTACCCTGGAGTTCTTCGAGCGCCTCTAACAATCTGCGGGTATCAGACACGGCTGACCACGAATGCGATCGCGTTCGCGATATACTGCGGCGGAGGGAGACCAATCATCCTTTTGCTTAGCCGGGAGCCCAGCCGTCCCTTGCCGATATCCGCGATCATGGCAAGCAACTGCGTCGGATCCACGGGTGCCGTGCCCGAGCGCCAAGCGGCGATGCGGCCGGACCGCGTCGATCCGAATCCTTGCTGGTCGAGGATGTCGAGAAGCGGATTCAGGAGCACCGGCGTGCTGGCAATCGACACTTCAAACGTTCGATCGTTCAGGAAAACGCCTGAATTTGCCGCCGCCGGAGCGAAGTCGGCGAAGCTCTTGGTTTCCCATTCCGCCCGTTGTGCAGGCGTCATCGCGGGCAGTCGACGGACCTCGACCATATCGTGCCAGAGATCGATCGTTCGCTTGCGGCCCAATGGCGGTTTCGATCCATCCAGCGGGTCCCAATCCGTGATCACGGCATAAGGCAGGCTCAAGGACTCGGCTAGTTTGACGTAAGGGTTGAAATTGACGCCCGCTACGTTACAGACCGTGATCCCGAGTTCGTCTAGCGGCTGGCCCATCGACTGCGCGAAAACGGGGACCAAGGCTTCCTCCGCATCGCCTTCGACGAAGAGCACGCCCCGGGCGAACAGCAACTCCGCCCGCGTCGCATTCAGATAGCTTTCGAGATCGTCGAGTTGGTCGGCGCTGACCGGGAGCGCCGCCAGCGAAAATGCCTCCGTTGCTCCGTTGCGGCCCCTCAGTTGTACGATCGAGCGCAGCGGGGTCACCGCAGCCAATGTCGGCGAATGGCTGGTGACGATCAGTGCCTGCGTAGAATCGGCACCACTGAATAGCTTCGTGAACACGGATCGCTGAAGTTGCGGGTGCAAATGCGCCTCGGGCTCCTCGATGCATAGAAGCGAGAAGTTCCGGTCGTTCTTTTTGCGGCGCCAGGCGAACTCGGCCAGTTTCAGTGCGAGCAGCGCCAAGTTGGCCGATCCCAGGCTCGCTTCGGCTATGCCCCGTTTGCCTCCATCGATGAACATCGCGATCGCCCGGAAGAGCCGGAGCGGATCGGAGGGGGCGAACCTGAGCCGGGCATCGATGTCGTGCGCCTTCCCGGACAAGTGAAGGATACCGGCCCTCAGTTCGTCTTCGAGGGCTTTTATCGTCGGAAAGCCCTCCAGCGCCTTGGTTGCCTTATCGAGCTCCGCAGCTACCGCGTCCAGATCTGCTGACGGTATGGCAGAAATCGCCTCCTCCAGAAGATGGCGGAGAGGAGAACTGCGCCAGGTCGCGAGCTGGGCCTCAGCGTCGCGCAAGGCGTCCAGCACGTCAATCGCGATCCTCCGGCGCACCCGGCCAGGCACGGCCCGGGTCTCGTCCCCACCTCCGAACACGACGAAGTCGAAGTCGGCGCTGGTCTGGGGGATGCCCGTCACTCCAGGCCTCTTCCGGAAGACGTAGCTCAGCCGGGCGGTCGTCGGATCGGGAGGCGTTCGAAAATCGGTCAGCAGGGCGACGAGCGCCGGATCTCCCATGAAGTCGGCAAGTTCGAGGTGCACCTCGATCGGATCGTCGTAGGTTTGAGCATAGCCGTCCCAGAAGTCCGACAGCCTGAGCTGACGGGCCGAGTCCGGCAAGTTCGGATCTAGAATGAGCCGGATCGCGAACAGCAGGTTACTCTTGCCGACCCGGTTCTCTCCCAAAAACACCACGTTTCCGGAGAGGGGAACGTCGATGGCACGAAAGTTTCGGAAATTCCTGATGCTCAGCCTAGCGAGGCGCATCGGATACCCTCACTCACTTGCATCGATTGCGGTATGCTGCACTTCAACGACATTCACGCCTTAATCGCTCGGCACAGGCGAGAGATCGTCTGTACGCAACGATCCGGAAAGCTTGGCCAGGTTCGCCTTCCTTCGTTCAGCCCACTGCGAAAGATTCTTGGGCCTGTACGACTCGTCGCTCTGCCATCGCTCGAGGACTGAACTGTCGATCGTCTCGTTGATGGGACTTTCGATGGCGACGCTCGAATCAATGGGATCACCCCCGATCGGTCGCTGATATTCTCTTTGCAGATATCTGTAGAAACCGCCGAGAAAGCTTCCGTAGGAGTCGATGACGGGTGACCTGATTTTGGGAGAAAACTGGTCGACATCACTGCGAAATGACAGCCCTTGGGCGGCGGCCCGCTTCATCATCCAGGCGAACGGCCTCTGTGACAAGAGGTCGTTCGAATAGCCGCCGCCGACATTGGCGTGCGCGCCCACGAACCAGCGCTGCTCCGCCTCCGCCAGCGAACGGGGAGCCCTCGGTTGATCCGCTTTCGGATCCTTAGGGACACTCCTGGTCCATAGCGTAGGTGCGAAATCTGGGCGGTGCTCATCGATCGCCAGCGCGTGCGCCGCTGCGATATTTGGGGTGCGAAGGCTGGTGTTGAGAAAGGAATGGCTTTTTTTGAAGCGGCTGATGCCCACGGGAACGCCGAGGGATCCGACGGTATCGAACACGCCCAGGAACTTGATGTTCACGAAGCGCGAGTACCGGACCAGCCATTCCTCTTCCAGCGTGGGATTCTTCGGAGGGTGGTTCAGAAGGCGCTCGATCGAGGGCACCGTCAATCCCAAGCGGTAGCGATCGTAAAGCTGCTTGATCGAGAGCGGCCCGCCGGGCTTCAGCACGCCGCACCGGGAGACGAAGCCGGACAGACTGCGCGCCGTGTAGGATCCCCGGGAAAAACCGAAGATGAAGATGTCGTCGCCGTCGTTGTAGTTCTCGATGAGCCATTGATAGGTTTCGAGGAGTATGTCGTCGATGCCGACGCCGAACATTCCGCCGCGCACTTTGCTGCCGACCTGTGTTCCAAGGCCGGAGTTGTAGTAGATCGACTGCCTGACCTGGTCTGCACCGAGAGGGGCGGTAAGTGCGCGGAGTCGCCAGACGTTTGTGTTGTCGTTGGTCGTATTCCACGTGCCATCGAGGAAGAGTGCTATCCGCTTCTTAGGTTGGTCGCCTGCCAATTCGCCGGTCATTCTCAATGCCTTTGGTGAGCAATGGTCACGATGTTACCTATAGTTGTGTAAATTGGCGAGGAAGAATGGTGCGATCCAGAGTTATTACCACCCACAAAGCACCAGAGTTATCGCTTTTGCCCTGATCCTGGAGTTCGATTGGAGGCCTATGAGAAATGGTTTGCCGGCGCGACGCTGGGAATTCGGCCAGCGCCAACCTCGCGGTTGCCGGCTGTCAGTATCCCGAGTCGGCACCGGGCGATATTGAGGCTATGATACTCCTTTGAGTTGCATCTGACGCGACGAGGGAAGGATGACTTTCGACGATCTTATCATCGAACGGCCAGCCACGGCGGGTGCCGAAACCGGCAAGCCAGATCGGCACCTCTACGAAGGTGCGGTGATGCTGGCCTATGCAATGCATCTGCTGGAGACGGAGCCGGTCCGGGAAGTCCGGATTCATCCGGACGGTCAGCACGCGACCCAGTTCGATTTTCCAGGATGGCTCGAGAAGCGAGGCTTCAAGCGCATCGAGCGGGGTCGCACCGCGTTCGGCGGGACCTACCAGGACGACGCCGGCCGCAGGATCATTGTCCATTCGCGACCGGGCATCGGAGACGTGGTCGCCGACGCCGATGGCGTGACCATCGAAGCCGAGTGCAAAGGCGGCGCGATCGAGACGCGCCATCGCGGACGTCTCTCCCGCCTCGACAAGGGATTCTGCGAGATCGTCGGCCGCCTGATGATGAAACCGCCGGGTAGCCGACTGGTGGCAGTGATGCCGAAGACCGAGGTCACGCTGCGCATCGGCCGCAAGCTGGCGCCCCGCTGCGCGGCCGCAGGGATCGAAATCGCGCTCGTCGGAGCACGCGGCGAGATCCAAGACGTCAGGTGCTAGAAGGGCAGAGTGTCGCTCGACAACGCATTGGAGTTCAGCGATCAGACGATGAAAGGAACACGATGAGCAGCTGGACAACGTACATCGCCCTCGGCGTCGCCGATGTTGCCCTGCTGGGCGGCCTCGTGGTCGCCTCGCTGTATCTGCGGCGCAAACATCCCGGTCACGTCTTCACCATATGGTACGCGTTCTGGCTGATGCTCACCTTGTTTTCCGGCCTGTTCTATTACGTATGGGCGAACGAGCGGAGCATACCGGGCTCCATTCTTAGCGGCGCTTCGTTTGTCGGCGGCTTCGTCGTTTGGTTTCAGAAGACGTCGATGGATTTCCACGATGAGCGTTATCTGATCTCCTCGATTTACGTCGCCGTCGTGCTGCCCCAGTTTATGAGCTATCTCGTGAGCGGCATTTTTGGCTGTGCGAACCGTCTCATGCTCGTTGAGTGGATAACGGCGGCCATGACCTGGCTCGTCATCAAGTTTCTCGCCGTTCTGGCTGGCATCCTGATGGCCCAAGCCATCGCCGCGCTCTACGCCGCGCCCGTGCTTCATCCCGCGGATCTTCCACCGAAACTGCTTCAGTCCATCATGATGTTATCGCTCTCGTTCATCATCGCGGGCGCCTTCTATTTCACGCATGAATACCGCTTCAAACGGATGCTTGTGGCGATGCGCAAGCCACTCAAACCCCTCCTGAACTACATGGTAAGCTACGCGGCGTCGGCGGAGGCCAGAGAGGCAAAGAAGAAGCGATACGCGTGGCTGCGCACGCGCGCGCGTAAACTGGCGAGCGGAGTCTTGTGGAACTAGGACAGGTCGAAGCGGTCGAAAAGCGTAGGGGGAGGCAATGGAAGAAAAGGATCACATCAACGGGGTAGGCAACATCGTCCTGAATCTTCAGGCGCTCGAATCCTTGTTGCGCGGCTTCCTGGTCGAAAAGTACGGTCAGTGCTCCGGTTTTCCGAAGATGGGCGACAAGGTCGCCTGCCGGAACTACCTGACGGACTTCGCTTCCTTGGGTGACCTCATCAAAGACTACCATCGTTGTCTCGAGGATCATGAGAAAGAGCACAGGATCGACGAATCGGTCGTCCTGATCAGAGACGCTCTGGCTCATGGGCGGCTCTTCGTGCGCGGGAGCGATCCGAAGCCGCCGTTCGAGCTCTGGAAGTTCGGTAGGGCCAATGGCGACGGGAAGATGCCCGTCGAGTTCTCCGAAACGCTGACGCAGGAATGGTTGAAATTGAAGTGGCTGCTGATCGACGGCGAGTGCCAGAAGGTCGTCGAGTGCTCGAAGGCCCGGGGCTACAAGAGACTGAGATAGGAGGGGGCGATGGAACGAACCGTCACGATCCCCACGGCCGCCATCGGCAACGCCGTGGCCGCCTACACCGTCGGATTCGTCAAGCTTGAGGTTCACGACAGGGTCGAAGATGCGATCGGCGCCGGATCAGGGACTCTTGTCCGCATCGGCAGACTCCATGGTGTCCTTACCGCGGCGCACGTGCTGGCGAACTTGCCTGACAACGGTGCGGTGGGAATCGTCGAATATCGGGGCGAGACCATGCACTATCGCAAGCGCCAGATCGAAATGGCGAACAGCGTAAAGATCGCGCTGCGGGGCGACAACTTCGGCCCGGACGGGCCGGATCTCGGTTTCCTTCGGCTTCCGGTAGAGACCGTCGGTTGGTTCGAGGCGATCGGCTCATTCTACAACCTGCTGAAACATCGATCCGACGCGTGCCAGGCGGCGCCTTCGCCGAATTCGACAGATGCGATCGTCGGCATGATCGACGAGCGCACGAAGGATCTGCCGGCAGAACGGGCCGGCGAGCGCAGGAAAGGATTCAAGGCCCTGTTCTCGAATGGCACGATCTCGGCGGAGCGACAGGTCGCCGGCTACGTCCTCATGGAGTTCGCGCCGACGGAATATCCGGACTTCAAACTCCCGGGGGACTACCAAGGGACCAGCGGCGGCGCCCTGTGGAGGATCTACCTGAAACTCAACGGCGGCGCGCCTGCGGTCGCCGCGACCAGGCTATGGGGTGTCCCGTACTATCAGACGGCCGCGCCATGACGGCAAGCTCGTCCGCAAGCCGGCGCGCCTCACGTCGTGACACAGCACCCAAGCCCATTCTAAGGGGCGGCACATTTCGGCAACCAACAAGCGCTTTCGGGATTCTGATCTGAAACACCGGCAGAAAGTCGGGGAAAACCAAATACCTCCCCGCTTTGGCGGATACTTTTCGGGATACCGACACGGATACTTCTCCATGGTGGCGGTACATCAATACAAAGACCCAGCCAAAAGCACATCCAAAAACCTCAACAGGCTGTTGCGTAATGCTGGCGCTAGGGGAGGCGTTGAGGTGCTTCATTCACTGCGCGGCGACGGGATTGACGAAATGCGCGCTCAAGATATCGATGGTCGCGCGCGACGTTTGCAGACGGGCCACACGCTCGGCGACGAGCATGATCAATATGGCTTCCGCGCACTCAGCGCATCCGCATGTCACCAATTGGCGACGACAAAACTCAAGCGTCAAATTGATTGGTCGATTTTTAACGATATAGATTTCGAGAAACTTGCGACCGCGCGCCGTAGCTGAATCCACAAATTCAGAAGGGTGGAGAACGTCGGGTTTGATGCGTATTCCGGACTCAGTCTCTTTTGCAGGCGCAAGCGTGTCAATCGGCGTTCGACTGGGACCCCCTATCGGCATCCAAAAGGGACCCCTTTGATCGGCGTGCTCTGCTGGTAGC
>NZ_JBVVOZ010000047.1:0-39060 GCF_055807395.1 Bradyrhizobium sp. Kon10 | reverse complement strand
GGCGTCGGCGCAGCCCGCGTGCGCGACCTGTTCCAGCAGGCGCACGACAAGGCGCCCGCGATCATCTTCATCGACGAGCTCGACGCGCTCGGCCGCGCGCGCGGGTTCGGCCCGTTCGCCGGCGGGCACGACGAGAAGGAGCAGACCTTGAACCAGCTCCTGGTCGAGCTCGACGGTTTCGACTCGCGCTCCGGCCTCGTCATCCTGGCTGCGACCAACCGCCCGGAGATCCTCGATCCCGCCCTGCTGCGCGCCGGCCGCTTCGATCGCCAGGTACTGGTCGACCGGCCCGACAAGAAGGGCCGCCGCGACATTCTGGCGGTGCATATGAAGAATGTGCGGCTCGCCGCCGATGTCGACGTCGATGCCGTAGCCGGCTTGACGCCCGGATTTACCGGTGCCGATCTTGCCAATCTCGTCAACGAAGCCGCGCTGCTGGCAACGCGCCGCGGCGCCGAGGCGGTCGGCATGGGTGACTTCAACAACGCCGTCGAGCGTATGGTCGCGGGTTTGGAGAAGCGCAACCGCCTGCTCAATCCGAAGGAGCGCGAGATCGTCGCCTATCACGAGATGGGACACGCGCTGGTCGCGCTTTCGCTGCCCGGGGTCGATCCCGTGCACAAGATCTCCATCATCCCGCGGGGCGTCGGCGCGCTCGGCTACACCATTCAAAGGCCGATCGAGGACCGCTTCCTGATGACGAAGGAGGAGCTGGAGAACAAGATGGCCGTTCTGCTCGGCGGCCGCGCGGCAGAGTTGATCGTGTTCGGCCATCTCTCCACCGGTGCGGCCGACGATCTGCGCCGCGTCACCGATATCGCGCGCAGCATGGTCACGCGCTACGGCATGTCGGAAAAGCTAGGCAGCGTCGCCTATGAGCGCGATCCCGGTAATTTCCTGGCGAGCGCCGACCGGCCCTATCCGGTGCGCGAGCGCGACTATGCCGAGGAAACCGCAGCCGCCGTCGACCGCGAGGTCAAGGACATCGTCGATCGGGTCCTTCAGCGGACCGAAGGCCTGCTGACGACGCGCCGCGCGGTTCTGGATCGTGCGGCCAGGAAGCTGCTGGAAAAGGAGACGCTGGAGCAAAGCGAAATCGATGCCCTGATCCGGGAGATCCCCAAGGAAGGCTTGCGAGCCGTTTGAGTGCACGCCGGGAGCTGCAGCGCTCGTCCATTGATTGGAACTTTGAAGTAGAGCGAACACAGGTTCAAAACCACCGATCGCCAGAGCCGGCTGAGATCAAAAGTGGTCCATAGCCGGATCCCATCCTCCTTTCGAGCAACATGGGGAGCGCGCGGACACCATACCCGGCGCCAGATAGCCGGGTCCTGAGTTCCGGACAGCGCATCCAGCGCTGCACTCTTGGAATCAGAGCGGGATCTGGCACTTCTCGGTAAATTAGCGAGACACGAACTTTTGCAGATCTGCAGCGACCGCCGGCGGCTCGACCGAGATTGAGAAATGTTCACCCCGCCTTTTCAACACCGGGCGCCCGCGCGATCTGCGCGGCGAGATACTCGGCCAGCAGACGAACTCGGGCGATGCTCGATCGCTCCGGGACGATTAGCATGTTCAGCGGAACGGGAGGCGGCGAGAAGTCGGGCAGCACCACTTCGAGCTTGTTGGTGGCAAGGAGATCGTCCACGAGCCAAAGGTGTGCAGGCGCTATCCCCCGCCCCGCAGCCAGTGCCTCGCGTGCGGCAAGTCCATGATCAACCCACAAGCGCCCCCTGAACGGCACCACCTGCCGACCGCCCCGGGGCCCGTGGAGCACGAGCAGATCGCTACCCGCGATGTTCGACATCTTGATACCTTCATGTCTCGCCAATTCCTGCGGGCGGCTGGGCTGCCCACGCGCACGTAGATAGTGAGGTGCGGCAACTAACAGCCGCCGGGATTGGCCCAGAGCTTTCAGCTTCATCGAGCTATTGGCCAGTGGCCCGAGCCGGATGGCGATATCAACCCCTTCACGAACGAGGTCGATCCGATCGTCCGTGAGGTTCAGATCAACCACGATCTCTGGATAGCGATCCTGAAAAGCAAACAGGAAACGGCAAACGTGCAGCACACCGAATGCCGCGGTGCAGGAGATGCGCACGGTGCCGGCTGGTGCGGTGCGCGTGCTCCGCGCCTCCTCACCTGCCTGATCGACCAAGCGCAGGACTTTGACGCAGTTCCCATAGTAGCGGACGCCCTCTTCGGTCATCGTCACCCGGCGCGTAGTCCTACTAAGCAAGGGCACGCCAACCGCGTCCTCCAGCTCTCGCAAATGCCGAGTCACCGTCGACTGGCCGACCCCCAACTCGCGCGCAACCGCCGACAGATTGCCCCGCTCTGCGACCCGAACGAAGCTGCGTATGCGTTCGAGCGTCACGTCTGACTTATCCATTTTCCGGCATAATCCTATCCATTACTGACATGTACTGAATCGCACCTTGGCGCGCTACCTGATCGATGTCACATCATCAGGAGGTGCTGCTCATGAAAGTCTTGATCGTATTCGCCCATCCGGAGCCGCGTTCGCTCAACGGGGCGCTGCTTGACGTCGCCGTCAGGGAGCTCAAGCGGCTCGGTCACGAAGTGCGGGTGTCAGATCTCTATGCCCAGGGGTGGAAATCAGAAGTCGACCGAGCCGACTTTCCGTCGTCGGGCCAAGGTGAACGGCTCAAGCCGGCTGCGGCCTCCAAGCAGGCTTTTGAGGCCGGCACGTTGACCCCGGACGTGAAAGCTGAGATCGAGAAGCTGTTATGGGCCGACGTCCTCATCCTGCAATTTCCGCTGTGGTGGTTCTCGATGCCTGCGATCCTCAAGGGCTGGGTCGATCGGGTATTCGCCTATGGCTTTGCCTACGGGGTCGGCGAACACAGCGAGAAGCGATGGGGCGATCGGTATGGCGACGGAGCCTTGAAGGGAAAGCGCGCAATGCTGGTTGTGACCGCCGGCGGCTGGGAGGAGCATTATTCCGACCGCGGCATCAATGGGCCGATCGACGAGTTGCTCTTCCCCATCAATCACGGCGTTCTGTACTATCCCGGCTATGACGTCCTTCCGCCCTTCGTGGTCTATCGTGTGGACCGGCTCGATGATGCGGGTTTCGCGCCCATTGCTGAAGGGTTGCGTGAAAGGATGCGCGGTCTGCCAACCACCGCGCCTATTCCGTATCGACGACAAAATGGGGGCGATTACCTCATCCCGAGCATGCAGCTCCGCGCCGGACTCGAGGCGGCGGGGGCAAGCGGATTCGCGCTTCACCTCGATCGAGCAGGTGACAGCGAGCAGGATGGTAAGCCCCACTCGTTGGGCTCGTCCCCCTCATATGCGGGTAGTCCATGATCTTCGCGGGCCTGAGTGTCGCTGGCTCGTTTAGGGCCAGCTACGTCAGGCGACAGGGCGGCTCGTACTATTCGCTCCGTGGAGGATTTAGAACGAGAACCACCTCTCTTAAGCCCAATCGGTCCTTGCGCTGTCACCTGCGGATAGCTGCCATGGGCGTACCAGATACGCACAGCAGCTATCACAGCGACCAGGACGCCGGCAATGACGTGGACCGGTGTCCCGGTGGCGCTGTTCGGGAATTGCATAAGCCAGGGGATAGCGTGACCCAAAGGCCCACGGCACGCGCGATCCACTCCTCCCATTCGGCGAATGCGGTCAACGCGGCCAGACCCAGCGCGGCGATGGCGAGACCGCTGCCCCAGGCATTCCAGCTGGGCGTACGCTCGCCGGAAAAGCCCAGGAGCCAGGGCGACATGAACAAGCCGACCCCGAGCAGAAGATTGAGCACGTCGGATATCAGCTCCTTTCTCCAGGAGCTGTACATCGTTGGTCTCCTTCATCATCCAGGTGCCCGGCGGGAAGCCCAGCCTCCCGCCGGCTCAACGCTCATTTGCTGTTGATTGCGATCCGTTTCACCTTTTGCTGAGCGGTGGGCGACTTGGGCAGCGTCACCGTCAGGACGCCATTCTTGAACGACGCAGCGACCTTTTCCTGATCGATGTCGTCGACCGGGATAGCTCGCTCGAACCGTCCATAATAGCGTTCGCTGAAGCGACGCTCTTTGTCCTCGGTCTCGCTCTTCTTTTCACCGCTGATGGTCAGCAGACCATTGCGCAGTTCGACGTTGACGTCCTTTTCCTCGAGACCGGGCAGCTCCGCCACCACTTTGACGTCCTTCTCGGTCTCATTGACCTCGACACTCGGCCAGCCGAGCCCGTTTGACTTAAACGGGGCGATGTCGAACGCACGAAACGCGTCGTCGAACAGCCGGTTCATTTCGCGGTGAAGTGCGAAGAAGGGGTTGGCCTCGTTGCGTTGCAAGGCCATCTCCCGTGAGCCGTTGCCGGATGGAATGAGGTCTCGCAGTGCCATCATATTATCTCCTTTCTCTTTGCTTTTTGCCATTCCCGTGGGCGCTGCGCGCGGCGACGCCGCGCGCAGCCATCACCCGCAGCTCTGACCGGCGGACCGTCAGGCTGCTTGCTTCTGCTCGATTTGCTGGTTGTCATTGCCGGCGACGCCGATCTCCATGCGACGCGGCTTCATCGACTCCGGCACTTCCCGGACCAGATCGATCATGAGCATACCGTTCTCGAAGGTCGCGTTCTTGACCTGGACGTAGTCGGCCAGGTTGAACACGCGGCGGAACGGGCGCATGGAGATGCCTTGGAACAGGAAGTTGTGATCACCTCTGCCGGCGTTGCGGCCCTCCACGGTGAGCTTGGATTGCTCCGCGGTGATCGTGATCTCATCCGGGGTGAAGCCGGCCAACGCCAGCGAGATTCGGTAATCGTCGTCGCCGGTACGCTCGATATCGTACAGGGGATAATTGTCCCTGTCGTTCATCGCATCATTGGCCAGGTCAAGCATTCGGTCGAACCCAATGCTCGAACGCCAGAGTGGTGACAGATCATAGGTCCTCATAGCCACATCCTCCTTTGAGCAACATGGATAAGAGCAGCGCCGGGATTGCGGCGGCATTTGCCGGACCGTAAAAACGCATCCGGCACCACATCCGTGGCAAGCAATCAATTAGAAGCATCTTTTTGGACTTCAAGAGGCACGGCCGCTCGCCTGCTGAATTTTCGAAGTCATGGCGTTTGCTGCTCAGCGACCTGTACGCCGGGGCCGCGGAAATGGCTTGGGAGGAGCCGAACCCCCGCATCGGCGGGAACCAGGTTGCTATTTGTCTGGCTGTCACAACGGCTCCAGCTTCAGGCAGGGTCTCAGTTCGATTGGTGGATCAGACGCTCCGGTCTTTTCTCAACCAAAGGTTCCGGACCGCGCCCTCCGTCGGGCAAACCCAGACCAGGCGAATGGGATGGCGAACACACAAAGACCTGCCATCGGAATGAACGCCGCGCCGCCATACGTCCCATACAGAAAGCCGGAGACCAGGGTTAGCAGCGCGGTCACCAGTCCGGAGCCGAACGCGTACAGGGCCTGAGCCGTCGCGGCGATCGTTATGGGGACTATGGCCTGCATGAGGCGCATACAAGCGAGATGCAGCAGCGCAAAGGTTAGTCCGTGCAACGGCTCTATCACTGCGAGCAACAAGACCGATGTCGTCAGGCCCGCAACGGACCAACGCACGACTCCGGCCGCTGCCGCCACGACAGCGGCACCACGGGCGCCAAGCCGGTCAATGATCGCCGGACCTATAAGCAAAAACACCACGACCTCCGCCACGACCGCTTCGGACCATAGAAGGCTGATTGTCGGCGCGCCCAAGCCAGAATCGCTCCACCGGATCACCGCGAACGCATCGTGCATGGCGTGGCTGCCGTAGACCAAAGCTGAAACCACCATCACCGATTGAAACCCCGGAATCCTGAGAACTGCGAACCTTCCGTCCACAGCGGAGCGGAGCCCGCCCATCGATGCGGCTTGAGCCGCCGGATCGGGAACCCACACCGTTGCGACGGCCGCTGCGGTCAGGAGGATCGCATTCAACCACGCGACGGGCGCAAGGTCCGCAGGACTTATGAGTTGGCCAACTGCCAACGTGCCCAGCACGAAGGCCGCCGAGGCGCCGCCTCGGATCCAGCCATATTCGAACGCCCTCCCCGCCATCTGCGGCCGCGCGGCATTGACCGACAGCGCATCAGCAATTGCCGTCGTAGGAGCAAGAGCGGCCGCCTGAACCAGCGCGAGGAGCAGCAACAGCAGGAATGTATCCGCCCGGAGCAAGGCAGCGGCGGCCGCAGCGGCCACGATCGCACAGCCTGCGAGCACAAGGCGCAACGATCCGAGCAGGTCGGCCAAGGCTGCTACCAATGGTAGGGAGACGAGACGCATCAGCATCGCAGCGGTGAGCAGCCAGCCAATCTGCTGAGCAGTCAGGCCCTTGGTTTCGAAGAACCTTGGCCAGAACGGTGATGCGACGCCGAATGCTGCGTAAAGCGCAACATACAACGCGACATAGGCTCCCGGTCCAGCTATGCGCACCGCTCGATCCCGTCGTCCGATGGCATAGCCGGCGTGAGCTGGTAGGTCAGTTACGCACGCCACTTGCGGCCAACAATTGGGCATTCTCGAACGGCTCGCCGGTATCCGCAATGGCTGGATTCGGCCTCGTCGATCCAAGACGCGAACCAGCATCTCGCGACCTCGTTGTTCCGGCACCTGAGCATACCGGCGAACGCCGGTCTTCGAAGCGGAACAGCCAGCATGCCGAAGAATCAGGAACAGAACTACCTGGAGTCGCTCGTTCGCGAGGAATTCGAGCGTTGCCATCCCGACGATACGTTCGAGGATCTCAAGCGGCGAGCCGCCTTTTCTAAGGAAGATAAGGGGCTGCTGCGGGACTGGATGGCCGTGGCGAGGGCTCGTGCCGCAGCGGAACGCGCCAAGCTGACAGCGATGGACCCCGCCGCATGAGCCAGGAGACCCGACGTAAGTCGGCGCCGGCACATAACATGGCGCGCGCGACATCGAGCTCGCTGATTGCCCGGCGCAGTGCCTTGCGCGGAGCGGCCTTGTCGCCCTGGGCGGAGGCGTTGCACACCTCGCCAAGATGGCGCATCGCTGCCTTGGCGTGCAGGCCAACTCTCCGGGACCTGCAAAGCCAGTTCGGCGTTTGGGGTCCTTCATCGAATCCGCTGCATGCGGCCCTTTGAGCAGATGAGCTGGGAGTGCGCCTTCACGTTTCAAGGCTGCCGCGGGCGGCGGCCGAGCACCGCCGGGCCGCTATGGGCTTGCCACGCCCGGCGGTTCACATTGCAGGCCATCGCTCGTCCCCACTTGGCTTCTGCAATGATCGCAGCTACCGACTTTCCCTATATGGATGCATGAGTTCGGAATTTCAGCGACAAGCTTCCCGGCACCCGAGGACCCTCTGCTACTGCCGGGCTGCCACCGAGGGCCTCCCCCAGTGATGCTCTTTCCAAGGTGCGAGCGGAACAATACGGCCGGTCCGTGATTTTGTGAGCGCGACCGATGCGCTTGGGTGCCGTCCCGGGCCCAAGGCGCACCCTCGGTGCTCCAACCCACTTTGCTCTCAGGAGGAATTGGATATGAGCTCCCTGTCAGTTCCATCAACTATGCCCACCGTCTATTCTGAAGGCGGGCTCTGGCGGTACCTAGCGGCCATCCGCAACTTCCCGCTGCTCAATGCAGCCGAAGAAGCCATGTACGCGGAACGATGGCGCGAACACGGCGATCGCGAGGCCGCATACCGCCTGGTCACAAGTCACTTGCGGCTGGCTGCCAAGATAGCGCTGCGCTATCGCGGCTACGGTCTGCCCGTCGCCGATGTGATCTCAGAAGCGAATGTCGGGCTCATGCTGGCCGTAAAACGGTTCGAGCCCAAGAAGGGCTTCCGTCTCGCGACCTATGCCATCTGGTGGATCAAGGCCACCGTTCAGGAGTACATCCTGCGATCGTGGTCGTTGGTCAAGATCGGCACAACGGCTGCGCAAAAGAAGCTGTTCTTCAACTTGCGCAAGCTCAAGAATCGAATAGGAGCGGGCGAGCAAGGCGAGTTGTCGCCGGAACAGGTCGCGTACGTGGCCAGGGAATTGAAGGTCGCCCCCCGCGAGGTGGTCGAGATGAACGGAAGGATGCGAGGAGACGTTTCGCTCAACGTGCCTACGACCGAGGCGGACACTTCGGAAGAGATGCAAGACCGCCTAATCAATCCCTCGCCTGATCCCGAAACGCTGATCTCGGACGCGCAAGATCGCGAGCGGATAAGAGGCGCCTTGAAGGATGCACTCGCAGCCCTGACTTCGCGAGAGCGCAGTATCATCGAAGCGCGATTCCTGACGGAACGGCCGAACACATTCGACGAGCTTGCGGTCACCTTCGGCGTGTCGCGCGAGCGCATTCGCCAGATTGAGGCGCGCGCCGTGCAAAAGATCAAAAGCGCAGTGTTCGCTCGCCTGGACGCAACTCCGTTGCGTCCAGCGCGCCTGCGCATGCGGAACTTCGGGTCGGTACAGCCAGCCCTCTGACTCAGCTCCCAAGCCCGATCTGCCCGAGCGGGCCGAAGCGGTCTGGCGGGTCGGGTCCTCGGAAGGACCCACTAAACACAACACAAGCGGCGTGCTGCCCCGCGGTTCAGCGGGGGCAGTTAGGCGAGCAGGCCGTCGAACTTGAGGGGCTCGCCTCGCGCCGCGAACCACTCCCGCCGGGCAGCTGCACGGCGGCGCCCTCGCCCGTTGACCGGTAGCCTCAATGCATCTACCACGCTCTGCACCTCGCGCTCGGCGACCGGATGCGCCGCATCGGCGTCGACACGGGGCGTATCGCCGTCCAGCCCCGAAAGGCCGCGGGGAAAGAGATTGCGGTAAACCGGGCGCTCAGGCAGCCCGGCGCTGGTTCGAAAGCCCAGCGCCAACCCTAGTTCGTTCAAACTTTCAGAGAGCACCGCTTCAGTTGAGACTTGATCGGGGGAAAACCGGTTGCGCAGCACGACCCAATCGACGAGGGTGCCGTCGACGCACCGGCGATGGCGACGCATTTCGCGCACCAGTTCCCCATAATGGCTGACGCCAATGATACCTAGCGTCACGGCATCGAGCTTCCCCAGCACGTCGAGATCGACGAAACTGTCGTTGAGCGGCGTCACGACTGTGTCCGCGATGGAATGCGCCAGTCGCATCAAATAGCTGTCGTGCGGTGGGGTGTCGATCACGAGGAAGTCGTGGCGGCGCCCGATGGATGCGATGGCTTGCTCGAAATCTTGCAGCTCGGCGACCTCGTTTTCGTCCACTTTTAGACCGTCGGCACGCGTGATGGTGAAATGAGTCGGCAGCTCGAGGTCGATCTGACTTCTGCGAGCCCAGTCGCGCCGGTTTTGGACGTAGCGGGTAAGGGTGCGCTGGCGCCCGTCGAGATCAATAGTTGCCAACCGTTGGCCGACCTTTAACAGGGCGATGGCGATATGCATCGCGATCGTCGTCTTTCCAGTTCCTCCCTTTTCATTTCCAACTACAACGACGTGCGGCGCCGCGTCCGCTTGTATGTCGACGTTCAGCATGATCCGGCCTCTGAAACGGACGGCGCCACAATGTGTCGACCGAGACAGTATCTCTATCTCTCTCGGGCAGTCTTTCCGTCGCGCCGCTCGACTGGCTCAATCGAGGCGAGCATCGCGAACAACCAAGAGGAAGCTGCCTGGTTTCAAACGAGATGACAAAGCACTAACGGAACTGAAGTTCGTGGCGGAGGCGCCGGCTCGCGAGCGGCCGTGCTTCAAATGGTGGGAATGCCTGCACGTGTGTCCCGCGCGTGCTCAGCTCCAGCCACTCGCTCAAGCAAGGTATTTGCAAGTGTCGAAGGAACTTTCATGTGCCGCGCCCGTTCGAGCGCCAAGAGCTAGAAATGGAGGGTGAAGAGATGAAACCCGTACCGAGATTACTCGTCGTCATCGGCTTGGCCGTCGCCGGTTGGCTTGGCGCCGGCCTGGGCACTGCGTCTGCGCAGACAATCTATGTCGATCCGTATCCCGCGGTCTTACCACCAGCCACAACCTACGTCGTCAGGCGACCGATCGTGGAGGCGCCCGCGGCAATCGTCCGCGAACGCACGGTCGTGGTGAGGCGCCCTGTCTATGTGCCTGCGCCGGTATATCGTGCGCCGCTGCCGCCCTACGGCTATGTCGCCGACCTGGACTACGTGGCACCGGGATGGTGATGGATCGTCGAATTAGCCGGAAGGGGCGTCCGCGTCTTTGCTGCTGGTCAACGCGGACGCCGGGGCTGGCACGCAAGCTTCGCACGGCGCAATCGCTGGTATCGATCAGCCGTTCATGATGGCGGGCGGAGGCCCGGGAGCAATCGGGTGAGCCACCAGAACGGCCTCGATTTTCGCCGAGAGATCCGGGCGCTGGCCGATGAATACGAACGGCGCGCCGACGCTTCGGGAAGCGCCGAGGATCAGAAGGGGTGAGCTCCTTCAAGCCTCGCCGGACCAGGGTACGGCCGCGGCCGGCGGGCCGATGCGCAAAGTCGACGCCGGAGGCTCGCAGCGGCGCCGTCCTCGCCAAGCGGTATCGTTCTCTGCGGCGCTCGCGATTTTTGAGCGAGCACTCGCTGCGGTTATTCTTGAGCGAGCACTCGCTGCGGAATGAAGCTAGTCCAGGCGGGAAAATCCAGATCGCCGAACTGCGCCTGATCCTTAAGCGGTGTCCTCACCACGGGAGGTCGATGAAGCTTGCCTCGGAGCCGACGGGCCGGGGCGACGAGCGATAGGTCTGCCCCGCCTGCGAGGAGGATCCGCTGCACGACCGCGCCGCCCTCGGTGGATAGCCCGCTGGGGCCGCTGGCGAAGTAGGTCTGCCAGGCATGGAAGCAAAGTACGCCGGGTTCCAATTTGGCAGCAGCTGCTGCCACATCGGGCGGGTTGTCGACGGGTGGTCCGGCGCTTTGCGAAAACGTCAACCGCCCAGATCGCCTCCGGAAACTCGGTCGTGTAAGCACCCCGGTAGGTGTTGCCGTTCCGGTGCATGTCTTTGAGCCCTCGCGTCGAGGCGCCGAACGAAGTAGGTCGGCAGGAAGACCTCGGCCAGCATGCGCCTGGCTGCCTGAACGGGTCCTACAAGCTCCCGGACTGAAGTCACGTTTACCGCGCAGTCTCCGAGGCCTTTCTTGGGCAACACCGCCGTGAGGACGATGCAAACCACTCCAGTGCCACCAGCGGCATTCAGACACTTCCGCACACGTCCGTTAGGGACATCAAAAAAATCACTGTCCGCAGGCTTTTCCGTCCGGAGAAGTCGAGGCCAGATGCACCAGGTAACAGACACCAAACCTAAAGACTTTGCGTCGTAGAATTCCAAAGGTGCATCCCAGCCCCGACCGAAAATGAGCAGTGCAGTTCCATCGATTAACAGTCAGAGCTCGGGCGGGAGGCATACGCTCGCCATCGAGCTGACATCAGGCTTGGTGAAGCGCCGTGCCGGCCAGCGTCGGCAGATGCTCGCCGTCCAAGCCGCAAGCTATGCGCTCGGCGCGTTCGTTCTATTGATCTATAGTTACGCTGGCACGGTCTCGATTGTCATTCCGTCCACTTATTTCCTGTGCGGGCTGATGCTGACAGGATTTTTTGTTGTGCTGTCCGAGGCCCATGTCAACGATAGGTTCGAGGATCACTATCTCACGATCTTTCAGGTTGCCGGCAATGTCGCGCTCCAGCTTGGCTTCCTTCTGGCGGCGCCCGAGATTGGATATTCCTTTCTGAGCGTGCTCTTTCTGATCTTCGGGTTCGGCGCGCTACGGATGACGCCCTCGCAGGCAACGATCGCCTGGACTCTCACCACAATAGGCCTGGGCGCGAGCTTTTTGCATTCCAGCACGCCCATCGGCTTGCCCGCCGCGACGCCTATCGAACGCGTGGCCGCGATGCTTTGCTTTGTTCTCACAATCGGACAATGCGCGTTCGTAGGTCTCTACGGAAGTTCGATGCGGAAAATGCTCTACAAGCGCAGCACCGAACTCAAGGAGGCCAACAAGCAGATCGAGGAGCTCGCCGAAATCGACGACCTCACCGGATCGTTCAACCGCCGCTGCATCATGCGGATGCTGGACGACGAGATTGCGCGCGCGCAACGTGGCAAATCGCCCTGCTCGGTCGCCTTGATTGATCTCGACTGGTTCAAGCGCATCAACGATGCCTTCGGGCACCCCGCCGGGGACGAAGTACTGCGCACCTTCGCCATCACCACATTCGCCAATATTCGCGAGATGGACAAGTTCGGCCGCTACGGCGGCGAGGAATTCCTGTTGATCCTTCCGGAGACCAGCAACGAGGACGCGGGGCGCAGCCTCGACCGTCTCCGGGAAATCGTTGCCAAGCTTGACTGGAGCGCGCTCGAGCCCGGCATGTCCGTAACAATCTCCGTTGGCATTGCAACACTGGCTCCCAACGAAACACCTGACGCCCTCCTCGCGCGCGCCGACAGGGCGCTCTACGCAGCCAAGGAGCGCGGTCGCAACCGTATTGCCAACGCGTGAAGCCTGCTTCCATCTGCTCGTTGACGAGCACTAGACGAACGAATTCCATGAACTCGGCAGTGATGGGACGGGACGTTTGTTTGTGGATTCCTCCTTTGGGATTAACTGAACGAGGAGTTTTATCATGGCAGGCGTCAATCTGATGGTGCGGTGGGCCGGGACACCATGCTCTCCAGTTTGATGATCAACTGATCAGAGTTGGGCTTCGACTGCGGGACGAACGTAAGGGACTTGAGTATCGACGTCGGCATGGTTCTCTCTGGGCTATTGGATGGACCTAGCGCCAGCTCGACATAGCCCCTGGTCGAGCTAAAAGGCTGAGTCAGCAGTTCTGTCGGACCGTAGTATAACGGACTCGCGGCTGGCTTGGGCTGGATTGCCGATTTGATAGAGTCGGCCAGCTGTTATTGCTTTTGATTCTCACCGGAGATTTTGCGGTGGTGCACAATTTTATTATGGTAGCCGTCCTTGCCTTGCTGGTCGGGAGCTGTTCGGAGGCCGAGGTCACCGGCTCGACCAGCAAATGCGAGGCGCAGCTCTTCTCAAACTACAATCCCAAGGTACTCCAGCAATGCGTGCAGGCATGCATCAAGTGCGATCACGGCACAATGACGACCTGCAGCACCTCATGCACGCTTAAGGGAGCCCGGTAAGCACCCAGCCCTCGTGCATATGAGCCCACTCACGTCGTAGGCAGGGCAATCAATTATTGCGAACGGTCATTAGAGGATTTCAATATCTGCCGGGCGTTGACGATGAGCCACAGCCTCGTTCCAGCAGACGTGAAGCAGGAGGTGATTAGAAGCTGGCCTGGCGGTGCTCCATCCAAGTATTGCGACGCCGCTTCAAGGGAGTCGAAGGGGCCGGCAGCATCCCAGATCTCGCCTGCGAGTTGCTCGCTGATCATGAATTCACGTTTTCGTTTCATAGTCTCTGACCCTCACGCCTTACGCTAGTCGGCGAACAGGAAAGATCAGGTAAATCGGTCTGAGGGGCCACTTTGATGCAATTTTGCGCATCAGATGCAGTCTCGACCTCAGCTACACTCTCTGGAATTTGATTCGGCCGATGCGTTGACGCTCAGCCCCAAGGTATTTTGATCGAATCGGGCCGCCATATGGAAACACTCGACGACTTAGATTCCCAACACGCAGCGTCCATATCTAGAGAAGCGGTTCGGCTCATGTCCGAACTTAATATTCCGATCATCCCGACAAACTTCACGGTCTGGTTTACATATGTTCTCGGTCGCTCTCCTGCCCTGCGTAAGACGATTGATATCCTGCGATCGAATCACCGACTCTTCGACAAATCAGTAAACCGGGAGCTCTATAGCACCTTCTTGCGCTCTAACAGTTTGGCGCATGTCGGTCAGAGCATTACCGAGGAACTCGGCACAATATTGCGGAATGTTAGGGAAGACATCTTCGAAGCTATCGGGACGAACAATGTTCATGCAGCGGGATTGAGGGAGTTCGAAGCAAGTGTAGGGACCAAGCCCCCGGAGCTCATCCTTCAGCATCTACTTCGGGAACTGACCCTCGCAACCGAGAGGTCGTCCTCCCTAGAGACGAGACTCGCCCAAGCTTCGGAGGAGTTGGAGAAGCTCCGGGCCGACCTTCAGAAAGCAGAAACGAATTCCAACACAGATGCACTGACCGGCCTTTCCAACCGTCGTGCTCTTGACGCCTTCCTACGCTCCGAGCAAATCCGGGTGATGGAGCATGGAGAAGCTCTCAGCGTCTTTCTCATCGATGTAGACCACTTCAAGGCTTTCAACGACAAGTACGGTCATCAGCTTGGAGACCAAGTCCTTCGGCTTGTTGCCCAATGCGTCCGAGAGACAATCCGACAAGCCGATTTCGCCGCCCGATTTGGGGGCGAAGAGCTTATGTGTGTGCTGCCGGGTGCTTCCATCTCTACCTGCAAGCAAGTCGCCGAACGAGTTCGTAAGCGCATAGGTGACGCCAAGTTGACCAAACGAGCGACCGGCGAGCACGTCGGACAGGTTACGGTTTCGATAGGTGCCACCGAATTCATTCCGGGAGAAAGCTACGAAGCCTTGTTCGAACGTTGCGATAAGGCTTTGTATCAGGCAAAACAGTCGGGCAGAAATTGTACTGTAGGCAATTGAATATGTCGCCGCCGAGTTCGTTCCGAACCGACAACTCATGTTGCTCAGCGAAACTGGTATGATAGAAGGCCATCGAAATGGAGAACGCAATGGCCAAGAAAGCGAAGAAGACGGTGAGACGAGAATATACCAACACCGATGTAAGGGAACTGCGAGCTCATTCGAAAGCGAGAACGCCTGTCGTCAAGATTTCTAAGCTGACGAAGAGATCAGTAGGTTCGTTGCGACAGAAGGCACTGAAGCTCGGGATCCGGCTCGGCCATCAGCGGTAGACTTGCTTCTCATTACATTCGGAGAGAGGCCTTGCCGAGACATGGAAAACTGCCCGTCATCACGCCCAAGGCCCTCTCGCTCAGCGATCGCCAAGCCGGTTCGGATGGAACTTTGTAGGCCGCTTGCGCTTTGGTTCCACCAGCGTGCATGAGTACAGGCGAACGATGTTCAGCTGGTCCAACTCCCATCACCGAAAGATCCGTGACGACCGGAGATACCTGGAGACGAGAGCTCGTCGCCTCTTGCAGAGCTATTTAACGTCGAGTGAATTGCAAAAGCGGCAATACTATCAGGTGATCGCCGGGGCCGCTGCTGCGTGTCAGCCCGGAGTTTCAGATGCGGGCTTAGAAAGCCAGAAGATTGCTGAGTTGACTGCAGAAACGGCTACAAAGGTAGCCAAAAGGCGCATTCAGCAAGCAAAGGATGAGTACGACCATTCCGCTGTGCTGATCACGGATGCCTATGCAACGGTGGCCATTGCATACCGTCGTGCTGCTGCCGCCTACACAGCTGACAAACAAATGGAGCAACTAGGGACCGCCGCCGTGCATCTGGTCACGATAGCTAATTCATTTATGAATGCTGAACCGGAGCAGCAAAGGACGCAGTGATGCGCCGTTCAGGCCCTCGCTCCCCACGACCACCTTGCGCGAACTGTTTCTCCTAAGCTGCTTGTAAGAGCTTGCTTGCACCGTGGTCGCCAACAAGAACGGGTGGGCGGCATGTCGATTGCATTTCGGGTCTTTGTCCTTGTGTTCTGCGCTTACGCCGGTTGGGAAACCCCAAGCATCCAGCCCGGCGAATTGCGAGAGCCTCAGCAGCAAGGACGTTCTCCAACCGGATAAACCAACAATGAAAACACCAAAGCTTCACGTGGAGGCTGGCCGCAGGCTTGAAGTGATGTGCCTGACGGGACGGCTCGCGCCGGATCACAAAAGGATCGCCGATTTCCGCAAGAACAACGGTGTCGCGACGATGGCCCAGGCGGCGAAAGCCGCGTTGCGCAGCGATACTTTCGACGTCCTTGCGCGGGTCCAGACCGACGTTGGCGATCCATTGCGATAAGAGCCGGGCATACTGGCGAGTCGTTATGTGTCCAGTCCGCCGCCAGCCCGTGAATAGGTAATCGCCAGAGTTCTTTCCGGTCACCCGCAAGTAGTCATCGGCCGGCTGACGTCAATTCCGTCTGTTCAAACTCGACTGGTCGGCCGGTCTTCTTCTGTCGGACGGTCGCGTATAACGCCCGGCGCAACGTCATCGACCTTCAGTGCTACGACGTCGCAGCCACGCAGCTTGCCGTCTATGGCGAGATTGAAAACCGCCAGTTCGCGGATCCTGCCTCAGACCTGGAGCTTGGTCCGGATTCACCGACGTGTTTTAGACGGAGCGGCGGCTTCGCGCCGACCATCTATCCTTATTTCACGGAGTGTGTTTCGAGACGACAGAGGTAGCGCTTAGAAATCGGTCGTGCTGACCTCCTCAACTCGTGAGGCTAGTCATTTCGGCACGGAACCCTTTTCAGACATTGGAGAGGTACTTGCGTCCAATTCGAACGGAGAGGACCGATTTTGACTTATTGCCGACCCCCCGGGCGTCTCCTGCCAGGGGCCGCTGTGATCAAACGTCCGATAAATGGCTAGGCAGAAAGTCTGCTCTCGTTCACCACATTTAAACCAAGATTTTACGAAGGAGGCTCATCACAGGCGCAGGAAACATGCGAGCACCCTTCGTACAGAAGCCATTCATGGACTTCGGGCAATGAAGGTTTTGCAGGCCAGCTTCATCCTGTGTGTCATCACATCCGTGGGACTCTACCTGGCCGGCGGAAACAGGCCGGCTGCGACGGAGCCGGACGTCATGCCGGAAGCGGCAACGAACATGATGGCTCCTGCGTATATGGTGACGCCTACCTTATACGCAGAGGCATCCGCCAGACTTGCGGCAGCGCTTCGGGCAGAAAGAGCAGAGCTTGGCGCGGCGACGTCATCAGGTTCCGGGCCGTTGAGCACCGGAGCCGAGATCGCAGATGAACCCGTCGCGCCGAAATTGGCGTCGTTGGGACAGGATATCGTCGGACCGGTGCTGGCAGAACGCGATGCGCCTGACGATGCTCAGAAAGCGGCGTCGACGCAGGATTTCCGCTATCTGGTCTACTACGTCTGGTCCGAACTGCCGCCCGCGGAGAAACCGGCGGAGATCGTCTTGCGTGCGTTCAAGGACATTCCAGTCGGAACGCCGGCCGAAGAGATCAAGCGCGCTTCCGACGCGTTTGGTCTCGATTTCAAATTCATGATGGCAGTTGCCAAGATCGAATCCGGTTTCAACCCCAATCAACGCACTGGGTCGTATATCGGCCTGTTTCAGCTGAGCCAATATGAGTTCGGGAAGTTCGGCTTCGGGCAGATTCGCAATCCGCGGGACAACGCCGTTGCGGCCGCCTACAAAATCATTACCGAAGGCGTCCAGTTCGAGTGGATCACGCACCGGACGCCGGACATGAGCGATCTTTACCTGATCCATCAGCAGGGCTGGGAAGGCGCCGCTGAGCACATCAGCCGACCCGCTCGCACCGCCTGGAAATCCATGTGCGCCACCAGCGAAGGCAAGGAGAAGGGCGAGAGGTGGTGCAAACGCGCGATCTGGGGCAATGTACTTCCCGCGTTCAAGCGCACCTGGAAATCGGTGGACAACGTGACGTCAGAGGCGTTCGTGGGCATGTGGCGCGGCCGGGTCGCCGATTTCTACACGAGATATGTGGCGACCGCTGCCGCGGCGGCAAGCCAATAATTCCGTTGTCGGCAGGGCCTTGCCACGATTGCATTGCTTTTAACCGCCGTGGCGAAACAGACCCAGCTGGGTAGACCAAGTCCGCTCATGAGCCCTTTGAGACATGCCGGGGTGGTCTGACCACCTCCGCTCATAAGGGTAACCGGAAGAGAACGGCACGCGGCAAAAGGGATTGACCCGGAGCCGAGTAAGGGCACACGCCAACGGTGCGCAGTCTCTTTGCTCCGATGAAGGCTCGATACTCAGCGAGCTCGTGGAGTTGGGCCACCCGCCAGATCACTTGTTCCAACTGCTTTTTGCTCAGATGAATTGCACGGTCCGCCCAAAGGATTTTCCGTCCGATTGAAAGCAGGAGGTTGACTACGAATTCAAAGTTCTCCGGCCGCCTTATCGGGAAGTCATTGGCTTGGACCGGCGTGCACTCGAGCTCTCGAAGGTATTCTCCCCATGGTCTATGATCTTGGGGGCCGCGTTGAAGGCCGCTAAGATGAGGGACGAGTTTTATGCCGACCCAACGACACCAGATCGATCTGCATCACAATCCGCGTACGATGGATGAAGCGCGCGCTTTCGTCGCTCACGTCCAATCTCTATTCATGCCCTGGGACATCGACGCGCTGGTCCAAGGCTTTACCGAGGATTGCGTTGTTCGGTTCGGAATCATCCCGGAATTCAGGGGACATCAGGCACTACGAGAGTTCTTCAATGCGAGAAGCGCTCGCCAGAAAGGTTATCGGCTCAGGAAGCGCTTCTGTACCCTAATGGGCGACGTGATGACGAACGTGTGGGACGGAGAATGGGAAGACTCGTCTACCGGTCAACCGATGAAGGGATTTGGGGTTGAGCTCTGGACGATGCGTGGGGGTAGGATTGCGCTGTGGGAAGCTGCGTTCAATTCGGGCGATGCTAGTCAAGCCATGACAATCGACCAAGCGCTGCACTAAGTCGGGAAGACGGTAAGCTTTCTAAAACTTGTGAGTAGGCCGGGCCGGACCGACCTGCTTCTCACTCGAAACGTTTGTTCCTACATTCTGAGGGCCGTTAGGCGTTGGCAGCTTCCTCGTGAAGCAAGCCCTTATACCGCTTGGAACGGAACTACTCAGTTTGTGCCATGGATGGTTGCCCCCAGCGATTAGAGATCGCTTCCTGCCCGCGGACAAACTCCGCGCACCGACTCCCCATCATCATGGCCGGCGCGTTCGTGTTGCCTGCATTGATGTTTGGCAACGCGGACAGGTCGCAAACTCGCAATCCTTCGACACCGCGCACTCGCAAGCGCGCGTCAAGCACCGCCATCCGGTCGCGGCTGTTGCCCATGCGGCACGTGCCGCTCGGATGGTAGTTGGTTTTTACGAAGCGCTTGCAGTGCCTGATGATGGCATCATCACTCAGGTCTTCCGGATCTGGGATGCGTATCTCGCGAACACGCTGTTTCAGCGGGCTGGTCTGAAATGCCCTGATGAAGAAGCGTTGGCCGTCGATCATCGCGCGGACGTCCGCCGGATGAGAAAGCAGGTTCGGCGAAACCAACGGCATGTCAGCGGGGTTGGCGGAGGCAAGCCGTACAAACCCGCGCGACTTTGGCTTGATCACCACGGTCGTTACCGTCAGTCCATAGGTGTTCGGAAGCAAATCAAGCGTGTCGCGATCGAGGTAGACAATCGGTACGCAAAACGCCTGGATCGTCGGCTCGGCGTCCGGGTCGGTCGGATTGACGAATGCTCCGGCTTCTACGCCGGCGGATAGGATGGGCCCCGTGCCGAAGAGCCTGAACTGTAGCCCGTTCAAAAGCATGCGCCAGCCCTCACCCTGCTTGTAGTAGCCGTGTCGGCCGTTGGCCACCGACACGATGGGGACTTCGGGGTGGTCGATGAGGTTTTCTCCGACGCCTGGCAGATCGACCAGACAAGGTATTCCGTGCTCAGCGAGCTGCGCGGCTGGCCCGATCCCCGAAAGCATCAACAACTGCGGCGTGACCAGGGCGCCGGCAGCAAGGATGATCTCACCGTCGGCGAACGCCGTGTGCTCCACGTCATTTCCGTCCCGGTAAGTCACTCCGACCGCCCGGCCGTTCTCGAGGTCGATCCGCTTCACGCGTGCGTGCAGCCGGACTTCGAGACGAGGATTGTTCTGTAGGGGCGCGATGAATGCGTAAACTGCGCTGCTGCGCTTTCCGCTCCTGTTCATGAATTGATAGAACCCGACGCCGCGCTGAGTCGGACCGTTGAAATCGCTGTTGTACGGCTCACCAAGGGCTTGCACAGACTGGACGAACCAACGCGACATGTCGTTGATGTGCCCGGGATCGGAAACCAGCAGCGGACCTTCCGAATTGTGAAAGTCGTTCAGCAGCCGGTTGTTGCCTTCCATGCTTCGGAAGTGCGGCAGGACGTGCTTCCAACTCCACCCGGGATCATCATTCTCGCCGCGCAGCATCTCGTCCCACTCGTCGTAGTCAGAAGGCCTGCCTCTGACGTAGACCTGCGCGTTGACGGAGGAGCCGCCTCCCAGCACGTTGGCTTGCGGGATGTCGTGCTGCCGGCCGTCGAGATGGGCCTGCGGTACCGTCTTATGGTACCGCATATATTTGCTGCCGTTTATCATCTTGAAGATGCCGGGCGGCATATCCAGCAGCGGATGGCGGTGGGAGTGGCCTGCTTCCAGGAGGAGTACCTTCGCGCCCGCATCCACCAGACGCGCAGCCGCGACACATCCCGAGGAGCCGCCTCCCACGACGATATGGTCGTATCGTTCCTTCATGCCGAATCCCTTCGTGCGACCGACAGCAGGATCATCCCCGGATCTGGTCCAGGCCCTTCCAGTCGAACTCGATGCCGTGGCCGGGACGGTCAGGTGCGATCGCGAAACCTTCATTGATGCGGAGCGGCTCGGCGATGTAGCGGTCAAGGCCGAATCCGTGGGCCTCGAGGAAGCTCCTATTGGGGCAGGCCGCCAAAAGGTGAACCGTGACGTCATGCGCACCGTGGGTCGTGAGCGGCAAGTTGAACGCTTCCGCAAGGTGCGCGATTTTCATGAAGGGCGTGACGCCGCCGCAATTCGTCACGTCGGGTTCGGGATAAGTGACGGCGCCCGCCGCGATATACTGTTTGAACTCCCAGAGCGTGCGCAAATTTTCACCGGCGGCAATGGGCAGGCCGCCCTCGCGCACGATCCGCGCGTGGCCGGCCGGATCGTCGGGAATCGTGGGCTCCTCCAGCCAGGTGAGGTCATAGGGCTGGAAAGCGCGCGCGGCCCGGATCGCCTCGTCGACGCTCCACTTCATGTTCGCATCCACCATCAGCGGAAAATTCTCACCGAGGAAACCGCGCATCGCGCGGATCTTCTCGACATCTTCTGAAAGCTTTGCGCGCCCAACTTTCATCTTGATCGCGCGAAAACCCTTGGCGAGATTTCCATCGGTTTGCTTCAGCAACCGCTCGGGCGTCAATTCGAGATCGATGCCGCCCGCATAGCAGGGCACCTTTGGGTCGAAACCCCCGAGATAGTTCCAGAGCGGCAGGCGCGCGCGCTTCGCCTTCAGATCCCAAAGAGCCATATCGAAGGCCGAGATGGCGAGCACAGTCGGACCGCCCCGCCCACCATAGTGGAGCGCCCACCATGCCTTGGTCCAGAGACGCTCGATATGATCAGCCTCTTCCCCGAGGAAGATCTCAACGATCTCACGCCTCAGGATTGCATCGACGGCCGAGCCGTTGCGGCCGACGGTGTAAGTGTAGCCGACGCCTTCGCCTCCTTCCGAGTCGCGCACCCGGACGGTATTGAGCTCGAAGGCCCGCATCTGCCCGTGCATGCTGTCGGTCAGCACCTCGGGCAAAGCAATGCGATAGAAGCCGGGCTCGATGGACGCGATTTTTGACATTTGTCTACCTGGTCTGCACGGAACGGCCTACGAGAGAGGCCTGGAGGATGACGACGACAAGGAGGAATACGCCACGAACGACCGACTGCCAGTACGCGGAGAGGCTGATCCAGCCGAGACCGTTCTCGAAGTTGAGAATGTTGAAGATCAATCCGAGCAGAAGCACCCCGGCCAGCGTCGACCCGACCGAGCCCTCGCCGCCGGTCAGAAGGGTGCCTCCCACCACCGTCGCCGCGATCGCAAACAACTCCCAGCCGACGCCCTCGATCGGCTGACCAGCGCCGAACTGAGCGGCGAGAATCGCGCCCGCAAGCCCGGCAAGGGCACCGCTTGAGAGATAAGTGATAGTTTTGGTGCGCTCGGTCGAGAGGCCCATAAGTCGGGATGCGTCTTCGTTCCCGCCAACCGCCAGAACCGTACGACCAAAAGCCGTGAAGATCAGCACGACCGAGCCCGCAGCATAGGCAAGGATGGCAATCCAGGCTGGGACGGGAAAGCCAAGAAAGTCGCCCTGGCCCAGCGACGTAAAGCCCGAGTCGTAGGACACCGAGACGGATTGATTACCTGCGAGCAGCAACGCGCACCCGCTGGCGCCAAGCATCGTCGCCAGCGTGGCAATAAAGGGGAGTATCCGGAGTTTGAGGATGCAGAACGCATTCAGGCAACCGATCGCGAGGCCCGCCCCCACCCCTCCTGCGATCCCCGCTATCGTACCGTACGGCGACAGAAGGGCGGCGGCGACGCTGCCGAGCGCTGCGGTCGAACCGACCGACAGGTCTATTCCTCCCGACATGATGACAAAGCACATCCCGAGCGCAACCAGCGCGAACATCGCGTTGTAGCGCAGGACCGTGAGCAGATTGTACTCACCGAGGAAATTATCGTATCTGAGCCAGCCAAATAGGATCAACATGAGCAGGGCGGCGAATACTCCATAGCGGCCGACCCGGCCTACCGGAGTTGCGCTTGCTTGGCTTGCCGCTGGGGCCCCCGCGCGCTCGCGTACCAACCAGACCGCGAGGACGATGATCCCGGCCTTTGCGATCAGCGCGGCAGAATCGGGAACACCGTTGGCAAGCAGCGTATAGCGCACAAGCTGGATGATGAGCGCGCCCCACAGCGTTCCCGCGATGCTCGCCCGACCGCCGGTCAGCGGCGTGCCTCCGACCGCGACGGCGGCAATGGCATCAAGCTCGGTGCCGAGTCCAACGAGGTTCGCGTCCGATGAGGAGTTGATCGCGATGACTATCAGTCCGGCAACTCCGGCAAGCGCGCCGCTCACGGCGTAAACTGTGCGCACCACGAACCCGACCGGTACACCGGCCAGCCGCGCCGCACGCGCATTGCCGCCAATAACGAGTATCCGGCGTCCGAATAAGGACCGGCGAAGCATCCAGCCGGCGATCGCTACCAGAGCCACCATCAGTAGGGCCTGAAAAGGAAGTCCGGCAATCCGTCCAAGACCGATGAACTGGAATTCGGCCAAGTGAAACACCTGGAGATTTCCGTTCGTAAGCACTTGGGCTATGCCGCGGCCTGCGATGAAGAGAACGAGCGTCGCGATAATCGGCTGGATTCGGTAACGGGTGATGAGCCATCCGTTAAACAGGCCAAGCAAACCGGTGACCATAACCGGAATCACGAACGCCAGCGCGATCGCGAGCCAATCAGGCAGCCCCGGCACGATCTTGCCGAGAAAGATCAGGGGCGCCAGCGCACCAGAGATCGCCATGAGCGATCCGACCGAGAGATCGATCCCACCCGTGGCAATCACCAAGGTCATTCCCACCCCGACGATCACGGTCGTGCAGACTTGGGTTAGGTTTACGTTCAGTGTTTGCCAGCTCAGAAAGTTAGGCGTCACTGCCGCGTTAAAAAGAACGAGTAGCAACAATGCAAGTGGCGGACCGTGGCGATGGAGCAGCGCTCCGATTTTGGGCTGCGGCCGCAGTTTTGCCGGCAGTAGCGCTGCGTCACGCATCCGCGCCTCCCGAAGCCGGGGTGCCGATCTGGTCTGCAAGGCCGGGCCCGTGCGCCATCGCCGACATGACCGCATCTTCGTTGATGGAGTCTCCCGCGATTTCGGCGACACTGATGCCGTCCCGCAGCACGAAAATGCGACTGGCGGCCTCGATCACCTCTTCGAGTTCGGACGAGATCATCAGAACGCCTAGCCCATTCTCCGCCAGCTCGCGCACCAGCCCGAGAATCTCCGCCTTGGCTCCGACGTCGATGCCGCGGGTTGGCTCGTCCAGTATCAGAAGCTTCGGATTCATGCAGAGCCAGCGCGCCAACAGAACCTTTTGCTGGTTGCCCCCTGAGAGCTCGCCGACCGCCTGCTCAGGTGAGCTGCAGCGAATCCCCAGGCGGTTTATGAATTCGTCGGCGACCAACTTGCTGCGGCTTTCGTCTACCATGCCGCGGCCAGAAAGCTGCGGCATGAGGGCGAGCACGATGTTCTCGCGCACGGACAACCAAGGTACGATACCTTCGAGCTTACGATCCTCCGAGCAGAAGCCCATCCCGGCGGAAATTGCTTGCGCGGGATCCCTGATCGCGCGATCGCGAAATTTAATCGTGCCACTCTCCAGAGGGTCGGCTCCGAACACCATCCGTGCGCTTTCAGTGCGGCCGGAGCCCAGCAGTCCCGCCAGTCCCACGATCTCCGCCGAACGCACATCGAAGCTGACATCGCGCACCTTTGGACCGCCTGCGAGATGCTCGACCTCAAGCAGGGACGCACGAGCCCCGGCGGGGTTGTGCGCATGACTTCCGACTCGCCGCATCTGGGAGAGCTCGCGGCCAAGCATGGTTGTGACCAGATCCATCCGCGACACCTCGGCCATGGGCGCTGCCAGTACCGTGCGTCCGTCGCGCATCACCGTGACCCGGTCGCACACAGCGTAGAGTTCATCCAGCTTGTGACTGACGAAGATCACCGAGACGCCCGCCTCCTTAAGCTGGCGAATGACCTCGAAAAGGACCTCGACCTCCTTATCGTCGAGCGACGAGGTTGGTTCGTCCATGATGACCAGTCGGGCGGCAAATCCGATCGCGCGCGCAATCGCGACGATCTGCTGGACCGCCGTCGGATATTCCATGAGACGCCGCCGCACGTTGACGGCTTGCATGTTGAAGCGCGAGAGCAGCTCCGCTGCTTCGCGGTGCATCGAGGACCAATCGAGAAGGCCGAAACGCCGCTTTTCGCGACCGAGACAGATGTTCTCTGCGACCGAGCGGTAGGGAACGAGATTGATTTCCTGGTAGATCGTGCTGATTCCC
Source organism: Bradyrhizobium sp. Kon10 (assembly GCF_055807395.1). NCBI lineage: Bacteria > Pseudomonadati > Pseudomonadota > Alphaproteobacteria > Hyphomicrobiales > Nitrobacteraceae > Bradyrhizobium > Bradyrhizobium sp. Kon10. The sequence continues at coordinate 14,249 of NZ_JBVVOZ010000047.1, read as the reverse complement.
GCGAGCTGCGCCTCCTGTGGAGCGCCGAATGCGACGGGACGACCCGCGAACACGATCTCACCGGCATCGCGCTGGTAGTATCCTGTCAAGGCCTTGATCAGTGTCGACTTTCCCGCACCGTTCTGGCCGATCAGGGCGTGGATCTCTCCAGGCTCGACTTCCAGCGAAGCAGACTGCAACGCAGGGACGCCTCCGAAATGTTTTTCGATCCCGCGCATTGCCAGGAGAGGCGTCATGACGCTCCTCTTATCGGTCTTGTTGTTGAGGAGAAGTGGGCGCGCCGGCGGCGCGCCCGGGATCGCTCAATATGAGTCCGCGATCATGTCCTTGGCGTTCGATGCGTCGAAGAAGCGATCAGGATTGATCACCCAGGGCTCGATCTTTTCACCTTTTGCGTAGCGCTTGGCGGTATCGAACGCCTTCGGTCCGAACTTCGGATTGCACTCGACCGTGGCCAACATCTTGCCGTCGGCGACCGCACGAAGAGCATCGCGCTCTCCGTCGATGGACACGATGATCACGTCCTTGCCCGGTTTCTTACCGGCGGCCTCCACTGCGGCGATTGCACCGATCGCCATCTCGTCGTTGTGCGCGTAGATCGCTGTCGCATCGGAATGCGCCTGCAGCAACGTCTCCGCTACCTGACGGCCCTTGTCTCTGACGAAATCGCCCGACTGGGAGGCAACGATCTGCATCTCCGGCCGGTTCTTGATGTACTCCTTGAAACCTTTGGCGCGGTCGTTTGCCGGCGAGGAGCCTGTCGTTCCTTCCAGCTGGATGATTTTCGCCTTCCCACCGACCGCCTTGTCGAGGGCCTCGGCCGCGCGCTTGCCCTCCTCGACGAAGTCGGACCCAATGAACGTGACGTAATCGACGCCCGGCTTGGCAAGACTTGGATCTACGGAACGGTCGAGCAGGATCACCGGAATCCCGGCCTTCTTGGCGTTCATCACCGCGGGGATCAGGGGCTTTTCTTCCCGAGGGGCCAGGAAGATCAGGTCCACGCCTTGCGCGATCATCGAGTTGACGTCGGCGACCTGCTTGGCCGCAGAACCGGCCGCGTCCGTGTAGACGAGCTGCCAGCCCTCCTTCTGCGCCTGCGCTTTCATGCTCTCGGTCTGCGCAATCCTCCAGGGATTGTTGCTTTCAGTCTGAGCGAAGCCGACCTTGTACTTCTCTTTTTCCTTCAGCTTCGGGAGGCCCTGTGCCCACGAGGGGGCGGTGAGCCCCAGGCTCGCTATTCCGGCTGAGAGCAGGAGGAAGGATCTTCTGTGCATGTTCGTCTCCTTGGGACGTTGATCGGCCCGTTCGAGGGGGCTCTCGGTGGTGCTGGCACGGACGAGCGCTGCGCCGTCTGCCAAAGTGGTCCAGTTATGGTCGGACCACATCATCCTAGCATTCTGATCGTTTGGGGTGTCAAGGCCACAAAAACCGGATCTCGTGTTCCACGGAGGGCAGGCAACCGACTTTTGGTTCTACCAAATTGCCGCGTTGTGCGCTAAGATCCCCGAACAACGCGGTTCCCAATTGCAGGAGGGAGGCTTGAAATCTGAACAAAAGGACTTGCCGCGTCCCGGACGGCTCGCCGATGCGGTGTCCGCCGAACTCGCACGTATGATCATGGCCGGCGAGATTGCCGAAGGAGAGCGTCTGCCGACGGAGCGCGACCTCATGCGCCAATTTTCCGTCAGCCGGACGGCAGTGCGCGAAGCCATCGCACATCTGTCGCATCGGGGACTTGCCAGCACCAAGTTCGGACATCGGCCCGTCGCCAGTAAGCCTGACTACGACATTGCACTCGATCGCCTAGGGACCTTCGTCTCACATCTGCTTTCTGACAAAGAGGGAATCACGGCGCTGTTCGAGTCCCGCGTCTTCTTCGAGGCGGCTCTCGTTCGCTGGGCCGCCCAACATGCCCGTCCCCATGACATCGAAAGCCTCAAACAGGCTCTGGAGGCCAATCGGGCGGCGATCGGAAACTGGAGCGAGTTTTACGCAACCGATATAGCGTTTCACGGGATTCTTTATCGGATTGCTGGCAATCCGGTCTATCCGGCCGTGCACAGGGCGTATGTTGAATGGCTTATGCAGCTCTGGCGATCCATGCGTACCAGCGCCGAGCTCGACCGCATGAACTATTCCGGCCATTTGTCGATCTTCGATGCTATCGCCGCACGCGATCCTGACCGAGCCGAGGACGCGCTACGGCGCCATCTTGCTGCAGCCTGGGAATTGATAAGATCCGCGATCTTGGGCGATCACGAGATTTGAGCCTGCGGCATCTGTGATTCCTGCGGCCCGAACGCAGTGCATATCCTCTAAGCTGCTGATTTGTCGTCGTGACCGATATTTCCGCCACGTTTCGTTGACGATCGTTTCCGGCTAATTCGTTCGAGTTCGCCGCGGAGTAGCTTGAGCGCATGCGAACTCGGGAGGCTTATCGGCACAGCCTGCCTACGATCCATCCGAACCTGAGTTGATCAAGCGTATCCTGAAGAAGACCGACGGCGGCTTTTTCGAGTCGTCGTTCGCCGTAGCCGCTGCGTACCTCCAATCATTCAGTTCTCTTGGACTGCGGCCGGACTAGATGTCATCCGGCGTCCCTTTCTCAGGGTCGCCTCGCTCGGAGGCCCCTTGCAACTCTCGCTCTGCTCGATGCCAGAATTCGAGATCACGTCCTTCGGGACGACCGGCCTCCTCCCAAAGCTCGCGCGCTCTCAGACTGATCTGCTCCTCGTTCGGAAATACCATCGTTCATCCTCCAGAGTACGACCGCCGGCGCCTCTGTTGCCCGGGTGACCTTAACTGCTTGTGCTAGACGGTCGTTCCAAGCGAGCCCGGCAGAGCTCGCGGGTGGACCTCTGCTGCCCGCGGCAGACGCTGTTAGGAACCATGGGATTTCCCCTGAAATTAGAACTGCGGCAAAGGAGGCACGAGGGTGCCCATTCGTTTCCCGCGCGTGATAACGGTCTGGCTGCTGTGCTTGGCAACGATCTGGCTGATAGAGCCCTACCTGTCGGCGCTGTGGCTTTCTGCCTCTGATCCCCGCCCCGTCGCTCCCCGCGCCGATCTTGGTTCGGGCGAACAGGCAACTGTTCGTCTGTTCAAGGACGCCTCGCCGTCGGTCGTGCATGTGTTCGCTCGAGCTGCGCGCAGCACATCCGTCTTTTCCGACGAACAGGAAAGCGTGACGCAATCGGGGTCGGGAATTATATGGGATTTGGCCGGTCACGTGGTCACGAACAACCACGTGATCAATGGCACGGCCCAGATTGGAGTTAGGCTGACCACCGGCGAATTTGTTGCTGCACGAGTGGTGGGCGCCGCTCCAAATTACGACCTCGCCGTTCTTCAGTTGGAACGACCAAGGTCGGCGCTGCATCCCATTGCTGTTGGCCGCTCGGCTGATCTACAGGTCGGCCAGAGTACATTCGCGATCGGCAATCCCTATGGTCTCGATCAGACGTTGACCTCCGGAATCGTGAGCGCACTCGGCCGCAGACTGCCGTCGGTGACGGCGCGCGAAGTCAAAGGAATGATTCAGACCGACGCCCCCATCAATCCCGGGAATTCGGGCGGACCGCTGCTCGACAGCGCCGGACGGCTCATCGGGGTGAACAGCGCGATCCTCTCGGGCTCAGGTGCCTCTGCGGGGATCGGATTCGCGATTCCCGTCGACATCGTCAACCGCGTTGCGGCCCAGCTGATCCGCAATGGTCATGTGCCCTTGCCGGGCCTCGGTATCGTGGCTGCCAAGCAGGATGAGGCAACAAGCCTCGGAATCGACGGGGTCATTATCCTGCGAACGTTGCCCGGCTCTCCCGCCGCGCAAGCGGGCCTTGAGGGCGCAAGCGAGGACGGAGTCATCAAGGACATCATCACCGAAGCAAACGGCAAGCCGATTCACAGCATGGAGGAACTGACTTCTGTGCTCGAAAACGAAGGGATCGGTAAGCAGGTCGAATTGACCATCGACCGAGCTGGGCAAAGCCGCACTCTCAAGTTGACCATCTCAGACATCTCCCAGCTGGAACAGCGATGACCGGTCTGCCTGAACCGGAGAGCGCCCGCGGCCCGAGCCGGGCTCGTGGTTGTTGCCGGCAACACAGTGAAGCGCGGTCGTGGCGCACCGAACAGGCCATGCGATCGTGATCTGGGCTTGGTTGTCTTCAAGGAATTCAAAACGCCGAAGGGGCAATGCTGGAAGGCTGTGCCACGTCGTACGCCGCCTTCCTGACGGAACGGCATAGTTGATCGCGAGCGCGCCGAACGGAGAGACCCAGGTCGGGCCAACACCGGCAAATGATCGCAGAACATTGGAGTTCGCCACGTTGACGGTCTGGCCCCCGATACTCGTCGGCCCGGTGTAGCGGAACACACTCCCGCATCGACGAAGGCCACCCCGTTCAAGGCAGCCGTTTGAGATTTGCCAACCCTACGAAGCTCCCTCTGAGCGGCGCGACGGTGGCCCCCGAACGATTGGGCAGGGCCGTGCTTGCTCTTCGAGCCTCTCGAGCAAGTTGGCAAACGGGACCAACTCGTCGGAGCATTTGGCGATTGCTTGTTCATCTACATGGACGGCGCGCTTACACGCTGCCCTGCTTCGGCCGCCTCGTTCAACCCGAGGCAACGCCGAGCGCGTTCGATCTGCGCCGTGGAGGCCCCGTGACTACGCGCATACATCTCAGCCACCGCCGCCGAATACTTCGCAACGTAGTATCTGACGTCTGAGCACGAAATCCGCTCGCCCGGTCTGTGATGATGAACGGCATATGCTTCAGAGCTCATCGTTATCAGGATCAGGGCGGCTCCGATCCCACGCGTGACAGTCATTTGCAATCCCCCCAGCTAACAACTTGGTCGCACGGAGCTGGCCTGAATCGTTCTGATCGTGCAAATTAACTTTCGCGCGATAGCGCAAGGTGCCGTGGAGTGTTGCCTTCCTGCAGCACACGCGAGAACCGTGGGACATGAGCGTTGCGCCGTGGTGTAGCCAGTTTCCTTTGTTTCCAAGGCGGTGATGCGGCGCTTGCCGCTCGACTACGAATAGGACCCCTCGCCGGGGCGGCCTGCCGTTCCGCGCTGCTTTGGGTTCAGTGAGTTTTGTCGAGCGCGCCTAAGGTCCTCTGGACCATTCGGCTTAGGGCCACCACTGACATCCCGATCAACTCTATTCTAGGACTTGGTCGGCGAGCGTGAGCATCGTGTCTGGGACGGTAATGCCCAGCGCCTTTGCTGCCTTGATGTTGATGACAAGTTCGAACTTCGTTGCCTGCTGGACCGGCATGTCGGCTGGCTTCTCCCCGTTCAGTATGCGGGCGACATATAATCCAGTCAGACGTAACGCGTCAGTCGTGTTGGGGCCATAACTCGCCAAGGCGCCCGCCTCAGGGATTTCGCGCTGTTCAGCCATCGTTGGGAGGGCATACCGGGATGCCAGAGCCGCGATTTGGCTGCGCTGATTCAAAAAAAACGCATCCGCGCCGATCATCAGGGCACCGATACCTCGCTCGACCAGGTCTGGAAACGCCGCATCAATCTCACTTTGATATTTCACGCGAATTATGTGCAGCTCCAATCCCAAGCTGCGCGCCGCCGCTTCAACTTGCCGGGCTCCCACTTGGCCGTAGGGGTTTTCCGGGTTTATCAGTAGCGCAATCCTCGTCGCCGCTGGCACAAGCTGGTGGAGGAGTTCGAGGCGCTTCGAATCCCTATTCTCTGCCAGAAGAGCAACCCCTGTGATGTTTCCGCCCGGGTGCGCGAGACTTTTGACCAGGCCAAATTCGACGGGGTCACCTCCGATCATGAATACTATTGGAACGCGTTCCGTGGCTGCTTTCGCAGTGAGCGCCGTCTTTGTGGCTCCGATTGCGGCGAGCACGGTGACCCGTTGGCCGACCAGCTCGGCAACCATTTCCGCCAATCGATCATAGTCACCGTCGGCCCACCGCCATTCGAGCAGGACATTCTGATCTTCGACGTAGCCTCCGTCCTTCAAGCCCCGGCGAAACGCGTCCTCAAGATGCGGGCTTGCGCCACGTTGTGCGATGCGTACGACGCCCACCACTGGCCTATGTTGCGCGTGCGCCATCAGCGGACAAGCGGCTGAGAAACCAGCTATCCGGATGACAAATTCCCGACGTTGCATGTGCCTCTTCCCGCAACGAGGACGCCTGTTGGCGGCCGGGATGATCCTACTAGCATGTTTCCGCCTCGGCCGCTCAGGGCCAAAGCGTGGCTGGCCTAACTCCCTGTAACGTCGCATGGCGGAGGTGGCGGCGGGTCTAGCACTGTTCCGCTAAGAGCCCAGGAACCGACATTTTCGGAATGCTGACTTTAAGACGCAAACAGCTTTTCAATTGTCTCTGGCAGGAAAGCTTCCGGCGGCAGGCGCTCGGGACCGATCAGCACAGCCGGGTAGGGTAAGAGGCGACGCTCAGCCGCACGGATGGTCACGGGGGCCCGGCGCGCTTTCGCGTCCAATGATCTTCGTTTGAAACTCCGTTCAAAGGTCCGATCGACTTACCTGCTGCACTCGCCTCGCCCAGCGGCAGACAGTTCAACCGAATGGCCCGGAGCAACTCGGTTTGCTTGTCCGGGCCAGCAAATCGCGCGAGGTCAGCAAAATCGCAACAGCCATACAGGCGAACTCGATCCTTGCGCTGCGGGAAGACCAAATAATGAAGCCTGTCCTCGGTTCCGATCGCCTACACGTCGCATGGCAAATCCAGTACATCGGCCACCGGCATGCCACAGAGGATGCTCGCCTGTGGAGGAGGTCCGAGATCGGCGATAGCCGGTAAAAAGAGCCGAACGCGGCGAGACCGGCTACAACTTGACGCTTGGGTGCAGTTCGAGGTCAGTCCTGCGCCGCCACCGTGCGCAGATAGGCGACCACCGCATCAAGATCATCCGGAGTTATAGTGGCGTAGTAGTGGAAACCCATCGGTGGCTTGAGACGACTGCCGTCGCGGCTGATCCCTTGAGTGATGGCGCGCTTGATCTCGGCGTCAGTCCATCCACCGATCCCATTGGTTGTGCTCTGGGTGATGTTGCGGGAAACAGAAACACCCCAAGGGCCTCGGAATTCGAAACCACCCGCCCCCAGCTTAGTCGTGAACTCGCGACCTACTGGTCCCAACGGCGTGTGGCACTCCATACAATGTGCAATGGTGGCGAGATAGAAACCCTTTTTCGCGCTGTCGCTCATCGTCGATTCCGCGAATGGCTCTTCCCCGCCGGGCAGGACGTTTTCGACTTGCGGCATCTTGTAAATGGGATCGGCGACTTTGTTTTGGATCGGAGCGATTGTACGTAAGTATGCGACGACGGCTTCCAGATCGCGTTCGGTCATAATGTGGTAAAAGCCCGTCGGCATGATCATGGCGATGTGCACACCCTTTGGCGTTTCCCCAGTGCGCATCAGTTTCTTGATATCGGCGTCGCTCCAGTTTCCGATTCCGGTCTCCTTGTCTTGCGTAATGTTAGCGGCAGATACCTTGAACGGCGGCTCGTCCCAGGACCCGCCACCGGAGAACGCCTTGTCTAGGACGTCACCGTTCGGGCCTTTCGGCGTGTGGCAATTGCCACAGCTTAAAACACCGTTGACCAAATAATCGCCGCGCTTGACCAGATCGGAATCGGCACGGGCGACACTGACGGTGATGGCAACAATGGCGGCAGACGTCATAAAGAGTCTAAACATGCTGGTTTCCTCTAATTTTTTGGTCAACTAGATCTATCTAAGCGCACGGAACGTCCCGCTCGTAATTAGCCGAGCGCTTCAATCGGCTTCGATCAAACGAAATCTCAACTACAGGCGTCAGCTATTCCGATAATCATTTCGGGCCATCGGCAATTCGCTGTCTGCAATCAAGTACAGCTCGCCAAGGCACCGAATACGTTAATAGCGGTCTGCCAAGCTGGCAACGTCTCCTTGGGTCGAAAGCTGCGATTGCGGCCGGTTCAGCTCGGCCCGGTTCACCAGCGGCAGCGGAGGTCACGGCGGCTGACGCGCGCTTCGGCATTAACCCGGCCCCTCGTTTGGTAGGCTGCGCGCCGTTGAACCATGATGCGAGCGTCCTATGCTGCATTCGCACCCGACTAAATCGAGAGGTAACAATGGGGAAGACCGCAATGGCCGGAATCGAATATTCCTGGAATTGGGGCTGCGTAAGCGCGTCGCAGGAGCAACAACGCAACAAAGACAATGATCAATGCGATGACAGTCCAAAACATTACCGGCGCACAACCTTGCTTCGCGCCGGCCCGGCCAACGACGCCACTAGATGGTCGGCAAGTAGCGTTCCCGCGCGCGATAGCTTTGGCGCCCGATGAAGCCGAATTTCCCCGCGCGGCAGCTGCGGCAGACCATCGCGCTCCGAAAGGCGCCGAAGTTTTGATGGAAACGTTCCAGATTTGACCACCGTCACCGCAAGGCCCTGCGCCGCTATCGCTTCGACCGCCGAGATGCTGTGACTGACGAAAGCGAGCCGCCATGGGCGGTTTGCCTTGTCCAGCGCCTGTATGGCCCAATTGCGAAACAGACATCCCTGCGGATACAGCGCCACCGGAAGTGGGTCCGATTCCTCGACGCGATGTTCGGTGCTCGCCGCCCACACAGCCTGCTCGCGCCTAAGCAGTTCGCCCTGGGAATGTCCTTCCGGATGCATGGCGATGACGATGTTGTAGGCCTTCCCAAGCCGGTCGGTCATGGTGGACGTCAGCCCGGTCTCCATCTCTACATCGATCAGGGGATAATTGGCTATGAAGCTCGCAAGCAGCGGCGGCAGGAACAGCGTTCCGTAATCGTCCATGACCCCGAGCCGAACGCGTCCCTCCACCCTGTGCTCGCGAACCCGACCCGCTGCCTCCTCATTCAGGCTGAGGATGCGCTGCGCGTAGTCGAGTAGCCGCTCGCCGGCAGCGCTTAGGACCACGTTGGCCTTGGTGCGGTGAAACAGCTCCACTCCGAGCTGCTCCTCCAGACGCTTAACTTGCATGCTCAGGGCGGACTGCGTCCGGTTCAGGGTCATGGCCGCGCGAGTGAACGAGCGATGATCCGCCACCGCTAGAAACGCTTGCAAGAGATCCGGATCCAAGATCGGTGCCCTCATCAGAATCCGCGATTACATACATCAATTAAATTCGATTTCTTGATTATCGCGCCTCCCCTAGGCTGTGCAACCCTGGAATGGAGGATAAGCGATGAGCGAGGTTTGGGGCGTATTGGCTGCGGTGGTGTCCAGCGCTCTGGGTGGCACGTCGATCGGCGCGACGCGGTTTCTGGTCAACGCCATTGATCCGCTGGCGATCGGCTCCTTCCGGTTCGGGATGGGCTTCCTACTGCTACTGCCGGTGGCGCTCGTGCAGGGACATCGCTGGCCGCCGCGGGAGGATAGGCCGGCGGTCGTGGGCTTAGGCCTGCTCTTCTATGCCGGGTTTCCGATCCTGTTCAACGCGTCGCTGATCTTCACAACCGCGGCGCGCGGCGCACTGGCACTGTCGACGCTGCCCTTGTTGACCATGGTGGTTGGCGCGGCGCTCGGCAGCGAGCCGTTGACCGCGCGAAAGACCGCCGGAGTCCTAGTCGCGATGTCAGGGGTATCCATCGCCCTGCTGAGCGGGCTCGGCACGGCGCCCGACGGCGCGTGGCGCGGCGACCTTCTGATGGTGAGCGCCGCGCTGTGCATGGCGCTCTACAGCATCTGGTCCAAACCCTTCATCCGCCGCTCCGGGCCCATTCCCTTCACGACGCTGGCGATGGCGGCCGGTGCTGCCGTCCTCGTCATCCTCTCCATGCTCCACGGGAGCTTTGCGCCAGTCAAAGCCTTCGGCCCGCCGCAATGGCTCGGCGCGTTGTATCTCGGTGCCTTCGGCAGCGCGCTGACCTTCTACCTCTGGGCCTTCGCGCTTGAGCGAACCACGCCGACCCGTGTCGCGATATCGGTCACCGTCAATCCGGTGGCGGCCTCGCTCGTCGGCGCAACATTGCTCAACGAGCCGCTGCGCTGGAATCTTGCGGCTGGGATTGTGACGGTATTCATCGGCATTTGGATCTCGACGACCCAATCAGGCCCGAAGACAGCCGCCGAGACCGAGCCCTCATTGCAGAGCTGCGCTGAGCAGTGAGGCTTTTAAGCCATATCTGCTGCGGCGCCAGCAGCGGAAGTGGCGCTTTCTCGTTTGATCACCACGGGTGCGAGCGAGAAACTCGGCCCGCTGGAGCGGGGTCTGAAAATCAGACGACCGGCCGCATGCACTCCACATACGGAGATGCAGCAGGATTTGCGTCGGCAGCAGCTTTCAATATGGTGGTTTGACGAGATTGTAACGCAGCGGTTATTGGGAGGCGCTCATGTTACGCGGAAGCTGCCTGTGCGGCGGCATCAAGTATCAGATTGAGGGGCGGCTCTCCGGCGCCATGAATTGCCATTGCTCGATGTGCCGGAAGGCACAGGGTAGCGCCTTTCGCAGCCGGGCAGCGGTGAGATCGGCCGAGTTTGAATTCGTACAGGGCGAGGCGCTCATTACCTTCTATGAATCATCACCAGGAAATCACAGGGGTTTTTGCCAGGTATGCGGATCCCCGATCCTGAGCAAGTTCGACGATCATCCAGACTATTATGGCTTGCCGCTGGGCGCACTGGATGACGATCCCGGCGTCCAGCCAAAAATTCACGTCCACGTGGCCAGCAAAGCGCCCTGGTACAAGATCACCGATGATCTCCCGCAACTACCCGGCGCACCGTAAAAGTTCGGCGGCTAAGCTTGTAAGCCGAGAAATCATGCGCAGCCGCAATCGCTGAGCGGGACAACTCACTCATGGCATCGTCGAAAATGCCAGTTTCCTCGGCCCGTTCCCCAATTAGCGTGCCCTAGGTCGGCGTTTGCACCTTTCGCCTGGCTGAAATAGTCGCAGGCGGCGTTGCTCCGGCCAAATCACCGGTAATGATCCTGTACCGAAGTTTCGAGTCTTTGTTTCTCAAGCGCACGATATAAGGCCGGCTTGGGGTCACAAGCGGCCTTCCGGTATCCCGGCTGCTTACTGCCGGTTGAGCACCGGCAGCGTATATTACGGCGCCGGTCGGGAGGTCAGAGATGGGCCAGAGGCGGTCCGATTAGATGGTCGCCTTCCTATTGTCCAGTTTCTCCCAAAGGTTAGCAAAACTAAATCGTATGGCCACACGTTGATCCCGCGCCGGAGAGGAGCCCGTCATGTCGAGACTAGCAATCGCGCTTTTGTCGGCATTGACCGCGACCGCAGCCAATGCACAAAATACCAAGGCTGAACAATCACAGACACCGGCGACCGTCAGCGCAGATGCAGAACGGCCGTTCCTTTTTGATGGGCGAATGAAAGGTGATGGCTACCGCCAGCGTGTGCTAACCGACGATTTCCATCCCGACCGTGGTGCCGTGGTCATGCCACCGAAAGCGAGCCACCCAGTTCGCGAGCGGTAAGCACCGACCTCGTTTGCTGAACGAGGATCGCTTCGCCCTCGTTTGCGGATCGGTTCGGGGGCTCAAAGATGCCAAACGGAGGGCTTTTGCGCATAGACTATGCCGTCGTGCACCGCCGTTAGCAGCTCATATTCTGACGTTCTCGCGGCTTGTCAGAGCTCGATGCGCCGGCCTATTTCGACCAGCCGATTGATCGGGATCCTGAAACGATCGACTGGGTGGGCAGAGTTACGGGACATGAACGCGAACAGAGCGACCCGCCATTTGGAAAGAGGCGGGCGTTTTGGGCGGCTCACGGCATCGACTCGTTCCACGTAGTAGGTGGGCCTCTCCCAGGCGGGTAATCCTTCGTGCTTCGGTTGCGAGATCACGGATGGGAGGTCGGGAATCTCGACAAAGCCGAAGTGAACGTTGACGTGCCAAATTCCGTCCCCGAGCTTCTCGCTTCTGATGCGATCGCGCTGCTTAACGCGCGGCACTGCTTCGAAGCTCACGGTCAGCGCGACCACGGTCTCGAACAGAGAGTGCGTCTGGGTCACATGATTTACGATGATCGGCGGCATGCCTTTGCCAAGCCGGGTCAGGAAAACTCCGGTCCCGGACACGCGTGCGATCTTTTCCTCGGCCAGCCGACGCAGGAAGTCCGCCACCGATTCTGAGTGCGCGGTATTCCGACGATGGATCGCAGTGACCCCGTAGTGCCAAGTGATCATCATCAGGAAGACAAGGAGCCCGAAGCTGAGGGGGATCCAGCCGCCTTCTCCGATCTTCAGCAGATTGGCCCCGAAGAAGGCAAGGTCGACGAGCAGCAAGGGGGCGGCGACCCCGATCGATTTCAGAGCGCCCCAGTGCCACCGGATCGTCATCACCCGAAGCAGCAGAATCGTGGTCAGGACCATCGTTGTCGATACCGCCGTGCCGTAAGCGCCAGCGAGTCGGTCCGAGCTACCGAACACCGCCGTGAGCACCAGGGTGCATATCGCTAGGGACCAGTTGACGAACGGGACATAGATCTGTCCGTACTGATCGGCAGACGTTTGTGAAATTCTGAGGCCCGGAAACCATCCGAGCTGCATCGCCTGCCGCGTCATCGAGAAAGAGCCGGTAATGATCGCTTGGCTGGCGATGATGGTGGCCAGCGTGGCCAACGCGACCAGCGGATAAAGCGCCCATGGCGGTGCCAGGCCGAAAAAGGGATTTGCCCGAAGGTCCGGATGCGCGATCAGATGCGCGACTTGGCCGGCATAGTTCAGGATGAGGGCAGGCAGCACCAGACCGTACCAAGCGAGACGGATTGGAGTTCGTCCGACATGACCCATGTCGGCATACAACGCCTCGCCCCCGGTGACGGCCAGAAATACTCCTCCAAGGACGGTAAAGCCGAGGCCAGCATGCATGGTCAGCAACTTGAACCCATGGATCGGATCCAGGGCGGCAAGAACCTGAGGATTGGCGATGATGTTGAGCAGACCAAGCAGGCCCATGGTGACGAACCAGAGCAGCATTACCGGGCCGAACGCCCGGCCCACCGTCGCGGTCCCGCGGCTTTGGGCCGCAAACAACGCCACGAGGATGACAGCGGCGATCGGCATGGTGTAAGGCTTGAACACCTCAGTTGCGACATTGAGGCCCTCGACCGCGCTCAAGACCGAAATAGCCGGCGTGATGATGCCGTCGCCATAGACCAGAGCGGCCCCAAACAGACCCGCGACGATCAGCCACCGCCCGCGCCCCGACCAGTGCGCTCCCGTCATTGCCATCAGCGCGAGAATGCCGCCTTCACCATGATTGTCGGCGCGCATTACAAACACGCTGTACTTGACCGAAATGGTAATGATGAGCGCCCACACGATCAGCGATAGGGTTCCGAGCGCCGCGTCGGCGGAGAAGCCCGAACCCAGCAGATGCACGATGGTCTGCATCGTGTAGAGCGGGCTTGTGCCGAGATCTCCGTAGACGATCCCGAGAGCCAGCAGGAGTGTGGCCGGACTGGCGCTTTGCTGTGCGCGTTCCTGGGGAGCCCCTGAAAACCCGGTCTCGCCGGACAGCGCGGAAACCGTATGATTTGGCATGCTGATTCTGCAAGCTGACTTGATCACGCAACCTAAGCAGATTTCTGCCTACGTACTAGCGGCAGCTATCACTTGCACCCGCATCGGCGAGGATCGTCCGCGTGCAAACGGGAGAGGAACAGACGCGAAGGGGAGATCGCAAGCTCCCCTTCGTCTGCTTCATCCATGGCCTCAGAAGTCGAACGTCATGCCCGTTGTGACCGCTTCCGCCTTGTTGCCCGCAACAACGTTGTTGTTGGCGTCGCGTCCGCAAACGCCATAACCGTGCCCGCTGACACCGAGGCAGTAGTGCGCGCCGGGTCCGTTGCGCAGATAGCTGCCGACGAGGTACCAGCTCACGAACGGGCTGAAGTGATACTTCACGCCGAGTGCGTACTGGTCTGCGCTGGAGTCTACGGTGTTGAGCGCGAAGTCGGCGGCGCCGGCCGGAGCGGAGACCACGACCCCGGGGGTGGGATAGGCATTGAGGACGCCGGTGCCAGGCGAGCCCGGCGACGCGTTGGCGTGGGCCCATGATGCGCTGACATCCCATTTGTCGACCGTCTGGGTCGCGCTCAGGAAGTAGCCGTCGCGCGAACGTTCGTTGAAATCGGCTACCGTATTTTGGCGGCGCATGATCTCGTAGATGCCGTACAGTTGGAGGCTGCCGATCATGTCGTTGAACCGGTAGCCCGCGCCGAATTTCGCGGCCCATTCGTTGGCGATGCCGACGGC